>JAUIEF010000116.1 GCA_030428785.1 bacterium
TCGAGCGCCGCCGCCTCCTCGCTGAGCTTCGCGGCGGTGACGGGCGCTGAGTCGGGGCGCCGGAAAGTCACGCCAGGGCCGCCGCCTCCGGCGGCCGGGGCGCCGTCGCCGCCGGCGTCGTCCTCCCCCGGCTCGGGCGTCGGCGCGGGCCGGGGCGCCGGACGCGGCGCGGCCTTCGGGCGCGGGGCGCTCGCGACGCGCGGACCGCGTCGGCCGGGGAGCGAGGGCGTCCCCCCGTCGTCGCCCGCCTCCGGCTCGTCGTCCTCCTCCGGGTCGCCGCTGCGCGCGACGGGCCGCTCGCCGTGGGTCGGGAGCACCGGGTTCTCGACGGCCGCCGGCTGGAAGGTCGCGCCGTGCCGCCGGTGCCAGCGCACCCAGGACGCGAGCTCGGAGCGGTTCGCCGCGCGCCACGCGCCCTCGTCCTCGTCGAAGGCCGCCACCGCGGAGAACGACGTGCCGCGGCCGGTGATCGTCTCGAGCGCCTGCATGAGCGCGGCCTGCGCGACCGCGTCGGGAGCGCTCGACTCGTCCATGACGAGGACGCGCTCGAGGAGCGCCGCGACCGCGGCGCGCGGGCTGCGGTGCAGCGTCTCGGTGATCGCGCGCTGCTCGCGCAGGCGGTCCGCGACGAGCAGTTCGTCGACGAGCTCCTCGACGGCCTCGCGGTCGTAGGCGTCGACGGCGTCCGGCCAGCGCACCGTGAGTTCATCGAGTTCGGGGCGGCCCTCGGGCTGGAGCCCCTCGGGACCGAGCGGGTTGTGGTCCGCGACGTAGGGCTCGCCGACGAGCAGGTCGAGCAGCCGGCCGTCCGGCGTCGCGACGACGACGAGGTCCGTGAGCTCCCCGGTGCGGCTCGCCTTCGCGACGACCTGGAGGACGCGGCGCCGCGGGACGGGGCCCCAGCCGGCGTCCGGGTCGTCGAGGACACGCAGGTTGTAGAGCGTCGCGCTCTCGAAGAAGCGCGGCTGCTCGTCGAGCCAGGCCTCGGTGAGCTCCTTGGTGGCGAGCAGGCGGCCGAGCTCGTCGAGGTCGTCCCAGGCGACGCGGTCGCGCCCGCGCGCCATGCCCTCGGCGGAGCGCAGCGGGAAGTCGACGAGCTGGGCGAGCGTGCGGGTGTCGCCGTCGCGCAGGGCCTTCACGACCGTACTCGAGAGGCTCCAGTCCTCGGCGCCGGGCTCCTCGGCGCGCGCCGCGGGGGTCGCGAGCAGCAGGGTCGCCGCCAGGACGAGCGCGGTCAGCGCGCCCCGTCGTCCGCCACCGTCGTCGCCCATGCGCCTCCTCCGTCGTCCGATCCGTGCCCCCGCGCCGCGCGCCCCGCGACGCGCGCTCAGACCGACGGGTGCGCGCGGGTTAGAGTCCCGGTCCACGTCGCCCGTATCCGCCGGTCGCGCCCCGGGTAACCGGGCCGGCCGCCGCGGGTCGCACCCGGATCCCCGCTCACCATGTCCACCGCGTTCCGACTCGAGACCGACTTCCTGCCGCGCGGCGACCAGCCGAACGCCATCGGCGCGCTCGTGGACGGGTTCCGTTCCGGACATCGGCGTCAGGTGCTCCGCGGTGTGACGGGGTCGGGCAAGACGTTCACCATGGCGCACGTCGTGCAGGGACTCCAGCGTCCGACGCTCGTGCTCGCGCACAACAAGACGTTGGCCGCCCAGCTCTACGACGAGTTCACGACGCTCTTCCCGCACAACGCCGTCGAGTACTTCGTCTCCTACTACGACTACTACCAGCCCGAGGCCTACGTCGCGAGGACGGACACCTACATCGAGAAGGAGGCGTTCATCAATGAAAGGATCGAGCGCCTCCGGAACAGCGCGACCCGGTCGCTGCTCGAGCGGCGGGACGTGCTCATCGTCGCCTCGGTGAGCTGCATCTACGGCCTCGGCTCGCCCGAGTACTACGAGGGGCTGCGCGTCGAGCTGCGGAAGGGCATGACCGTCGACCGGGACGACCTCCTGCGCGAGCTGGCCGGGGTCGGCTACCAGCGGGCGGGCCTCGAGTTCCGCAACGGCACCTTCCGCGTGCGCGGCGACGTCGTGGAGATCTTCCCGGTCTACGAGGAGGACCGCGTGGTCCGCGTCGAGTTCTTCGACGACGAGGTCGAGACGATCGCCGTCGTCGACCCGCTGCGCGGCGAGGTCCTCGAGGACCGCGAGTCGGCGGCGATCTACCCGGCGAGCCACTACATCACCCCCAAGGAACGGCTGGCGACCGCCATCGACGGCATCCGGGACGAGCTCGAGCAGCACCTGCTCACGCTGCGCGGCAAGGCAATGCTCCTGGAGGCCCAGCGGCTGGAGCAGCGGACGCGCTTCGACCTCGAGCTGTTGGAGGAGAGCGGCATGTGCTCGGGCATCGAGAACTACAGCCGCCACCTCGACGGGCGCGCGCCGGGGGAGGCGCCGGCGACGCTCATCCACTACTTCCCGGACGACTTCCTGGTCATCGTGGACGAGAGCCACCAGACGCTGCCGCAGGTGGGGGCCATGCGGCGCGGCGACTTCTCGCGCAAGAGCACGCTCGTCGAGCACGGCTTCCGCCTGCCGTCGGCGGTGGACAACCGGCCGCTCGGCTTCGAGGAGTTCGACGCGCTGCTCGACAAGGTGCTCTACGTCTCGGCGACGCCCGACGAGCGGGAGATCCGCGCGAGCGGCGGCCGGCTCGTCGAGCAGATCATCCGGCCCACGGGGCTCGTCGACCCGGTGGTCTCGGTGCGGCCCGCGCGCGGCCAGGTCGACGACCTGCACAGCGAGATCGAGGCGGTGCGCGCGAACGGCGAGCGCGTGCTCGTCACGACGCTCACGAAGCGCATGGCGGAGGAGCTCACGGACCACTACGCGTCCCTGGGCATCCGCGTGAAGTACATGCACAGCGACATCGACAGCATCGAGCGCGTGGAGATCATCCGCGGCCTGCGGCTCGGCGAGTTCGACGTGCTCGTCGGCATCAACCTGCTGCGCGAGGGCCTCGACCTCCCGGAGGTCGCGCTCGTCGCCGTGCTCGACGCCGACAAGACGGGCTTCCTGCGCTCGGCGACGAGCCTCATCCAGACGATGGGGCGCGCGGCGCGCAACGTGAACGGCCGCGTGATCTTCTACGCCGAGACCGAGACGGACGCCATGCGCCAGGCCCTCGACGAGGCGGAGCGTCGGCGCGCGATCCAGCAGGCCTACAACGAGGAGCACGGCATCGTGCCGACGAGCACGACGCGCGCCGTGGACCGCAGCCTCGCCGTCGCCGAGGAGGAGCTCGCGCAGGAGGCGGGCCTCGACCTCGAGGCGGTCAACCCGGGCAACGTGCGCGCGCACATCGAGAAGACGCGCAAGGCGATGCTCGCGGCGGCGGAGGCGCTCGAGTTCGAGAAGGCCGCGAAGCTGCGCGACGAGATGACGGCGCTCGAGCGGCTGGAGCTGCGGTACCGGTGAGCGAGACCCGGGCCGCGCGTCGCGAGCGCCTCCTCGAGCGGGTCAAGCGCCTGCCCGAGGGGCCGGGCGTGTACCTGTTCCTCGACGTCGGCGGGCAGGTGGCGTACGTCGGCAAGGCCCGCAACCTCCGCGCGCGCGTCCGCAGCTACTTCAACGCGAGCGGCGACGGCCGGCGCGCCGTGCGCTTCGTGTCGCGCTACGTGCACGACATCGACTTCGTCAGCACGGAGAGCGAGACGGCGGCGTTCCTGCTCGAGAACAAGCTCGTCAAGCGGCACAAGCCGCCCTACAACGTCAAGCTGCGCGACGACAAGGACTTCCTCTACGTGCGCGTCGACCGGAGCCACCCGTTCCCGGCGCTCGCGCTCGCGCGACGCCCGAAGAAGAAGGCCGCCGCGGACGTGAGCTTCCACGGCCCCTTCGCGAACGCGGGCGCGCTGCGCCGCACGCTACGCATGCTCGGCGGCATCATCCCGCTGCGCGACTGCACGGACCGCGAGTTCGCGGGACGCACGCGCCCGTGCCTCAAGTACGAGATGGAGCGCTGCTGCGCGCCGTGCGTCGGCTTCGTCGACGAGGAGGAGTACGCGGGGCTCGTCGCGGAGGCGGTGGGGGTGCTGACCGGCGACTGCGAGTCGGCCGTCGCGCGCCTCGAGGAGCAGATGACCGCGGCCGCCGGCGACCTGCGCTACGAGGCCGCCGCGCGCCACCGGGACGCGATCCGCTACCTGCGCGCGACGACCGCGCACCAGCAGGTCGAGAACATCGGCGTCGAGGAGGCGGACGTCGTGGGGCTGCGTCGCGCGGGCGAGCTCGTCGAGGTCGCCGTGCTCGCGTTCCGGCGGGGGGCGCTCGTCTCGACGGCGCACCACACGCTCGAGTCGGAGCTGCCCGACGGCGAGCTGCTCTCGGGCTTCCTGCTCGAGTTCTACGGCGACGCGCGGCCCGTCCCGCGCGAGGTGCTCCTGCCGTCCGAGGTCCCGGACGCCGAGGGCCTCGCCGACTTCCTCGGCGACAGCCGCGGCACGAAGGTGCGCCTCGCCGTGCCGCGCCGCGGCCCGCGCGAGAAGCTCCTCCAGCTCGCGCGACGCAACGCGAAGGACGCGCTCGTCGTCGCGGTGGAGCAGCGCGGTCACCAGCGCCGACTGCTCGAGGCGCTCGCCGACCGGCTCGCCCTGCCGCGCGTGCCCGAGACCATCGAGTGCTACGACATCTCGAACACGGGGCGCACCGCCGTCGTCGCGTCGCGCGTCGTCTTCCGGCACGGCGAGCCCGACCGCTCGCGCTACCGCCACTACCGCATGAAGACCGTCGAGGGCCAGGACGACTACGCCTCGATGAAGGAGGTCCTCACGCGGCGCTTCAAGCGCGCGGACGCCGACCCGCTGCCCGACCTGCTCGTCGTCGACGGCGGCAAGGGGCACCTCGCCGTCGCGATGGAGGTCGCGGAGGAGACGGGGCACGCCGACCTGCCCCTCGCCTCCCTCGCGAAGGGCGCGCGCCGCGGCCGCGCGCTCACCCTCGACGAGGGCGAGGAAGAGCGCGTGTTCCGTCCCGGGCGCGAGGAGCCGCTCGTGCTCGCGGGACGCTCGCCCGAGGAGTACCTGCTCCAGCGGCTGCGCGACGAGGCGCACCGCTTCGCCATCGGGCACCACCGCAAGGCACGCAGCAAGGAGAGCCTGCGCTCGCGCCTCGACGACGTGCCCGGCGTGGGCCCCGTGCTCAAGAAGCGCCTGCTCCAGGCGTTCGGCGGGACGCGCGGGCTCGCGCGCGCGACCGTCGAGCAGGTCGCCGGCATCCAGGGCGTGAGCCCCGCGCTGGCCCGCGACATCCTCGACCACCTCGAGCGCACGGGGGAGTGACCGGCGACGCCGCGCTCATCCGCGCGGGTGGAAGTTCCGGTGGACGTCCTTGAGGCGCTTGCGGTCGACGTGGGTGTAGATCTCCGTCGTCCCGATGTCGCTGTGGCCGAGCATCTCCTGGACGGCGCGCAGGTCGGCGCCGTGCTCGAGGAGGTGCGTCGCGAAGGAGTGCCGCAGGACGTGGGGCGTGATCGGCGGCAGCCCCTGCGCGACGGCGTGGTCGCGCACGATGCCGAGCAGCCGGCTGCGCGAGAGCTGCCGCCCGTTCCGCGAGAGGAAGAGCCACGGCGGCGCGCCGCCCGTCGCCGCGCCGCGCGTCGCGAGCGCCGGGCGCTCGTCCTCGAGCCACGCGGCGACGGCCTCCTGCGCGCGTCGCCCGAGCGGGACGAGCCGGTGCTTGTCGCGCTTGCCCTCGCAGCGGAGGACGCGGCGCTCGTCGAGCAGGCTGTCGAGCACGAGGCCCGCGACCTCGGAGACGCGCGCGCCCGTCGCGTAGAGCACCTCGAGGATCGCCCGGTCGCGGAGACCCAGCGGCCGCTCGGGGTCCGGCGCCTCGAGCAGGCGCTCGACCTGGTCCGCGTCGAGCAGGCGGGGGAGCCGGCGGCCGCGACGCGGCGTCGCGAGGTCGGCGCAGGGGTCCTCCTCGATCCAGCCCTCCGCGAGCGCGAAGCGGAAGAGCCCCCGGAGAGAGGCGAGCCGACGGGCCCGGGTGCTCGGGGCGCTCGGCGTCTCCCGGTCGTCGGGCCCGCGGCGCCGCCGATCGACCCCCGTCCGGCCCTCCCGGTCGGCCGCCAGGAAGTCGAGGATGACCGGCCCGGTCACGTCCTCGGGGGGCACGCCGAGCGCCGCGCACCAGGCCGCGAAGATCTCGAGGTCGCGGCGGTACGCCGCGAGGGTGTGCGCCGCGAGGCCGGCCTCGGAGCCGAGCTGCGCCAGCCAGGCCCGGATCCAGGCCGCATGGGCCTTTGCGGTTGCATTCGGGGTCCCGGACGCTATGTTGCGGCCCACTCCGGCCACCTCCCTACCGGTCTATCCGTCGTCTCCGACGCAGCTTAGCGGATCCCGACGCGACCCCGGCGCCCTGGACCGACCCGACCGTTCGGAACGGAGAGGTCACCCGGCCCCGGGGGCGCGGCAGCCGAGCCCCCTCGGCGACCCGCCCGGCTCCCCGGAGCGTCCCGATGGCCCGGTGGGTGCGGACGGTGGACGCCGGGGTCGTGAGCCGGTCGCGTGGAACCGGTGACGTGGACCCGCGGGGGTCCGGGCGCCGGGCACGCCTCGCGCCGCGCGACACCCGCCGTCCGCCGGAGTCTCGGGGAACCATGGCCACCCAGAAGAAGACGACCAGCAGGACCCGCCGGAAGACCGCCGGCAAGACGGCTCGCAAGACCGCCTCGAAGTCGTCCCGCACGTCGACCGCCCGGAAGTCCGCCTCGCGCAAGAAGACCGCGAAGAAGGCGACGTCGGCCACGTCCCGCAAGAAGACCACGAGCCGGACCGCCACGGCGCGCAAGGCCACCGCCCGGAAGGCGACCTCGAAGAAGGCGACGGCCAAGAAGGCGCCCAGGAAGACCGCCTCGCGGAAGGCGACCGCCAAGAAGACGTCCCGGAAGACCCCGAAGTCGACGAGCCGCAAGACCGCGTCCAAGGCGACCGCGAGCAAGAAGGCGACCGCCCGCAAGATCTCCGGGAAGACCGCCTCGAAGGCCGCCTCGAAGACCGCCTCCAAGGCGAAGCCGAAGGCCCGCCCGAAGGCCAAGGCCGCCGCGAAGAAGGCGCCCGCCGCGAAGACGACGTCCCGGTCGACCGCCCGCAAGACGGGCCCGTCCAAGGCGAAGCCGCGCGCGACGACCAAGGCGGCCAAGAAGGTCGAGGCGGCCGAGGAGGAGAAGCCGAAGCGCAAGCGCAAGCTCAAGTCGCCGTACACGAAGACCCAGCTCCGCCCCATGCGCAAGGCGCTCATCGACCGGCGGCTGCGGCTCGCGGCCGACCTCAACCTCATGGGTGACGAGGCCCTGCGCGCCGCCGACCCCGACGTCGACACGGAGAGCGTGGCCGACCACGGCAGCGACGCCTACGAGCGCAACCTCACGCTCGGCCTCATGGAGCACGACTCCCGCACGCTGCGCCAGATCGACACCGCGCTCGCGCACATGGACGCCGGCACCTACGGCCTCTGCGCCGAGTGCGAGGAGGCCATCCCGCTCGCGCGCCTCGACGCGCTGCCGTTCGCGACGACGTGCGTGCCGTGCCAGGAGAAGCAGGAGGGCACCTTCTAGGCATGGCCGGGGGTCCCACGACGAGTACGAGTACGAGCACGAGCACGGGAGCGGCCCCGGCGGGGGAGGGCCGGACGTTGCGCGGCAAGGGCGTCTGGCTGCTCCTGGCCCTCGTCGTGACGGCCGCCGACCTCTGGACCAAGGAGGCCCTCTTCAGCCCGCTCGCGGAGGGGCGCGTCGAGTGGGTCGCCGGCGAGTGGTTCGGCCTCACGAAGGTCTGGAACCGCGGCATGATGTGGGGCGTGCTCCAGGACCACGACGACCTCGTGCTCCTGGGCCTGCGCATGATGCGCGTCGTGGCCGCGGTCGTCGTGTTCGCCATGATCCTCGGGACACCCGCGCGCTCGCGCCTCCTGCTCCTCGCGCTGGGGCTCGTGCTGGGCGGCGCGGTCGGGAACATCTACGACGGCTTCGCCTTCGGGATGGTCCGCGACTTCCTGCTCTTCGACTTCGACTTCGCGCCCTTCGACCCGTTCCCGGTGTTCAACATCGCGGACAGCGCGATCTGCGTCGGGGTGGGGCTGCTCGCCATCGGGCTGCTGCGCGACAAGCCCGCGGACGCGGCGGCGGCCGCCGAGGCCGGGGACTCCGGATCCGCGGGGCGTCCGGACCGGGCCGCTCCGCTATCATGACGGGCTCCCCGGCCCCCGGAGCCCCGACGCCATGCCGCCCGCGGTGAGTCGCGAGACGAAGCCCACGACCCCCGCGGACCCGGTCCGCCCCGAGGACGTCGACCTGTCCGTGCGCCTCGGACCGCTCGAGCTCGCGAACCCGGTCATGACCGCCTCCGGCACGGCCGGCCTCGGCCTCGAGATGGAGCCGTTCTACGACCTCTCCGTCGCGGGCGCGATCGTCGTGAAGACGATCACCAAGAAGCCGCGCAAGGGGAACCCGATGCCGCGGCTCTCCGAGACGCCGTCGGGGCTGCTCAACAGCATCGGCCTGCCGAACAAGGGCATCGACGCCTTCGTGGCGAAGACGCTCCCGCGGCTCGCCGGCAAGGCGCGCTGCCTCGTCGTGAACATCGCCGGCGGCTGCTCGGACGAGTTCGCGGAGCTCGCGGAGCGGCTCGACGGCCTGCCGGGCATCGACGCGCTCGAGCTCAACATCTCCTGCCCCAACGTCGAGGACGGCAACCTGCCGTTCGCGCGCGACCCGGAGATCGTGCGGGGCCTCGTGAAGAGCGTCGTCGACGTGACCGACCTGCCGATCATCACGAAGCTCTCGCCGAACGTGACGGACGTCGCGTCCATCGCGCAGGCGGCCAAGGACGCCGGCGCGCACGCCGTGTCGCTCATCAACACGGTGCTCGGCATGTCCGTCGACTGGCGCACCGGGAAGCCCGGGCTGGGCACGGTGATCGGCGGGCTCTCCGGGCCGGCCGTGAAGCCCATCGCGCTGCGCATGTGCCTCGAGGTGAAGCGCGCGGTCGACATCCCGATCGTCGGCATCGGCGGCATCGTCTCCGTCGACGACGCGCTCGAGTTCCTCACCGTCGGCGCGACGGCCGTGCAGATCGGCACGGCGCACTACAAGACCCCGGACGTCGTCGCCCGCGTCGTCGGCGAGCTGCGCGAGCGCCTCGCGAGCGCGGGGCGCCGGTCCGTCCAGGAGCAGATCGCGAGCCTGAAGGCGCCCTGACGCATGCGGCTGGAGGCGATGACGGTGGGCCTCCTGCGGCAGGCCATCGGGATCTACCGGCGCGAGGCGTGGAACGGCGACACCCCGGAGGCGCCCGAGCTCCCCGGCCGTGACGAGGAGCCCGTCGACGTCGCGCTCGGCGCGCTCGTCGACGAGTCGCGCCGCGCCGGCGACGCGGTCGTGCACTGCTACACGCTGCGCCTCGGCAACCCGCGCTACCCGTTCATGAAGCTCGTGCTCCAGGAGCACCTCGTCCAGGACGAGTACTTCTTCGAGGTCGACACGCACGACCAGATGTTCGAGCTCGAGGGCGAGGAGCGCACCGAGTTCGAGTCGCTCAAGCGCTACAACCTCGAGGTCAAGAGCCGCGTCGAGTGGGCCTGGGGCGAGGCGCACCTGCCGACGTCCGGGCACCTCAAGGGGCTCGTCGAGACGCGGCCGACGCGGCGCAACGAGCCGAACGGCCAGACGATCCTCGTGGTCGACGACGACGAGTGCATCGCCAAGACGCTCTCCATGCTCCTCGAGGCGCGCGGCTACGCCGTCACGACGCTCATGGACGGGCGCGACGCCGTCGAGGTCGCGGACCCGCGCCTCCACGACCTCATCCTCATGGACAACGAGATGAAGCACCTCAACGGCTTCGAGGCCTGCCGGGTGCTCAAGTCGCGGCCGGAGACCCGCGACATCCCGGTGCTCATCGCCACGGCCGGCGCGCTCACGCTGCAGCAGCTCGACGCGGCCGACGGCTTCCTCGTGAAGCCCTTCCGGATGGAGCTCCTCTTCTCGATGATCGAGCACATGCTGCCGCCCCGAACGCCGTCCTGACTTGCGATCGGCGTCCCGCGGGGGCACGATCGCGCGGGGACACGTTGATCCACAAGCCCGCACCCTGCCGCAGTCCGACCCCGGAACCACCCCGACATGGCCCTCGCCAAGATCCTCAAGACCGTCTTCGGTGACCGCAACGAGCGGGTCCTCAAGACGCTCTGGCCGCTCGTGGAGAAGATCAACGCGCTGGGAGACGACGTCGCGAAGCTCGACGACGCGGCGCTCAAGGCGAAGACGGCGGAGTTCAAGGAGCGGCTGGCGGGGGGCGAGACCCTCGACGACCTGCTGCCCGAGGCCTTCGCGGTCGTGCGCGAGGCGGCCCACCGCACGCTCGGGCTGCGGCCGTACGACGTGCAGATGCTCGGCGGCATCGTCCTGCACCAGGGCAAGATCGCCGAGATGGCCACCGGCGAAGGCAAGACGCTCATGGCCGTCGGCCCCGCCTACCTCAACGCGCTCGAGGAGAAGGGCGTCTTCATCATCACGGTGAACGACTACCTCGCGCGCCGCGACTGCGAGTGGATGGCGCCGGTGTACGAGTCGCTCGGCATGACGACGGGCGCCATCCAGGGCCAGATGGACCCGGCCACGCGCCAGGAGAAGTACGCCTGCGACGTGACCTTCGGCACGAACAACGAGTTCGGCTTCGACTACCTGCGCGACAACATGAAGACGCGCGTCGAGGACCAGGTCCAGGCGCACCTCAACTTCGCGATCATCGACGAGGTCGACTCGATCCTCATCGACGAGGCGCGGACGCCGCTCATCATCTCCGGCATCCCCGAGGGGTCGAACCAGCTCTACCAGCAGGCCGACCGCGTCGCGCGCCAGCTCAAGGCGCCCGAGCACTTCGAGGTCAAGGAGAAGGAGCGGCAGGTCGTGCTCACCGAGGAGGGCATCGAGCGCGCGCAGGAGCTCGCGGGCGTCGAGTCCTTCTACGACGCCGAGCACATGGAGTGGCCGCACCACCTCGAGCAGTCGCTGAAGGCGCACAACCTCTACAGCCGCGACAAGGAGTACGTCGTCCACGACGGCGACCAGGGCCCGGAGATCGTCATCGTCGACGACTTCACCGGTCGCCTCATGCCGGGACGCCGCTGGTCGGACGGCCTGCACCAGGCGGTCGAGGCCAAGGAGGGCCTGCGCATCCGCGAGGAGCTCCAGACCCTCGCGACGATCACCTTCCAGAACTACTTCCGGCTCTACGGCAAGATCGCCGGCATGACCGGCACGGCCCTCACGGAGGCCGCCGAGTTCTCGAAGATCTACGACCTCGACGTCGTCGCGGTGCCCACGAACAAGCCCATCGCGCGCCTCGACGACCAGGACGTCATCTACCGCACGGCCAAGGAGAAGTGGAAGGCCATCGCGGACGAGATCGAGGCCGTGAACAGGACCGGCCAGCCCATGCTCGTCGGCACGACGACCATCGAGCACAGCGAGCACCTCTCGGGCATCCTCAAGCGGCGCGGCGTCCCGCACGACGTCCTCAACGCGAAGAACCACGCGCGGGAGGCGGAGATCGTCGCGCAGGCCGGCGCCAAGGGCTCGGTGACCGTCGCGACGAACATGGCGGGCCGCGGCACGGACATCGTGCTGGGCGGCAACGCCGAGGGCCTCGTCGCGAAGCACATGGCGCTCCACCCGGACGCCGACGTCGAGCAGGTGCGCGCCGACCTCAAGGCGCGCACGAAGGCCGAGCACGACGAGGTGCTCGAGCTCGGCGGCCTCTACGTGCTCGGCACCGAGCGCCACGAGTCGCGCCGCATCGACAACCAGCTCCGCGGACGGTCCGGTCGCCAGGGCGACCCCGGCACGACGCGCTTCTACCTGTCGCTCGAAGACGACCTCATGCGCATCTTCGCGCGCGAGTGGGTCTCCGGGCTGCTCGAGAAGCTCGGCATGACCGAGGGCCAGGAGATCCAGAGCGGCATGGTGAGCCGCGGCATCGAGAAGGCGCAGAAGCGCGTCGAGGCGCGCAACTTCGAGATCCGCAAGAGCCTCCTCGAGTACGACGAGGTCATGGACACCCAGCGCAAGACCATCTACGGGAAGCGCCAGGAGGTCCTCGAGGGCTCCGACCTCAAGGAGGTCGTGCTCGACATGTGCAACGAGATCGCGACGCACATCGTCGAGAGCCGCTGGCCCGAGAAGGAGGAGCCCGACGTCGAGGGGATGCAGGGCGAGCTCCAGACGCGCTTCAACACGCCCTTCGAGACGGACGAGCTCGGCGGCAAGGAGGAGCCGGCCGAGACGGTCGACGTCATCATGTCGCGGCTCGGGGAGCGCTACGGCGAGCGCGAGGAGGCCATGGGCGCCGAGCGCATGCGCATGCTCGAGCGCTTCCTGCTGCTCAACACGATCGACTCGCGCTGGAAGGACCACCTCCGCGCGATGGACGCGCTCAAGCAGGGCATCGGGCTGCGCAGCTACGCGCAGGTCGACCCGAAGGTCGAGTACAAGCGCGAGGGCTACGAGAAGTTCCAGCTGCTGCTCGCGGCGATCGCGGAGGAGGTCACGAGCCTCTTCTTCCGGCTCGAGGTCAAGCAGGAGGACCGCGAGGCGCTCGACCGCCGGCTCGAGGCGCGGCAGAAGGGCCGCACCGTCGACCCGCGCGCGCAGGCGCAGGCCCAGGCGGGCGCTGCGGGACCGCGCCGCATCGCCGTGGACCCGAACGCCATGGCCGCCATGCAGCGCGGCCGCCAGCGCGCCGCCGCGCAGGCCGGCGCCCGGGGTCCGACCCAGCCCATCAAGCGGGACGGTGACCGCGTCGGACGCAACGATCCGTGCCCCTGCGGGAGCGGCAAGAAGTACAAGCGCTGCTGCTACCCGAAGTACGACGCGTGACGACCGCTCGTTCGGCGCCGCGAGTCGCCCTCGCGCACGCCGCCTACGCGCTCGTCGTCCACCTCGCCTGCCTCGTCGCCCTCGCCCCGCTCGCGGTGCGCGTCCTGCGCGACCGCGGGCACGGCGCGTGGATCCGCCGCCGCCTCGGTGACCGCGCCGTCCGCTTCCCCGCGGGCCGGCCCATCTGGGTGCACGCCGTCTCCGTGGGGGAGGTCAAGGCGAGCCGCCCGCTCGTCCGCGCGCTGCGCGAGCGCTTCCCCGACGTCCCGCTCGTGCTGAGCACGGGCACGCTCACGGGACAGGAGACCGCGCGCCGCCTCTTCCCGGACCTCTGCGTCTTCGCGGCGCCGCTCGACCTCCCGTGGGTCGTGCGCCGGACCGTGCGTCGCGTCGACCCGCGCCTGCTCGTGCTCCTCGAGCTCGAGGTCTGGCCGGCCTTCCTGCGCTGCATCGACGAGGCGGGCGTCCCGCAGGTCATCGTGAACGGCCGCGTGAGCGAGTCGTCCTTCCGCGGCTACCGGCGCCTCAGCTGGTGGCTGCCCGAGTTCGACCGCATCGACCTCGTCGCCGCGCAGGACGAGACCTACGCCGACCGCATCGCCCGGCTGGGCGTGCCGCGCGATCGCATCCACGTGACGGGCAACCTCAAGCACGACCTCGTGGGCGCGGTCGACCGGGAGGCGGCGCGCGCGCTCGGCGAGGGGCTCGGGCTGGACGACGGGCGGCCGGTGCTCGTCGCGGGCAGCACCCACGACGGCGAGGACGGCCCCGCGGTCCGCGCCTGGCTCGCCGCCGGGGGCGGGGAGGCCGCGCACCTCGTGCTCGTGCCGCGCCACCTCGACCGCCTCAAGGACATCGGTCGGCTGCTCCGCAAGCTCGGCGTCTCCTGGGTCGCGCGCTCCGAGTGCCCCCCCGGCCGCGACCCCGGGACCGTGCTCGTCGTCGACACGATGGGGGAGCTCGAGACCTTCTTCGCGCTGGCCGACGTCGTGTTCCTGGGCGGGTCGCTCACCCCGGTGGGCGGTCACAACGTGCTCGAGCCCGCCGCCGCGGGGCGCCCCGTGCTCGTCGGCCCGTACCTCGAGACCTGCCGTCGGGAGGCCGACATCCTGGCGGCCGCCGGGGGGCTCGAGGTCGTCGCGGACGAGGCCGCGCTCGGCGACGCCTTCGCCCGGCTGCTCGGCGACGCGGGGCTCCGGGAACGCATGGGCGCGGCGGCGCGGCGCGCGCTCGCCGGCCTCCAGGGCGCGACCGACGCCGACCTCCGGTTGCTGTCGGCGCACGGCCTCCTGCCGGGGTCCCCGCTGGAACGGCCCGACGAATCCGCTACATTGGGCGGCTTCCCCGGCGGCGGAAACGCCGCGGACGCCGCCCCGACAGGCCCTCGCACAGGAGCCCCCTCGCCATGACCCGGAAGGTCCTCTTCACGTCAGAATCCGTCTCCATGGGCCACCCGGACAAGGTGGCGGACCAGGTGAGCGACGCGATCCTCGACGCCTGCCTCAAGGGTGATCCGAACTCCCGCGTGGCCTGCGAGACGCTCGTGACGACCGGCCTCTGCGTCGTCAGCGGCGAGATCACGACCAAGACCATCGTCGACTACTCGAAGGTCGCGCGCGAGACGATCAAGCGCATCGGCTACACCGACGACGACTACGGCATCAACGGCGACACGTGCGCCGTCATGGTGACCATCGACCGGCAGTCGCCCGACATCTCGCAGGGCGTCACCGCGGGCAAGGGCCTCCACAAGGAGCAGGGCGCCGGCGACCAGGGCATGATGTTCGGCTACGCGTGCCGCGAGACGCCGTCGCTCATGCCGCTGCCGATCGACCTGTCGCACCGGCTCATGGCGCGCATCGCCAAGCTGCGCGAGACGGGCAAGATCAAGTACCTGCGCCCCGACGCGAAGAGCCAGGTCACGGTCGAGTACCACGACGACAAGCCGAAGCGCGTCGACGCGGTCGTCATCTCCACGCAGCACGACCCGGACGCGACCCACGCGCGCATCAAGAAGGACATGGTCGCGATGATCAAGGACGTCGTCCCGGCGAAGTACATCGACGCCCGGACGAAGTTCCACATCAACCCCACGGGGCGCTTCGTCGTGGGCGGCCCGCACGGCGACTGCGGCCTCACCGGCCGCAAGATCATCGTCGACACCTACGGCGGCATGGGCCGTCACGGCGGCGGCGCGTTCAGCGGCAAGGACCCCAGCAAGGTGGACCGCAGCGCGGCCTACGCGGCCCGCTACGTGGCCAAGAACATCGTCGCGGCCGGTCTCGCCGATCGCTGCGAGGTCCAGCTCGCCTACGCGATCGGCGTCGCCGAGCCCGTCTCCATCCGCGTCGACACCTTCGGCACCGGGTCGCTCCCCGAGGAGACCCTCGTCGGGTTGGTGGAAAAGCACTTCGACCTGCGTCCCGCGGGCATCGTGAAGATGCTCGACCTCAAGAAGCCCCGCTACTCGCCCACGGCGGCCCACGGCCACTTCGGCCGCTCCGGCGCCTCCTTCACCTGGGAGAAGACGGACAAGGCGGCCAAGCTCAAGGCGGACGCCGCGAAGGCTCGCGGGGGCAAGAAGCGGGCGACCGCGAAGGCCTGATGGGGAGGCGGTACCGGGCATCGCGGCGAGGGAGGCGGGCGGACGCCGGCTTCTCCCTCGTCGAGATCCTCGTCGTCATCACCCTCATCGGGCTGCTCATGACGTTCGGGTACAGCGCGATCCGCGGCGCCATGGAGAACGGCCGCGTCGTGAAGTGCCAGAACAACCTGGACCAGATCGGCCAGGCGCTGCTCAGCTACAAGAACATCCGCAACAAGGGCCGCTGGCCCGCGGACGGCGGCATCCGGTTCCTGCTCACGCTGCACCGGCACCGGGAGGTCACGGGCCGGGACGCCGAGATCTTCCTGTGCCCCGGCACGGACGACCGGAACGACCTGGGACCCGACAGGTCGATCGGCTCCTCCTACGAGGACTGGGAGCAGATCACGTCGGACAGCATCTCGTACGCCGGGCGCGACGTGGGGGCCTACCCGATCCGCGGCTCCGACCTGGGCGACGAGGTGCTCGCCGCGGACGACCACGAGTTCGGCCCGAACCACGCGGTGACGACCAACATCCTCTACGGCAGCGGGGCGGTCGTCGCCTTCGATCTCTACATCGACGGCGCGGACATCCTCGCGGAGTACCCGGAGTACGAGGAGCTCGGCGCCATCCCGGTGGGACCGGAGAGCCCGTACGAGCCGCTCCAGGTGCTGCGCCTCGACTGAGGCGGCCTCCGGCGGGGACCTCGATTCCGCGCGGATCCGGCCCTTGTCGGAATCCGGTTCTCACGGAATACTGAACCCGCCGTCCGCCCGAGCAGGCCCGTGGTGGACGTGTGCCCGGCAGGCCCATCCTCGGCAGGCAGGCCTCGTCGGCGCGACGTCCCTCTCCCCCCTCCGATCCCTTCAAGGACACTCCATGTCGCATCGCATCCTGACGTCCGTGGCGGCCCTCGCGTGGCTCGCCGTCCCCGTGACCGCGCAGCAGATCACGTACGACGCCGGCGCGCTCCCCGCCCAGTCCCTGTGGACGGACGGCGTGGAGATCGCCGACCTTGACGGCGACGGCGACCTGGACATCCTCTTCGCGAACGGCCAGGGCTACGGCGCCGGCGGTGCGCTCCCGCAGCACTTCTACCGCAACAACGGGTCCGGTGTGTTCACCGAGGCGCACGGCGCGCTCAACGTCGCGAACTTAAACGCGAAGATGGTCATCGCCGAGGACTTCGACAACGACGGCGACCTCGACCTCATGTACGCGCCCGAGGGCCCGGCCGGCACGCCGACGCAGCTCCCGCGCATGCTCATCAACCTGGGCGGCCTGCAGGGCGGCACCGAGGGCGTGTTCGCCGACCAGTCGGCGGCGCGCATCCCGAACCTGCCCATGGCCTCCTTCTGCGTCGCCGCGGGCGACGTGGACGACGACGGCGACCTCGACGTCTGCTTCACGGACGGCGCGACCTTCGGCGGCCTCCAGCGCCAGGCGCGGCTCTACCTGAACGACGGCAACGGCGTCTTCACCGACGCGACCGCCACGAACATGCCGGCCGACCTGTACAACGCGCAGGACGTCACGATGTTCGACTTCGACGGCGACTTCGACATCGACATCGCGCTGTCCGGCAAGGGCTCGGCCCCCAAGCGCTCGCGGCTCTACCTGAACGACGGCACCGGCAACTTCTCCATCAGCACGATCCTCGACGCGCTCGGCGGCTCCGCCACGTACGAGATCGACTGGGGCGACCTGGACGGTGACGGCGACTTCGACGCCGCCGTGCAGTCCATCTCCGGCACGCAGGAGGGCTGGGCGCGGAACGACGGCACCGGCGCGGTGCTCCCGGAGTTCACCTTCCCGACGCCCAACGGCTCCGACGACAACGAGATGGGCCTCATGGACTA
>JAUIEF010000117.1 GCA_030428785.1 bacterium
GCGACCCCGGCTGCCCGCTCGGCAAGCGCTTCGGGCCGTCGCTCGCGGCGCTCGAGGCGGAGTACGCGGACCGCGGCGTGACGTTCCTGCACCTCGCGGCCGGCCCCGCGGACGAGGACGACGCGCTCCTCGAGCTGCACGCCGCGCAGGGCATCGCCGGTCCGGTCGTGCGCGACGACACGCTCCACGCGGCGCTCGCGCCGACGACGACCACCGAGGCGTACGTGATCGACGCGGCCCGCACGCTGCGCTACCGCGGCGCGGTCGACGACCAGTACGGCATCGGCTACGCGCTCGACGCGCCGCGCACGCGCTGGCTCGCGCGGGCGCTCGACGAGGTGCTCGCCGGCGACGAGGTCACGACCCCCGCGACGACCGCGCCCGGCTGCGCGCTCGACGCGCCGGAAAGCTCGCTCGACGCGACGATCACGTGGCACGGCGACGTGGGCCGCATCGTCCAGGCGCGCTGCCAGGGTTGCCACCGCGCGGGCGGCGTCGCGCCCTTCGCCTTCGAGGAGCGCGACGACGTCGCCGACCGCGCGGCGATGGTGCGCTTCGTGATCGACAACGGCGTCATGCCGCCCTGGCACGCCGAGGGCGGCGGCCCGTGGACGAACGACCGCCGCCTCACGGACGACCAGCGCGACGACCTCCTCGCGTGGCTCGACGCCGGCGCGCCGGAGGGCGACCCCGCCGACGCGCCGCTCCCCGTCCGCCGGCCCGACACCTGGCGCATCGGCGAGCCGGACCTGATCGTCGAGAACCCGGTCGCGACGGAGGTCCCGGCGGACGGCGTCGTCGACTACACCTACGGCTGGGTGCAGACGCCGCTCGACGAGGACCGCTGGGTCACCGCCATCGAGGTGCGCCCCGGCGCGCCGCAGGTCGTGCACCACGTGCTCGTGTTCCTCGACGAGCCGCGCCGCGAGGGCGAGAGCCGGCGCGACTTCGAGCGCCGCTCCCCCAGCGGCCTCTACGGCTACTTCGCCGCGTACGTCCCGGGGCAGGCGCCGCTCGAGTACCCGGAGGGCCGCGCGAAGAAGCTGCCCGCCGGCGCGTGGCTCAAGTTCCAGATGCACTACCAGCCGAACGGCGAGGCCGTCACGGACGTCACGCGCATCGGCTTCCGCTTCGCGGACGGCCCGCCCGACATCGAGGTGCGCACGTCCGCGGTCTCGACGACGAAGCTCGCCATCCCCGCGGGCGAGCCGGACCACCGCGTCCGCGCGGGCATCCGCTTCGACGAGCCCGCCGTGCTCGCGGCCTTCTCGCCGCACATGCACTACCGCGGCAAGGCCTATCGCTACGAGCTGCACTACCCGGACGAGTCGCGGCAGGTCCTGCTCGACGTGCCGCGCTACGACTTCGGCTGGCAGACGCTCTACCAGCTGGCCGACCCCGTCGAGGTGCCCGCCGGCACCGTGCTCGTGGGCACCGGCTGGTTCGACAACAGCGCGGACAACCCCGCGAACCCCGACCCCTCCCGCGAGGTCTACTTCGGCGAGCAGACCTGGGAGGAGATGATGATCGGCTACTTCGAGTGGTGGCCGGCCGGCGGGTGAGCGCGCGCGGCGCGCCGCGTCACGGCACGAGCGCCTCGAGCGCGTTGGACGCCGAGGCGCCGTAGGGCGCGCCCGGGTCCTGCACCCACTGCTGGAAGTAGATCTCGGTGCCGGAGGGCAGCGCGGGGAAGTCCGTGCCGACGACGGCGCCGCCCTCGGCGTCCGTCTGCCCCCACAGGAGCACGTCGACCGAGGGGACGAGCACGCCGCCGAGGAACGGGACGTCCACGCGGGAGGCGCCCGCCACGAGCGCGGTCGTCGCGTCCGGCAGCCCGCCCTTGAGGAAGAGCTGCGCGGGGCTTCCCGGCAGCAGCATGCCGTCGCCGCGGAGCACCGGCGCGGGGAGCGTGCCGGCGAGGCTCTTGCCGAGGTCCGTCCAGCGCGGCGTCTGCCCGGCGAAGGTCGCGTCGATCCACTTCATCTGGTCGAACGCGAACTCCTTGGCGGTCGCGCCGTTGCCCAGCACGAGGTCCGGCACGGCGTTCGGCTGGCCCTGCACGAAGACCTGGTTGCCGCCGACGGTGTACGCCGCCTTGAGGATCGTGCCGAGGCGCATCTGCGGGTAGAGGAGCTTCCACGCGTGGCCGCTCCACGACGGGTGCACGGTGAGCTCGACGTCCACGTCGAACAGGCAGGCGCCCGGCGCGCCGGTGTCGGGGTCGACGTCGAAGCACAGCGGCAGCGGCGCGGTCGTCGGCTCGAGGTACGCCATGTAGAGCGCGAGCTGGCGGTTGAGGTTCGTCGTCGGGCCGGCGGGGCCGTCCCAGCCGTAGGCGAGCGGCGACGCCGCGTCCTGGTACGCCACGTCGACGACCTGGTTCAGGTGCCGCGCCGGCTTGTCGTAGAACGCGGGACCCGGCGTGTTGGTGCGCGCGGGCAGGTGGAGCCCGAGCGCGGCGCCGTTGATCTCCGAGTCCTGCTTGAAGCGCTGGAACCACGCGACGCCGCCGTCGAGCACCGCGGCGGGCACGCGCGTGTTGAGCACCTCCTGGCTGCCGGGCGCCGGGTTGGGGAAGGTCTCCGCCGCGCGGTCCGGACCGAGCACGACCCAGTTCCACGCGACCGCCGCCGCGCTCGTGCCGGTGACGACCATCTTGCTCGTGTCGAGCTGGATCGGCGACGACGCTCCGGGCGGGAAGCTGTCGGCGTGGTACTTCACGTGCTGCACGAGCATGACCGCGTCCTTCTCCGGCATGGGCCGGTCCGGATCGAGGTAGGGCTCGCCGACGCCGCTGTACGAGGGCGGGATCTCGCCCGGCGGGATGAACACGCCGTTGCCCTCGTAGTCCTCGCCGTACTGCGCGTTCGGGACGTTCCACGGGTCGTACACGACGTCGAAGATCTGGTTGCCGGTCGCGCCGCCGCGCGAGACCGTCGCGCTCGCGTAGATCACGACCATGGGCGTGGACTGGTTGCGCAGCGCGAGCACCGCGAGGCGCGCGCGGTCGTCGGCCGAGCTGATCGGGTCGATGTACCAGCGGCGCGCGCTCCGCTTGAAGCCGCTCAGGTCCAGGTAGACCATGACCGGCCAGCCGCCGGGCGGCTGCGGGCCGTCCGGCACGAACACGTTGTAGTGCTGGTTGCAGTGGGTGCGGACGCTCGGGCCGGTGTACGGCACGTCGACCCACCGGGCGATGACGGCGTCCGCGCTGGGGATCCCCGGCTGGCCGGAGCCGCAGAGGGGGTCGCCGAGGGAGATCTGGGCGGAGAGCGGGACCGCGCTCAGGAGGAGAGCGCACGTGGCGGGCAAGGACCACTTCATGGTGCGGGACTCGAGTTGGACGGACGACGTCGTCCCCGTGTGCGAGTCCACGGGAACGCCCCCCCGGGCCGGATCGGGACCCAGTTTAAAGCAGGTCCCGGATTCCGTGGGGCGTGCAACCGGGGGCCGGGCGGCGGGTTGCGGGCCGACCCGGGAGGAATCAGGCCAGGACGCCGGCCGCCAGGAAGCCCAGGTACGTCCCGACGGCCGTGCCGAGGGAGCCCACGAGGATGGCCGGGAGCACGAGGTCCGACCGGCCGAGGCTCCGCGCGAGGGCCAGGGCGGAGGTCCCGCCGCCCACGTTCGCCTGGCTCGCCACGGCCGCCATGTCCTTGTCGGCGCCCAGGACGAGCGCCCCGCCGAAGGTCACGAACCCGTGGACGGAGAGCACGACGACCACGAAGAGGAGCAGCACCGGGCCCAGGCGCCCGAGCTCGCCGAGGGCGGCCAGGTCGCAGTACGCGCCGATGACCGCGAGGAAGAGGAGCAGGCCCGTCATGCCCAGGGCGCGGCCGCCCCGCAGACGCCGGACGGCCGGGAGCTGCGCCGCGACGAGCGCGAGCGTCGTGAGGACGAGCGCCGCGGGCACGTCCGCGCCGCGCGCCGCCGCCTGCGCCGAGATCCACCGCGAGAGGGCGTGCCCCGCGAGGCCCAGCCCGAGCACGAGCGCCGCGTCGAGCGGGCCGAACGTCTCGTCGTCGTGGTCGGCGTGGGCGACCTCGTCGCGCGCCCGCTCCACGACGCGCTTGCCCTTGGACAGCGCCGCGAGCCCTCGCGGCAGCACGAGCGTCACGACCATCCACACCGTCGTCATGATGCTGTCGATGGCGACGGCGCCCGTGTAGAGCGCGCCCGACTCCGTGACGCCGAAGTGCGCGCCGAGCAGGTTGAAGTTGAGGCTCCCGCCGACGTACGTGCCGACGAACATCCCGCCGAGCGCGTGGTGGAGCTCGCCGAACGCCTCCGGCCCGTCGACGACGGCCATGCCCGCGAGCACGCCCGCGAAGGTGCCCGTCGCGCCGAGCGCGAAGAGCCCGATCATCGGCAGGCCCGCGCGCCGGATGTCCGCGAGGCTCACGCCGAGCAGCAGCAGGAAGATGGACACGGGCGCGACGTCGCCGAAGACGGCGTCGTACACGACGGACGGCTGCGAGCCCGTGGGGATGAGCCCGAGGTTCGCCCAGACCGCCGCGAGCACGATGACGAGCAGCGCGGAGCCCAGGTGGCGCAGCGGCGTCGTGCGGCAGAGCCACTCGGAGAGCGCCACGGAGAGGAGGAGCACCGCGAGCACGGCGAGGGGCGAGTCGAGCATCCGCCGAGGACACCACCGGCGGCGGGAGCGCGTCAAGCGCGGGCCGCGGCCGGCGCGTGCGGACGCGGCGGATCGGCGCCCGGGCGCGGGCCTCGTTGATCGTCGCCGCGCGGGCGGCCATGCTGGCGACGCGTCGCGCCGCAGAGGGGTCCGCGGCGGGCGACGCGTCCCCCACCCCGGGCGGCTCCATGGAACGCGGCACGGCGATCCTCGTCACGCTCGTCGCCTACAAGGCGCTGCTGCTCGGGCTCGGCGTCTGGGGTGCGCGGCGCACGCGCGACGAGGCGGACTTCTACCTCGGCGGGCGCGCGCTCGGGCCGTGGGTCGCGGCGATCAGCGCGTCGGCGAGCGGCGCGTCGGCCTGGACCATCATGGGCGTGAGCGGCGCCGCCTACGCGACGGGCCTCAGCGCGCTCTGGATCTTCCCGGCCTGCGTCGGCGGCATCGCGTTCAACTGGTTCGTGCTCGCGCCGGGGCTGCGGCGGCTCTCCGCGGAGCGCGACGCGCTCACCGTCACGGAGCTGCTCGCGGGGCCGCGCGACGCGCCGGGCGCGGGCCTCGTGCGCTCCGTCGCGTCGACGATCATCCTCGTCTCGCTGGGCTTCTACGTGTGCTCGCAGTTCCAGGGCGCGGGCAAGACGTTCGCGAGCACCTTCGACATGGACCCGACGACGGCCATCCTGCTCGGCGCGGGGATCGTCGTCGTCTACACGCTCGTCGGCGGCTTCTGGGCGGTGAGCCTCACGGACACGCTCCAGGGGCTGCTCATGGCGGCGACCTCCGTCGCGCTGCCCGTCGCGGCGCTGCTCGAGGTCGGCGGGCCGGGCGCGCTGCTCGACGGGCTCGGCGCGGTCGAGCAGGACGGCTTCACGAGCCTCACGCGGCACCTCCCGCTCTGGGGCGCGGTCGGCTTCGTGCTCGGCACGCTCGGCATCGGCCTGGGCTTCCCCGGGCAGCCGCACATCGTGTGCCGCCTCATGGCGCTGCGCCCCGACGCCTCGTCGCTGCGGCGCGCGCGGCTCATCTCCGTGGGCTGGGGCACGGTCGTGTTCTCGGGGATGATGGTGCTGGGACTCTGCGGGCGGCTGCTCCTCCCCGCGCTCGCGGACTCCGAGCAGGTCTTCGTCGAGGCGACGACCGCGCTCTTCCCGCCCGTGCTCGCGGGCGTGATGATCGCCGCGGTGCTCAGCGCGATCATGTCGACGGCCGACAGCCAGCTGCTCGTCGCGGGCTCCGCCGTGACGCACGACCTCGGGCTCGGCGGGAACGACGAGCGCGCGCGCCTGCTGCGCTCGCGGCTCGTGGTGCTCGGGCTCTCCGCCGGGGCCGTCGCGGCGGCGGTCCTCACGGACGCCAAGATCTTCAACCGCGTGCTCTTCGCGTGGGGCGCGATGGGCGCGGCCTTCGGGCCGCCGCTCGTCGTCACCGTGCTGCGCGGGCCGGTCGGCGCGTCGCGCACCGCGCTCGCGATGGTCGTCGGCTGCGTCGCGAGCGTCGTCGCGTACTACGCCGGGCTCGCGCCGGAGGAGAAGGCCCTCGAGCGCGTCCTGCCGTACGCGCTCTCGTTCGCCGTCGTGCTCTGGCCCGGCGGCGGTCGGGCGGCCGACACGTTGCCCGTCGGCGCGACGGACTGACGGGCGGTCCGGACGTCCGTAGCGCGCCGCGGCGGGCGCGCCCCCGGCTCAGAAGAGGTGGATCAGGACGTCGTCGCCCTGCGCCTCGGTGTCGGAGGGCGCGGTCTCGATGACGCCGTCGGGCCCGGCGCTCAGCACCTTGATGCGCTGCGTGCCGGCCTGGAGACCGTCGACGTTCGCGAGGTACGCGTTGCCCCACGGGTCGGGCATGAGGATCTGGATGTACCGCTGCTCCTCGCTCTCCTGGAGGCGCGACATGGGCGTCGCGTCGCCCTCGGGCGCGAAGGGCATGGACTCGGGCAGCTCGCCCGGGCCGTACATCCACGAGACGCGCTGGAGGCCCTGCTCCTGGAAGCGGCCATCCTCGGAGAACTGGCGCAGCCCGGCGGCGATGGTCTGCATGTCGAGGTAGACCCGCTCGGCGCGCGCGGCGGCGCCCAGGTGCCCGACGTCCGTGCTGATGACGCCCGCCTGGCCGATGAGCAGGCCGAGGACCGCGGCGAGCGCGAGACGCGGGATCTGCTGCCGCGACGCGGGCACGACGACCTCCTGGGGCTGGTACGGGTCGTGGACGAGGTTCTCGGTCTGGTCGTCGGGACGGGTCATGGCTCGGCTTCCGATGGGCGGCAGGTCTCCGGCGTCCTCTTCGGAGCGGGGGCGCGTGCCGGTTGAGCCGAAAGCGGCGGGCGGCGCCCGGACCGACGCCGCCGGGCGCCCGGGACCCGCGTCCGCCGCGCGGGATTCCGGCCCGTCCCGGCCGCCGCCGGCCGCACCGCGGCGCCCGGACGGGCGGACACCGACGCCCGGACAATCCGCCCCGCCCTGCCGGACAATGCCTACAATGCCCGGCATGACAATCTGGACGCCGGACCCGCTGCCCCGCCGCGCGCCGCTCTACCGCGAGATCGCCGACGCCGTGGGCGAGGCCGTGCGGCGCGGGGACCTGCGTCCCGGGGACCGCCTCCCCACCCACCGCGACCTCGCGCGCAGCCTCGACGTGAACGTCGTCACCGTGACCCGGGGCTACGCCGAGGCGGCCCGCCGCGGGCTCGTCGACGGCGAGGTCGGCCGCGGCACCTTCGTCCGGGGGCGGGCGCCGCCGCTCGAGCCGCTCGACGCGGGCCCCGGCTTCATCGACCTCGCGTTCAACCTGCCCGTCACGGACCGCGGCGGCCTCGACGTCGCCGGGCTCATGCGCGCGTTCGCCGACGAGCCGGAGGCGTCGTGCGTGTTCTCCGGGTACACGACGACCGGCGCGCGCGAGCACCGCGAGACGGGCGCGGAGCACCTGCGCGCGGCGGGCCTCGACGCGACCGCCGACCGCGTCGCCGTGACGAGCGGCGCGCAGCACGCGATGACGCTCGCGTTCGCGGCGCTCGCCGAGCCCGGTGAGGTCGTGCTCGCCGAGGAGCTCACCTACCCGGGCATCCACGCCCTCGCGCGCGTGCTCAACCTGCGGCTCGTGGGCGTGCCCATGGACCGCGACGGGCCGCTGCCCGACGCGCTCGACGAGCTCGCCGACCGGCACCGCCCCAAGGCCTTCTACACCATGCCCACCGTGCAGAACCCGGTGGGCCACGTCGTCACCGACGTGCGGCGCCGGGAGCTCGCGGAGGTCGCGCGGCACCACGGACTCCCGCTCGTCGAGGACGACACCTACGCCTTCCTGTGCGAGGACGCGCCGCCGCCGCTCGCGACCTTCGCGCCCGAGCTCACCGTCCACCTCTCGAGCCTGTCGAAGGGCTTCACCGCCGGCCTGCGGACGGGCTTCCTGCTCGTGCCCCCGGACGGCGGCGAGGTCGGGCTCACCGTGGAGCGCCTCTCGGACCGCGTCGCCGCCTTCGGGTGGATGGCGTCGCCCGTCGCGACGGAGATGGCGTGCCGCTGGATCCGCGACGGCAGCGTCGCGCGCACCGCCGCCTGGAAGCGTGCCGAGATGGCCGCGCGCCGCGAGCTCGTCGACGAGCTGCTCCCGGGGCTCGACCTGCCGAGCCACCGGAACTCGGCGCACGTCTGGCTCGAGCTGCCCGGGGAGCGGCACGCGGAGGACTTCGTCGGACGCGCGCGCCGGCTCGGCGTCGCCGTCGCGCCGTCATCGGCGTTCGCGGTCGGCCGCGCGCGGGGCCCGCAGGCGGTGCGCGTCTGCATCGGCACGCCGCGCACGCGGGAGGCCGCCGCGCAGGGGCTGCGCGTGCTCGCCGAGGTGCTCGGCTCGACGCAGCACGGCTGGCACACGCTCGTCTGAGCGTCAGCCCGGGAAGAGCTCGCCCGGTCGGCGGAAGGTGTCCACCGCGCGCGCCTCCGTCTCGCGGCTCCCCATGCCGAGCCGGCGGCAGTGCAGGTCGAAGAGGTCGGCCACCGCCTTCCAGCGCTGCCCCGCCCCCACCATGCGCTCGCCGAAGCGCGCGCCGCGCTGCCCCTCGCGCATCTCCGCGAGCGCCGACTCGACCCGCGCGGCGCGCAGCGGCAACGCCTCGCGCAACCGCGCCCGGAACACGCCGTCGACCTCGGCGGGGAGCCGCAGGAGGATCTGGAACGCGTGCGTCGCGCCGGCGTCCCGCGCGCGCTCGAGGATCTCCGGCACGTCCGCGTCGTTGAGGCCCGGCACGAGCGGCGACAGGCTCACGCCCGTCGTCACGCCCGCGGCGGAGAGCTCGGCGATCGCCTCGAAGCGCTGCGCCACGGGACTCGCCCACGGCTCGAGCGCCCGCGCGCCCTCCTCCGTCGCGAACGGGATGCTCAGGTACACGATCGCGTGCGCCTCCCGCGCGAGCCCCGCGAGCACGTCGATGTCGCGCCGCACGAGCGCGCCCTTCGTGATGACGACGACCGGGTTGCGGTGCGCGAGGCACGTCTCGAGGCACGCGCGCGTGAGGCCGTACGTCGCCTCGAGCGGCTGGTAGCAGTCCGTGACGCCCGAGAACGCGATGCGCTCGCCGCGCCACGATCGGCGCGCGAACGCCTTGCGCAGCAGCGCCGCCGCGTTCGTCTTGACGACGAGCCGCCGCTCGAAGTCCGTGCCCGCGCCCCATCCCAGCCACTGGTGCGACGGTCGCGCGTAGCAGTACGAGCAGCCGTGGTAGCAGCCGCGGTACGGGTTGAGCGACCAGCGGAACGGGAGGTCGGGGCTCTCGTTCTCGGAGAGGATGCTCTTCGCCTCCTCCTCGTGCACGGCGAGCTGCGCGTCGGGCGGCTCCCCGAGCCACTCGACGTGCTCGGTGGCCCAGGGGTTCGGCGGGTTGTCGACGGGACGCGGCACGCGGCCAGCGTAGCAGCCGTCGACACGGGGCCGGCGCGCTCCGGCGGTCGTCCCGCGCCGCACCGGTCGCGCCGCGCCGGCCCGTCCGGATCGCCGCGACCGCCGGGCCGCCCCGCGCTCGACTTGCCCGCCGCGCAGGCCGGGATAGTGTTCCCCCGGACACCCGGCCGCGGTGTCCGGGGAGCACGTCGCACCGAGGCGACGTCGTCCGGACGCGTCGTGCGCCGCGTGGGAGCTGGAACACCATGGACACCGTCGACCGGTCGCGCCGCGGCCTCACCCTCGTCGAATTGCTCGTCGCCCTCGCCGTCCTGGGCACCCTCGCCGCCGTCGTCGTGCCGCGCCTCTCCGACGGGGACCGCGCCGCCCGTGAGGTCGGCGTCGCGAACCAGCTCTCGCTCGTGCGCGAGTCCATGGAGCACTACCGCGTCATGCACGAGGGCCTCCTCCCGGACGAGCGCCTCGTCGAGCAGCTCACGGGCGTGACCGAGACGAGCGGCGACCCGCGCGCGCCGGACGCGCCGCCCACGCTGCTGCCCGACGGCACGGTCGACCCGGGCTGCGGGCCGTACCTCCGCAAGCCGTTCCCGATGAACCCGCTCAACGGCCTGTGCACCGTCGCGGTGCTCGACCGCCTGCCCGCCGAGGCCGACGGCACGACGGGCTGGATCTGGATCCCGCGCCGCGCCGCATTCCGCGCGAACACGCCCGGCGAGACCTCGCACGGCGTCCGCTACCTGGACCTCTGATCCAAGCCGACCTCTGATCGAGAGGGGCCTCGGACCCGAGGCGGCCCTGCTGCGCCCGCTCAGCGCGTCGCGCGGCCCTCCGGCCACGGCACGCCCCCGGCGCGCAGCACGTCGGTGATCATCCGGTAGGTCATCCCCCACACGACGCGCTCGCCCCAGCGCCACGCGGGGTGGGTGCGCATGACGCCGTGCCGCGGGTGGCGGTGCTCGGTGTCGAGCTCGCCGGCCAGCACGCGCGTGAGCGGCAGCCAGAAGCACTCCTCCGCCTCGGCGCCCGGCACGACCTCGGCGTCCTCCTCGAGGCGGAACACGAAGGGCGTGATGTCCATGAGCGGGATCGTGCTGCCGGCGACGGCAGTGAACGCCCGCAGCCTGCAGAGCAGACGCGCGCTGCGTCCGAGGTCGAGGCCGACCTCCTCGCGCGTCTCGCGCAGCGCCGTCTCGAGCAGCGTCGCGTCCTCGGGGTCGGCGGTGCCGCCGGGGAGCGAGACGTGGCCGGACCACGGGTCGCCCGGGTACTCGATGCGCCGCATGAGGAGCACCTCGCGCTCGCCCGCCTCGCCGCGCAGGATCGCCGCGACGGCTGCGCGTCGACGCGGCGGGTCGTCGGACTCGGGCGCCTCGTGGCGCTGCAGCCGCAGGTCGAAGTCGTCGGGGAGCGCGGGGGGCATGGAGCGGAGGTTCGGGACGGCGGACGCGCCTGTCAATCGCGGCGGGACGGGATGCTAGCCTCGCCCGCGACCCGCCCGGCGACCGCGCCGGGCACCGCGCCACCCCGAGGACCCGCGCCATGTCCGCGACGCCCGCCCGCTCCCGCCGCACGGTCCGGACCGTCCGCCGCCTCACGCCTCCGCGCGTCCGGCGGGCCGGTCGCCTCGCGCTCGGCGCGCTCGCCGCGACGCTCGCCCTCGCCGCGGCGGGCCGCGCCGACACGATCAAGCTCTCCCCCGGCGACGACGTCCAGGCCGCGCTCGACGCCGCCGGCCCCGGCGACGAGCTCCTGCTCGCCAAGGGCACCTACACCACGGGCCCGCTGCTCGTGGACGCCGGCAAGGACGGCCTCGTGATCCGCGGCAAGGGGAAGGTCATCGTCGAGACCTTCGTCCCGGCGCGCGAGGGCGAGGGCGGGCTGCCCGGAGGCCTCGGCATCGGCTCCTCCGACGTGACCGTCTCGAACCTCACGCTCCGGCACGCCGACGTCGCCACGGACGCCCTCGCCACGACGGGCCCCGGGCTCTCGGGCATCGTCGTGCAGAAGGTCACGGTCCTGAACGCCTCCGAGAACGGCATCGTCCTCGAGGGGGCGGGCATCACGGTGGAGCGCTGCACGGTGATCGGCGCGGAGGGCGTCGGCATCTCCGTCACGGGCGACGGCGCGCAGCTCGTGCGCAACCTCGTGGAGCGCGTCGAGGGGGACGCGCTCGTCGTCTCCGGCGACGACGCCTTCGTCTCCCGCAACAGGACCCGGGACGCCGGCGACAACGCGCTCGACGTCCTGGGCGACGACGCCGTCGTGGAGCGCAATACCTTCGAGGAGACGGACGACGGCGCCGTGACGATCACCGGGGCGCGCGCGCTCGTCGACCGCAACACGATCGACGGGACGGCGGACGACGCCGCGATCCGCGTCACGGGCGTGGACGCCGTGATCTCCCGCAACCGGGTCGAGCGTGTGCGTCACGGGTTCCCGGCCGTGCAGCTCCTCGCGACGGCGCCGGGCGGCACGATCGACGGCAACCGGGTGCGCGACGCGAGCGGCGCGGGCATCCAGGCGCTGGGCGACGAGCTCGTCGTGCGCGGCAACACGGTCCTCTCGAGCGGGCGCGCGTCGCGCGGCATCGACGTCGTGGGCGACCTCGCGCTCGTGGACGGCAACGTCGTCAAGGACGTCCACGCGGACGGCGTCCACCTCGCGGGCAACGGCGGCACGATCTCCGGCAACAAGGTCACCGACTGCCTGGAGGACGGCATCGTCGTGGGCAGCGGCACGATGACGCTGCTCGAGGGCAACGTCGTCAAGGGCAACGGTGCCGAGGGCGTCGAGAACGGCGGCACCGACACGACGCTGCGGAAGAACAAGATCTCGAAGAACCGCCTCGACGTCGCGAACGACACGGACGGCGGCGCGACGATCGTCATCGAGGACGACAACACGATCGGCGACGGCTCGGACGGCACGGACCCGCCGGAGGTCTGACCCGCCGCGTCAGACGTGCGCGGCGGAGGCGCGGCCCTTCACGGGCTCCACGGCGCCGCGCTTCGGCTTGCCGAGGAGCGCGCGCAGCGCCTGCTCGAGGTCGGGGTGCGCGAACTCGTAGCCCGTGCGCTCGAGGACCCGCGGCTCGACACGCACGCCCGACAGGAGCAGGGCGTCGGCCAGCTCGCCGAACGCGAGCTTCGCCGCGAAGCCCGGCATCGGGAGGAAGGCCGGGCGCACGAGCACGCGGCCCAGCGTCCGTCCGAAGTCCGCGTTGCTCACGGGCGACGGCGCGACGACGTTCATGGGACCCTCGATCGAGTCGTCCACGAGCGCGTGGTGCAGCGCGCCCACGGCGTCGTCGAGGGACACCCAGCTCATGATCTGCCGGCCGGTGCCCATGGGGCCGCCGACGCCGAGCTTGAAGGGCAGGAGCATCTTGGCGAGCGCGCCGCCGTCCGGGCTCAGCACGATGCCGAAGCGCGCGTTCACGACGCGGATGCCCGCCTCGCGCGCGGGGCGCGTCGCCTCCTCCCACTCCTGGACGACGTCCGCGAGGAAGCCGGCGCCGCGCTCGATGCCCTCGTGCACGGTCTGCGTGTGCCCGCGGTCGCCGTAGAAGCCGATGGCCGACGCGCACACGAGGACGGACGGCTTGCGCTCCATCTTCGCGAGCGCCTCGCACAGGCCGCGCGTGCCGCGCACGCGGCTGTCGCGGATCTCCTGCTTGCGATTCGGCGTCCAGCGCTTGTCCGCGATGCCCGCGCCGGCGAGGTGCACGACCGCGTCGACGCCCTCGAGGCGCGCGCCGTCCGTGCGGCCGTCGGGGTACCAGCTCACCTCGTCGGCGGCCTCGGTCTCGCGGCGCACGAGGTGCACGACGTCGTGCCCCCCGGTCGTGAGGAACGGGGCGAGCGCGCTGCCGATGAGTCCTGAGCTCCCGCTGACGGCGATCTTCATGGCCTGCTTCCCTGGAGGTGTGTCGGCATGGCGCCGGAGGTCCCTCGCCGTCGTGCGGTGACGATGGTCGAAGAGGGCCTCGAGCTGCCGGGTCGTGAAGCCCCCCGCGACGGCGGCGCCGAGCGCGCCCAGCGGGAGGCGGTAGGTGATGCGGTCCGTGAGCACGCAGGCGTCGTCGCCGTCGGGCTCGAACTCGTGGACGTGGTGCCAGGCGGCGAACGGCCCGCTCACCTGCACGTCCTCGAAGCGGCGCCCGGGGATCGGCTCCTCGTGCTCCGCGACCCAGGTTCGACGCAGGGGGGCCATGCGGATGCGCAGGACCGCGCGGCTCCCCGCCTCGAGCGAGGGCGCGGCCTCGACGATCTCCGTGTCGTCCCAGGGCGGCATGAGGCGCGCCATGGCGCCGGGCCGCGCGTGCCAGGCGTAGGCCGCCTCCGCGGACACGGGCAGGCGCGTCGCGAACTCGATCGTCCGGTCGGAAGTCACGGCACGGGGTCCGGGGTGTCTCGCGAGGGTCGTCACGACGACCGGTTCGTCGCCGGGGCGCCGGCGGACGCATCCCGGCGCGACGGGCGCTCGAAGGCCGAGCGGTCCCGCCGGAGCGCGCCGCGCGCACGGGCACGGCCGTCATCGCTAGAATGATCCGTTTCCTCCCGCCGCTCCATGCCCGACCCCGCCACACCCTGCATCGCCTTCGAGCAGCTCACCCGGCTCTACACGCTGGGCGAGGAGACGGTCCACGCCCTGGACCACGTCGACCTGCGGGTGGAGCGCGGCGAGCACGTCGCCATCGTGGGCCCGTCGGGCAGCGGCAAGTCGACCATGCTCCAGATCCTGGGCTGCCTCGACTCCCCGACGTCCGGGGTCTACCGCCTCGACGGGGAGGACGTCGGCCGGCTCGGCGAGTCGGCGCTCGCGGAGGTGCGCAACCGGCGCATCGGCTTCGTCTTCCAGCAGTTCCACCTGCTCAAGCGGGCGTCCGCGCGCCGCAACGTCGAGCTGCCGCTCGTCTACGCGGGGCGCCCCGCCGCCGAGCGTCGCGAGCGCGCCGACGCGGCGCTGGCCTCCGTCGGCCTCGCGGACCAGCGGCACCGTCGCCCCGACCAGCTCTCCGGCGGGCAGCGCCAGCGCGTCGCCATCGCGCGCGCCCTCGTGACGGACCCCTCGGTGCTGCTCGCGGACGAGCCCACCGGCAACCTCGACAGCCGCACCGGCGCCGAGGTGCTCGACCTCTTCGACTCGCTGCGCAGCCCGACGCGCACGCTGGTCCTCGTGACGCACGACGCCGCGCTCGCGGCCCGCGCGCGGCGCGTCATCGCGCTGCGCGACGGACGCATCGAGTACGACGGCGCGCCCGCCGGCTACACCCCGGAGACGGTCCTCGCATGAACGACCCGCGCCCGACGCGATCGCGCACCCACGGCCAGCGCGGCGGCACGACCGGCGTCGTCCTCTTCGCGATGCTCGTGCTCGGCGCGGGCGCGGCCGGCGTGTGGTGGAAGTCCCGCGGCGTCGAGGGCGTCGCGATCGACCCGGCCCGCACCGTGCTCGTCGAGTCGCGCGAGGTGCTCGACGCGGTGAACTCGTCCGGCCGCGTCGAGCCGCTGGCACGCGTCGCCGTCATGAGCCGCGCGAGCGGCATCCTCGAGCAGCTCCTCGTCGAGGAGGGCGACACCGTCACGCAGGGCCAGGTGCTCGCGGAGCTCGACCGCGAGCAGCTCCACGCGCAGCTCGCCCAGGACCGCGCCGACGTGCAGTCCGCGGAGGCGCGGCTGGCGGCGTCGCGCGCCCGCGTCGCGGAGGCCCGCGTCGCGCTCGAGGACCCGGAGCTCGCGTTCGTGGAGCGCGAGGCGAAGCGGCTGGCGCAGCTCTTCGAGACGGGCGACGTCACGGAGAAGGAGCTCGACGACGCGCAGCGCGAGCACGCGCGGGTGCGCTTCGAGCTCGACCGGGTGCACGCGAGCCTGCCCGTGCTCGAGGCCGCGGTGGAGGAGGCGGAGGCGGACCTCGCCGCCGCGGCCGCGGACCTCGAGCGCAGCGAGACGGCGCTCCGCGAGGCGACCATCCTCTCCCCCATCGACGGCGTCGTGCTCGTGCGGGACAAGGAGGTCGGCGACGGCGTGTCGTCGATCCTCACGGCGGGCGGCAACGCGACGCAGATCATGACGCTGGGCGACCTCTCGGACATGTACGTCGAGGCGCGCGTCGACGAGGTGGACCTCGGGCGCATCACGCTCGGGATGCCGGCGCGCGTCACGGTGGACGCGCACCGCGGCCGCCTGCTCGAGGGGCGCGTCGCGCGCATCGCCCCGGCGGGGTCGGTGGACGCCAACGGCATCGTGACCTTCGAGGTGCGCGTCACCGTCGACGACCCGGACGGGCTGCTGAAGCCCGACATGACCGCCGACGCGAAGCTCGTCGTCGACCGGCGCGAGGCCGTCGCGAGCCTCGCGCAGAGCGCGCTCGAGCGGACGCCGGAGGGCGGGTGGCGCGCGCGACGTGTCGTCGGGTCCGGCGAGGGCGCGCGCGTCGAGACCGTCGACGTCGAGCTCGGCCTGAGCGACGGCCTCATGACGGAGATCGTCTCCGGGCTGTCCGTCGGCGACCGCGTCCTGCTGCCGGACCCCGTCGGTCGCCCGTGAAGCCCTGGTCGCTCGCCGCCGAGTCGCTGGTCTCCATCGCGCGGGAGTGGCGCCGCATCGCGCCCATGGCGGCCGGCATCGTGTGGGGCGTCGCGTCGGTCTTCGTGCTCGTCGCGCTGGGCCGCGGCTTCGAGGACACGCAGCGGCGCTCGCTCGAGGCGCTCGGCGACAGCTTCCTCCTGCTGCGCGTGAACCGCGCGACGACCTCGCGCGGCGACGTGCGCAGCAACGCGTTCGTGCGGCTCGACGGCGAGGACGTCGAGGCCGTGCGCTTCGGCTCGCCGTCGGTGGCCGCGCTCTCGCCCAAGGCGAACAACTGGTTCATCACGGGCTTCCGCGACGGCGCGCTCACGCGCGTGACGGCCGTGGGCGTCGAGCCCGAGTACGCGGACATCTGCCACGTGCCGCTCGTCCCGGGGAGCCGCTGGATCGACGCCCACGACGTCGCGCAGGAGCTGCCCGTCTGCGTCATCGGCTTCGGCGCGCGGGAGGAGCTCTTCGGCGACGAGCCCTTCCTGGGGCGGGAGCTCCAGCTCGTCTTCTCGCGCGGCGCCGGCGAGGACTCCATCTTGCGGAAGCTCACGGTCATCGGCGCCGTGCGCGACGAGGAGCTCGCCGGCGACGACGTCTACACGAGCCACAGGCGGTCGGTGTTCCTGCCGTTCACGACCTGGGAGCGCATGTCGCCCGAGGGCTTCCAGTTCCTCGTCATGCGGCCGCGCACGCCGGCGCACAAGGAGGCGGCGCTCGCGGAGATGCGGGCGGTGCTCGGGCGGCGGCACGGCTTCGACGCGGACAACGCGAACACGCTCATCCCCTACTTCGACGCGCTCGAGCGCGGGCAACAGATCGAGGACGTCTTCGGCGGGCTCGAGGTGTTCCTCGGCGCGGTGGGCGCGCTCATCATGCTGCTCGGGGCGGTGGGCGTCGCGAACGTCGTGCTCATGTCGGTCACCGCGCGCACCGCCGAGTTCGGGCTGCGTCGCGCGCTGGGCTGCAAGCGCCGCTGGGTCTTCGCGCAGGTGTTCCTCGAGGCGGGGCTCGTCTGCGTGGCGAGCGGCGCGCTCGGGTTCGCCATGGGCGCGGGCGGCGTCGCCGCCATGCGCAACATCGAGCTGCCCGACGGCTTCTCCGCGCCGCGCGCCGCCTGGGACGCGGCCGTGCTGCCGCTCGCGCTGCTCGTCGTCGTGAGCCTCGGCGCGGCGCTCTGGCCGGCG
>JAUIEF010000002.1 GCA_030428785.1 bacterium
CCGCGGACGTCGCGCCCGCGCCGGCCGCCGCCGCGCGCCCCGCGAGCCCGGCCGCCGCGAGCGGCACGAGCCCGACGGCCCACGCGCGCCGGTCGCCGCCGTGCTCCGCGTCGAGCGCGTCTCGCAGCGCGGCGAGCGCCCGGCGGTGCCGGTTGCGCACCGTCGACGCGGGCACGCCCTCCCGCCGCGCGATCTCCGCGGACGAGAGGTCCTCGAAGTAGCGCATGAGCAGGGTGGCGCGGTACGGCTCGTCGAGCGCGAGCACGGCCCGGCCGACGCGCGTGTGGAGCTCCGCCTCCGCGACGAGGTCGCGCTCGGGCGCCGCCTCAGGACGCGCGGCGCGGTCCTCGCGCCGTCGACGACGACCCTCCGCGCGTCGCACCTGGCGCGCGACGTTGTGCACGACGCGCGCGAGCCAGCCGCGCAGACGGTCGCCGCCCTCGGGCCGGCGCGCCATCGCGACCATCCACGTCTCCTGCACGACGTCGTCGGCGAGCGTCGGGTCGTCGAGCAGGCGCAGCGCGAGGCGCCGCACCCAGGTGCGGTGGCCGAGGATCTCGTCGAGCGTGGCGGGCGTCGTCATGGTCGGTCTCCGGGCGGTCGTCGTGCCGTCCGGAGATGGCCGCCCGGAGCCCCAGCGTCGCACGGTCCCGCGGATTCCGCCGCGCGGCTCAGGCCCCCGCGCCCGCCGCCTCCCAGGGCTCGCCGCCGAAGCGTCCCTTCTCGTCGCGCGTCACCGTCGCGAAGGCCGTCTCGGGGTCGTGCGTGAAGCACACCGAGCCGCCGCGCCCGAGCAGGTCGGTGAGCAGCACGCGCTTCTCGTCGATGAGGCGCTCGGGCCAGCGGTCGTAGCCCATGGTGATCGGCAGGTGCATCCACGGCATGCCGGGGATGAGGTCGCCCGCGAAGACGAGCGGCCCGCGCTCCGTCGGGATCTCCGCGAGGAGCAGGCCCGGCGTGTGCCCGTCCGAGAGGTGGAAGCCGTAGTCGGGGCCGAGCGCGTCGCTCGTGACGCCGGCGGAGGTCGCGCCGTCCGCGAGCCGCGCGCCGCCCTCGACGATCTCGAGCCGGCCGCTCGCCTCGAGCAGCTCCTGGAGCGCCGGGATGTAGCTCGCGCGGTCGCGCGGGTGCGGCGCGAGCGCGCGCTCCCAGGCGTCGCGGCCCACGACGATGCGCGCGTTCGTGAAGAGCAGCTCCGGCGCCGCGCCCTCCGCCCACGCCGTGAGCAGGCCGCCCGCGTGGTCGAAGTGCAGGTGGCTCAGCACGACGACGTCGACGTCCTCGTGCGTGAGGCCGTGCTCCGCGAGGCGGTCGAGCAGCACGTGCTCCGACTCGACGACGCCGAAGCGGTCGCGCAGCTTCGGCTCGAAGAACGCGCCGATGCCCGTCTCGAACAGGATCCGCCGCGGCCGGTCGCCGCCCGCGTGCTCCTCGACGAGCAGCGCGCGGCACGCGAGGTCGATGCGCCCGCGGTCGTCCGGCGGCGACCAGCGCTCCCAGACCGCCCTCGGGCAGTTCCCGTACATCGCGCCGCCGTCGAGCTTCTGCGCGTTGCCGAGCAGCGGCGTGAGCGTGCGGGTCGTCGTCTCGGGCATGGGTCGGGCTCCGCGGGGCGAGGGCGGACGATCATATTCCCGACGCACTGTCCGCTGGAACCCGCGCGGCGCGCTTGGTTCAACGGAGGCGCGTCGCCGCCGGTGGACGGCCGGGGCGCACGTCGCGAGAGGAGAGGAGGAGCCCGTGCCCCCGAAGAAGTCGAAGAAGAAGACGCTCGACGCCCTGCCCGACGTCCCCGACTACCGCGACCGCTGGTACGAGCCCACGCTCGCGCCGCTCGCGCCCGCGGTGGCGCGACCCAAGACCGCGCACGTCCTCGACCAGGGCACGGAGGGCGCGTGCACGGGCTTCGGCCTCGCCGCCGTCATCAACCTGCTCCACGAGCGGCAGGGCCGAGACGTGCGCGTGAGCGCGCGCATGCTCTACGAGATGGCGAAGCGCCACGACGAGTGGAAGGGGCACGGCTACGAGGGCTCGAGCTGCCGCGGCGCCATCAAGGGCTGGTACCACATGGGCGTCTGCCGCGAGAGCCTCTGGCCGTCGTCGGCGAAGGACGGCGCGACGCTCACCCTCGCGCGCGCGAAGGACGCGCGGTCGCACACCATCGGCGCGTACTACCGCGTGCGGAAGAACATCGTCGACATGCACGCCGCGATCAACGAGACGGGCGCCGTGTACGCGTCGGCGGACGTGCACCCCGGCTGGATGGACCCGAAGAAGGGGCGCATCGAGTACAGCAAGACGCGCGAGGGCGGGCACGCGTTCGCGATCGTCGGCTACGACGACGACGGCTTCTGGGTGCAGAACTCCTGGGGCGAGGACTGGGGCCGGAAGGGCATGGCCGTGTGGACGTACGAGGACTGGGCGGACAACGTCGGCGACGCGTGGGTCGTGCAGCTCGCGCTCCCGACGCCGCAGCTCTACTCGCGACGCACCACGGCGAAGAAGGGCGGCGGCGCGGCCTCGAGCGCCGCGGCGGCCGCGCGCAAGCCGCGCCGCGACGAGATCGCGGGGCACTTCGTGCACGTCGACGACGGGCAGTTCGCGGACACCGGGCGGTACTGGAGCACGCTGGACGACGTGCGGCAGACCGCGGCGCTCGTCGCGAAGAGCGACAAGTACCAGCACCTCATGATCTACGCGCACGGCGGCCTCAACAGCACGGAGGCGTCCGCGCGCCGCATCGCGGCCATGCGCGACACGTTCAAGGCGAACGGCATCTACCCGTTCCACTTCATGTACGACACGGGGCTCATGGAGGAGCTCAAGGACATCGTGCTGGGCAAGCGCTCCGAGGCGGAGGGCCGCGCGGGCGGCATCACGGACTGGACGGACCGGATCATCGAGCGGGCGACGCGCATCCCGGGCCGCGCGCTCTGGCGCGAGATGAAGGCGGACGCGGCGCGCGCGTTCGAGCGGCGCACGAGCCCCGGCACGAAGACGCTCGAGGCGTTCCTCGACGCGTTCACGTCACCCGGCGCGGTGCCGAAGAAGCTCCACCTCGTCGGGCACAGCACGGGCGGCATCCTTCACGCGCGGCTGCTGCAGGCCCTCGCGAAGACGAAGCGCAAGTTGCGCATCGCGTCCGTGAACCTGCTGGCGCCGGCGACGAGCATCGCGCTCTACGAGGAGGCGTTCGCGCCGCACCTGCGCGCCGGCCCGTTCGGCGTCGACCTCATGCAGGTCTTCAACCTCACGGACGACCTCGAGAAGGACGACACCGTGGGCGGCGTCTACCGCAAGTCGCTCCTCTACCTCGTCGCGCGGGCGTTCGAGGAGGTCGTCGACCCGCCGACGCCGCTGCTGGGCCTCCAGCGGGACGCGCGCGGGCTCGGCCGGACGAGCACCCGGCTCGTGTTCCACAACAGCAACGGACGCGGACGCAAGACGAGCCCCACGAAGAGCACGACGCACGGCGGCTTCGACAACGACCCCAACACCATGAACACGGTGCTCAAGACGATCCTCGGGCGCGCGCGCGTCCGGAAGCCGTTCACGGCGGCGTCGCTGGACTACTGACGGCGGGCCGCGGGTTCAGTCCTCCGGCTCGAGGTCCAGGCGCGACGGGACGTCGAAGTCGCCCGTGTCGAAGACGTTCTTGCCCTCGTCGATGACGTTGCCCGTGCCGTCGTCGCCCGTGCCGGCGAGGTCCGGCCCCTCGCCGCGCGCGTTGCCCTTGAGCCGGTTGCCGCGCATGACCGTGTCGAAGCCGCTGTTGTCGAGCCCCTCGTGCTCGTTCTTGAGGAAGCGGTTCCCGTCGAAGACGAGGTCGAAGAGCCCCGCGTCGACGTCCAGACCGTCGCCGCCGTTCTGCGCGAAGAGGTTGTCGTGGAACTCGTCGCGGTGCGCGTGGTCGATGTTCAGGCCGTCCCGCCCGTTGCCGCGGACCTCGTTGTCGCGGAAGACGTTGGGGACCGTCGGGTCGATCCGGCAGACCGGCGGCGCCGTGACCTCGATGCCGTAGACGCCGTTGTTGCGCACCTCGTTGCCCTCGACCTCCGACTGCGCGAAGTGCCGGACCGCGCCGCCCAGACGCATGCCGCTCTCCGTGTTTCCGCTGCACTCGTTGTCGCCGACCAAGAAGCTCTCGCCCTCGAGCGACATCCCGCGACCGTTTCGCACGCACTCGTTGCGCAGCACGCGCGCACCGAGGAACGGCGCGTCGATCCGGAGGCCGACGCCGAGGCAGTCCTCCACTGTGTTGCGCGAGACGACCGTGTTGGAGGTCCCCGTGCCCTCCACGGGCAGCACGAGCTCCAGCCGGATGCCGTCGAACGCGCAGCGCGAGACGTCGTTGCGGTCGACGAACACCGAGAACGCCTCGATGTCGATGCCGCGCCCGCCGGTGTTCGCGATCGTGTTCCGCGACACGATGACCGGCTGCAACGATCCCGTGGCCGTGAGGACGATGCCGTCCTCGCCGCAGTCGCGCACGACCGACTTCTCGATGACCACCTCGTCGGCGATGAGCTCGATGCCGACGAGGCACGAGCGGACCTCGCACTTGCTCACGGACAGACGGTCCGGCGGCGAGCCGCCCTCGTCGTCGAGGAACGTCGCGTCGTCCACGATGCCCCACGTCCCGTTCACGAGCGTGAACCCCGACACCGAGACGTCCTGCGCGCCGATGCGCAGGCACGGCCCCTCGAGGCCGCCGTCGATGACCGCCTTCTTGCCCTGCAGCGTGAAGTCGTTCTGGAAGATGGTCACGTTCTCGCGGTAGACGCCCTTCTTCACCTTGACGACGTCGCCGACCTCCGCCGCGATGATCGCGGACTGGATCGTCGGGAACGCGTCGCTCGGGACGACGAGCGTCTCGGCGGACGCGAGCGGCGTCGCGCCGAGGAGGAGGGCGAGCGTCGCGAGGGCGCGGGAGGTGCGGGGCGACATGACGGGCTCCGGTGGGTGACGCGCGCGACCCGTCTGCGCCGGGGGGGGCGCGCTGCCCGACGGGTCGCGGGGCGCCCCGATCATGCCGATGCGCACGCGGCGCGACCACCCGCGCGCCGACGCGCGGTACGGCAGCGACGCGACCTTTGCGCCCGACGCCCGCGGCCTCGCGCCCGCCTCAGAACCCGGACATCGCCGTGAGCGACAGGTCCGACGCGTGCGCCATGTAGTTCACGTCGCGACGCAGCCGCGCGTACCACGGGATGAGCTCCGGCTCCACGACCCGCTCGTACGCGGCGAGCGCCCACCCCCGCCCGATCGCGTCGAGCGACTCGTGCCGCGCGGCGCGGTCCAGCGGAGGGATCGCCGAACCGACGCGCAGCACCGCGACCGCCTCGGCGCACGTCGTCCGCTGCTTCTCGTCGAGCGCTCGACCGTAGGCCCCCAGCACGGTGTCCGCGAGGCGGTCGTCGCCGAGGAGCCGCAGCGCGAGCGCGTAGTCGCGGAAGCCGGTCTGTCGACGTTCGTCGACGAGCTCCGCGAGCAGCTCGTCCGCCACCTGCTCCTGACCGAGCCAGCCGAGCGCGAGCGCCGCGGGTTGCCGCAACCCCTCGTCGTGCGCCCCGCGGAAGTCGGCCAGGATCTCGTCGGCGGCCTCCACGAATCCGCCGAGCCCGAGCGCCAGCGTGTACGCGCCGCGCCGGTTGACGCCGCCGTTGTCGCGGTACGCCGCGAGCAGCGGCTCGGCGAGCACGGCGCGGCCCGTCGGCTGGCCGCGCAGGTAGACGCCCGACGCGAGCCCGAGCCACGGGAGGTCGCTCGCCCGGCGCGGGCGCGTGAGCCGCTTCGCGAACCACGCCTGCAGCGCCGCGTGCTGCTCGGCGTGGCGACCCGGCAGCTCGTCCCGCGCGCCGATCCGCGCGAGCGCCATGATCGCGAAGTGACGCAGCGGGCCGTCCTTCGCCTCGTCCACGATCTCGCGCAACGCCTCCGGCACCTCGCCGCCCATGTCCGCCAGCCGCCCCAGCCCGATGGCGGCGGACTGCCGGATGAGCGGCTCCGTCCAGTAATCACCGGCGAGCTCGAGCAGCGGCGGCACGGCCTCCGCGCGCCCGAGCCGACCGAGCGCGGTCGGGATCGCGGCGCGGACGACCGGGTGCAGCCGCCGTCGTCCGAGCAGCTCGAGGAGCGCGTCGCCCGCGCGCCACGCCTCCGACGACTGCAGCATCCCCAGCGCGTGGACGGTGCTCGTCATGAGGCGCGTCTCCTCGTGGTCCTCGTCGTCCAGCTCACGCAGCAGCGCGACGAGCGAGAGCACGCTGCCGGGATCGTCCGCGACGCCCAGCGCGAGCACGGCGGCGCAGCGCACGTCGATCGGCACCTCGCGGCGGTCGACGAGCGCGCGCCCTTCACGCGTGTCCCACGCGAGCGGCAGGAGCACCTCGGCGTGACCGGAGCCGAGCAGGCCGATCGCGAAGGTCGCCGCCTCGCGCACCATGTCGCGGTCCTCGTACGCGTCGTACGCGAGGAGCGGCAGGAGCGCCTCGACGGCGAGCTCGTCGAAGGGCGCGTCGACGGCGACCCCGAGCGAGCGCGCGGCGGCGCAGAGCACGCGGGGGTCGTCCTCCTCGCGCAGCGACGTCTCGAGCACCTCGAGCAGGACCGGAACGACGCCGGTGTAGACGCGGGCCGGCGTCACGGGATCGACGGGCGCGTCCGGCGCGCCGCCGCGGCGACCGCGGTTCGTGAGCCCGGGACGCGACGCGGTCACGGCCGCGGGGCGCGCGCGTCGCGGGCTGTCCCAGAGGAACTCCTCCCGGTTCCAGACCCACCAGTTCCACCAGGTGTCGTAGCCGGCCCCACCGAGGCCGTTGCAGGCGCCGACCGCGGCGCCGATCTCTCACGAGAACCCGGGCTTGGAGTCCGGCGACGGGAAGGAGACGGCCGTGGCGACGGACAGCGCGAGGAGCACGGCGGGCAGCATGGGGGGACCCTCTCGTCGGCGGAGACTCCGAGTCTATCGCGGGTGTCGGCGTCGGTGACGAGGCACGCGGTCGACATCGTCGTCGGATCGATGCTCCCGCGAAGCGGCAGCCGCCGGCCGGAAGCCGCCGTGACCGACGTCAGCAGCCCGCGCCGACGCCGTTCGTGCCCTCGACCAGGTCCTCGATCGCCCGGACGACCTCGTCGATCGACGCGGGTTTGGCGAGGTACGTCACGCGCCGCGACCTCGGTGTGCCGCCGTAGCCCTTCGTGAGGAGCCCGCTGAGCACGAGGATCGGGACCCTCGCCAGTTCGGGCCTCTCGTCCATGCGTTCGAGGAGCTCCGTGCCGTCCAGGTCGGGCAGCACGAGATCCAGCAGGACGACGTGCGGCTTGACGGAACGGAGCAGCCTCAGCGCGGTGCGCCCGTCATGGGCGCAGGCGACCTGGAAGCCGCTCTCCTCGAGCTGCTCCTCCAGGACTTCGGACAGGGTGCGGTCGTCGTCGACGAGCAACACTCGTCGGCTGGATTGCGACATGGGGTTCCACTCTCCTCCGGGGGCCCGTGGAACGGCTGCGTTCCGTGACGGGCACTTCCACCATCGATCAGGCGCGGGACCCTATCGGCCCGCGCCGGCCCGCTCGGACTTACGAGTCGGTCAGTGAGCGGATCGCCGCAGGCCGTCGACTGGATGCACGCGCTCGACAGAGCTCCCGCACGGAGGTCACGGCGCGTCACCAGTGAACGCCTTCGCTACCATGCGGCCATGGGCACCTCGGATGACGGGACGCCGCCGACGGCCGACGCCGCGCCGCCGCCGTCCCCGCCCGTCGACCTCGAGCTCCCGACCGAGGACGACCTCCTCGCCGCGCGGCGCGCCGACCGGCCCGCGCTCGCCAAGCTGCTCCGGAGCATCGAGCGCGCGCGCGCCCGCGGCCGCCCCCACGACAGGAACCTCGCGCGCCTGCACCGCGACCTCGAGCGCAGCCGGCTGGCGAAGTCGAAGCGCGCCGCGGCGCTCCCGACGCCGACCTACCCGCCGGAGCTCCCCGTGAGCACGCAGCGCGAGGAGCTGCTCGCCGTGCTCCGCGCGCATCAGGTCGTCGTCGTGTGCGGCGAGACCGGCTCCGGCAAGTCGACGCAGCTGCCCAAGATGCTCCTCGAGCTGGGGCTCGGCGCGGACGGCGCGGTCGGCCACACGCAGCCGCGCCGCGTCGCCGCGCGCACGCTCGCGCACCGCATCGCGCACGAACTCGGCACGACCGTCGGCGGCGCCGTCGGCTTCAAGGTGCGCTTCACGCGGGCGACGTCCGCCGAGACCTGCCTCGAGCTCATGACGGACGGCGTGCTGCTCGCCGAGACGCGCCGCGACCCGCTGCTGCTCGCCTACGACGCGATCATCGTCGACGAGGCGCACGAGCGCTCGCTCAACATCGACTTCCTGCTGGGCTACCTGCTGCGCCTGCTCCCGAAGCGCCCCGACCTCAAGGTCGTCGTGACGAGCGCGACGCTCGACGCGCAGCGCTTCGCCGAGTGGCTCGGGCAGGGCGGGAAGCCGGCGCCCGTCGTCGAGGTGAGCGGACGGCTGCACCCGGTGGAGGTGCGCTGGGCGCCGCCGGCGCCGGACGAGGACGCCGGCGAGCCCGACGTCCCCAAGGCGGTGGCCGACGCCGTCGCGGAGCTCCAGCGCGAGGCCGCCGGCGACGTGCTCGTCTTCCTGCCCACCGAGCGCGACATCGCCGAGTGCACGAAGGTGCTGCGGGGGCGACGGCTGCCGCGCGGCGAGACGCAGGTGCTCCCGCTCTACGCGCGCCTGCCGCTCGCCGAGCAGCGCAAGGTCTTCGAGCCGGAGGGCGGGGCGCCGCGCGTCGTCCTCGCGACGAACGTCGCCGAGAGCTCGGTCACCGTGCCGGGCATCCGCGCCGTCGTCGACACGGGCACCGCGCGCACGAGCCGCTACTCGCCGCGCGCCCGCGTGCAGCGCCTCCCCATCGAGGAGATCAGCCGCGCGGCGGCGCGCCAACGCGCGGGGCGCTGCGGACGCCTGGGCCCCGGCACCTGCATCCGCCTCTACGACGAGGACGCCTTCGAGAAGCGCGCCGAGTACACGACGCCGGAGATCCAGCGCAGCAACCTCGCGGCGGTCATGCTCCAGATGGCGGACCTGGGCCTCGGCCGCGTGGAGGACTTCCCGTTCCTCGACCCGCCGCGGCGCACGCACGTCGCGGACGGGCGCCGCACGCTGCACGAGATCGGCGCGCTCGACGACGACGAGAAGCTCACGGAGCGCGGCCGCGAGCTCGCGCGGCTGCCCGTGGACCCGCGGCTCGGGCGCATCCTGCTCGAGGCGCGCGAGCAGGGCTGCCTGCCGGCGATGCTCGTCGTGGTCGCGGCGCTCGAGACGGGCGATCCGCGGCAGCGACCGCCGGGCAGGGAGGAGGCCGCCGACCGCGCGCACGCCGCGTGGAGCGACGGCGAGTCGGACCTCATGACGCTGCTCGCGATGTGGGACGCGGTGCAGGCGCTGCGCGCCGAGCACGGGCGCAACAAGAAGTTCGCGCGGGCGGCCTCGAAGGTGTTCCTGTCGCCGGCGCGCTGCCGCGAGTGGACGGACGTCCACGCGCAGCTCGTCGACCTCGCGCGCGAGCGGGGCTGGCTGCCGAAGCGCGGCGACGCGCGTCGCCCGCCGCGCGACGCGGGCGCGACGCCGCCCGCCGGTCGCGCCCGCCCGCCTCGCGACGCGCCCACCGCCGTCGACTGGCGTGACCGGCGCGAGTCGATCCACCGCTCGCTGCTCGCGGGCTTCCCGCTGCGCGTCGCCGAGCGCACGAGCAAGCACTCCTACACCGCGTCCGACGGCGGCGAGCTCTGGCTGTGGCCCGGCTCCGACGCCTTCGACCGCAAGCCGCGCTGGATCGTCGCGGCCGAGGTCGTCGAGACGGACCGCCGCTGGGCGCGCACCGTCGCGCGCATCGACCCGAAGGACGTCGAGGAGTACGCGCCCGGCCTCGTGAAGCGCACGCACCAGGAGCCGCGCTGGGACCGCGCGTCCGGCCGCGCCATCGCGCTCGAGCGCGTCGCGCTCGGCGAGCTCACGGTCGTCCCGCGCCGCCGCGTCTTCTACGACCGCATCGACCCGGTCGTCGCGCGCGAGATCTTCCTGCGCGCGCTCGCCGAGGGCGACGTGAACACCGGCGCGCCCTTCCTGCGGCACAACGTCGACCTCGTGAACCGCGTCGCCGCGCTCGAGGCGCGCACGCGCACGCGCGGCCTGCTCGCCGACCTCGACGTGCGCTACGACTTCTACGACCGCCTGCTGCCCGAGGACGTCACGAGCACGTCGGCGCTCCAGCGCTGGCGCCGCCGCGCGGAGAAGCACGACCCGGGCGTCCTCTTCATGTCGCTCACGGACCTGCTGCGCGGCGAGGTCGGCGAGGGCGTCGAGACCGCATACCCGCGCCACCTCGACCTGGGCGGCACGTCGCTCGAGCTGCACTACGCGCTCAGCCCCGGCGAGCCCGACGACGGCGTGACCCTCCGCGTCCCGCTCGCCATGCTCGAGCAGGTGCCCGAGGAGCGCCTCGAGTGGCTCGTGCCCGGCTGGCTGCGCGAGAAGGCCATCGCGCTCGTGCGCACGCTGCCCAAGGACGACCGCCGCCACCTCGTGCCGATCCCGACGAGCGTCGACGCCGCGCTCGCGGAGGTGACCTTCGGCGAGGGCCCGCTGCGTCCGGCGCTCGCGCACGCGCTCACCCGCGTCGGCGGGCTGCCCGTCCCGGCCGACGCGTTCCGGCCGGACGACGTGCACGAGTCGTTGCGCATGCGCGTCGAGGTCGTCGACGAGGACGGCGAGGTCCTCGACGCCGACCGCGACCTCGCCGCGCTCCGCGCGCGGCTCGGCGCGAAGGCGGTCGCCGCGGTGGAGCAGCTCGCCGACCCGCGCTGGCACCGCGACGGCCTCCTGCGCTGGGACTTCGGCGCGCTGCCGGCCGTCGTGTCGCTGCCCGAGGGCGTCGAGGCGCACCCGGCGCTCGTCGACGCGGGCGACAGCGTGTCGCTCCGACTGCTCCCGCGCGCGGACGAGGCGGCGGCCGCCACGCGCGCCGGACTGCGCCGCCTCGTGACGCTCGCGGTCGGCGGTCGCGTCGCGCGTCGGCTCCGCCGCGAGCGCGACTGGTCCGACCTCCTGCTCCGCGCCGCGACGCTCGAGGACGGCGTCCCGCTCGAGGAGCAGCTCGTGCGCCGCATCGTCGACCGCGCGTGGCTGGCGGCGCCCGATGCCGGCGCGCCGCCCGACGTGCGCGACGAGTCCGCCTTCCTCGCACTGCTCCGGGAGGGCGAGACGCGCTGGATGCCCTGCCTCGACGAGACGGTCGCCGTGACGCGCCGCGTGCTCGACGCGTGGCACGCGCTCCGCGTGCGGCTCGAGGCGACGCCCCGCGCGCGCGACCTCGACGCCGTGCAGGACGTGCGTCGCACGACCCGCGCGCTCATGGCGCGGCGCCCGCTCGCGACGGCGCCGCCCGGCTGGCTCGAGCAGGTGCCCCGTCACCTCGCGGCGGCGGAGCGGCGGCTCGAGCGCCTCGACACGCGCGGCGCGCTCAAGGACGCCGAGCTGACCCGTCGCATCCGCCCGTTCGAGGAGGTGCTCGCGGCGCTCGAGGAGCAGGCCGGCGACCGCGACGACGTCGACGAGCTCGACGCCTTCCGCTGGGCGCTCGAGGAGTACCGCGTCTCCGTGCACGCCCAGGAGCTCGGCACGGCGGTCAAGGTCTCGCCGCCGCGCCTCGACGCGCTGGCCGCCGCCGCGCGCGAGCGCCTGGAGCGCGACGCGGCGGGCTGACACGAACGCAAGGCGGCCCGCCCGGCGTCATGCCGAGCGGGCCGCTCGTGCGCGGGACCCGCCGCTCTCCCGGCGGCGGGCCCCCCTGTGTCTCGCCCTCAGGCGCCCGCGAGACCGGTGGTGCCGGTGCTCGTCGACACGCTCTTCGAGCCGGCGCCGCCGCCCGAGAGCTGCCCGTTCCCGTCGCCCAGGCTCGCGCCGCTGTCCCCCACCTGGTCCGCGGAGCCGGCGGGCTTCATGCCGCCGAACACGCACGGGTCGTCCCAGACGATGTCGTCGGAGAGGTCGTAGCCGAAGTCCACCTGGATGCCCTGCGCGCCGATGGTCAGGATCATGTCGCCCTGGCCGGCCTGCTTGCCGCCGCCCGCGCCGAGGATCGGCGTCGCGGGCGAGGCGATGTGCGAGGCGTGCAGACGGCCGACCACGTGCTGGGGCTTCTTCCCCGCGTCGCCGGAGAGGCCGGAGGCCTTCCGACCGCCGTCGGCGAGGCCGTCGTCACCGTCGCTGCTGCTCGAGGAGCCGCCGCCGAGGATCGCGCCGCTGCCGGGCGACTTGATGTACACGGTGTGGATCCGGCCGACGGCCGACTGGTGCTTCTTCGCGGCGTCCGGCTCGAGGCCCTGCGTCGAGACGGCGTACGCGAGTCCGCGCTGCCCGAGGTCCGGGAGCGCCAGGCGGACCCGGCGCCCGTCCGCGAGGGGGACGCGCCCGGCCCACACGATCTCGAGCGTTCCGAGCTCGGGGTCCGCCACAGAGACGACGACCGGCTGTCCGGGCATGAACTGCGCGGACGGCTCGGCGGACTGCGCCGCGGCGGAGGGGACGGTCATCCCGGCGGTGATGATGCCGGCGGCCAGGGTGAACACTGCGTTGCGGATGCGTGTCATGGCTCGACCTCCTTGGATGGGGCACGCGATACCCACCCGAGCCGGAACGCCCGTCCGGCGAACCGATGCATCCGTGGCGCAATCCTGTCGCGGTCTCCGCTCCTCAGCGGGGCGGCTCGTCCTCCTCGGCGGGCGCCGGGCCCTCGACGGCGGGCGCTCCGGCGACGTCGTCGTCGAGGTAGCGGAAGAGCCGGCTCCCCGTCGAGAGCACGAGCGTCGTGTCGGGGCCGAGCACCGCGCCGTACGTCTCCATCGACTTGAGGAAGGCGTAGAGCTCGCGGGCCGCGGGCGACCGGTCGTAGGCCGCGGCGTAGATCGCCGTCGCCCGCGCGTCCGCCTCGCCGCGGATCTGCTGCTCGCGCTTGTAGGCCTGCGACGCGATCTCCGCGAGGTCGCGCTCCTTGGTGCCGAGGATCTTGGCGGCCTCGCCCTCGCCCTCCGACCGGAAGCGCGACGCGATCTGCTGGCGCTCCGAGATCATGCGCTCGTAGATCTTCTCCACGACGCTCGGGTTGTAGTTGATGCGCTTGAAGCGCACGTCGAGCAGCTCGATCCCGAACTCGGCCAGCTTGGCCTTGGCCGACTCGCGGATCTCCTCCTCGATGCGCTTGCGGCCCTTGCGGATCTCGTGCAGCACGCCGATCTGCTCCGAGGCCTCGCGCAGCTCCTGGAGGCTCTCGTCGCGCGTCGGCACGCGGCCCTTCGTCGTGCGGATGACCTCGATGAGGTCGTGCTTCGCGATCGCGTTGCGCGTCTCGCTGCCGAGGATGTCCTCGAGGCGTGACTGCGCGCTGCGCTCGTCGCGCAGGCGGCGGAAGTACTCGAGCGGATCCGTGATGCGCCAGCGACCGAAGGTGTCCACCGAGATGTAGAGCTTGTCCCGCGTCGGCATCTCCGTGCGCTGGCCGTCCCACTCGAGGATCCGCTTGTCGATGCGGTTGACCTCCTGCACGAACGGCATCTTGAAGTGGAGGCCGGCGTCGGTGATCGGCTCACCGACGGGCTTGCCGAACTGCGTGATGATGACCTGCTCGGTCTCGGCGACGGAGTAGGCGGCGCCCGACACCGTGAGGAACACCACGACGACCAGGGCCACGCCGAGCCCCGCGAGGATGCGTGCCTTCATCGGTCGGCTCCGAGCTCGTCGCCGACGAAGCGGTCGAGGTCGAGGAGCGGCAGCACGCCGGCCCCGGCCGCCTCGTCCAGGATGACCTTGCCCCGAACCCGCGGCAGCACCTCCGCCATGGTCTCGAGGTACAGCCGCAGCCGGGTGACCTCCGGCGCCTCGACGTACGCGGCGAGCCGCGCGTCGAACGCGGCGGCGTCGCCTTCCGCCTCGTTGATGCGCTGCGAGGCGTAGCCCTCCGCGGCGCTGATCCGCTGCTCGGCCTCGCCGCGCGCGCGCGGGATCGCCTTGTTGTACTCGCCGTTCGCGATGTTGATCGCGCGCTCGCGCTCCTGCTGCGCCTGGTTCACCTCGTTGAAGGACGCCTGCACGCGCTCGGGCGGGTTCACGTTCTTGAGCTGCACCTGGTCGATCTTGATGCCGATCTCGTAGCTCTCGGCGAGCGCCTGCAGCTTCTGCAGCGCCTCGTCCTCGATCTCCTGGCGGCCCACCGTGATGACCTCGTCGACGGTGCGATCGCCCACGACCTCGCGCATGACGCTCTCGGAGGCGTCGCGCAGGGTGGCGTCCGCGTTGCGCACCTTGAAGAGGTAGTTCTCGGGCTTGTCGATGCGGTACTGCACGACCCACTCGACGAGCGCGGCGTTCAGGTCGCCGGTGACCATGGACTTCTCGTCGTTCCAGTCGGCGCGCGACGTCGCCTGCCAGGGGTTCGTCGCGCCGGGCGTGCCGAAGCCGAACTCCTGCTTGAGCTGGCGGCGCACGGGCACGATGTCGACCGTGTCCACGCCGAACGGGAGCTTGAAGTGCAGCCCCGAAGGCTGCGTGCCGAGGAAGCGACCGAACCGCAGGACGACGCCCTCCGACTCGGCGGGGACGGTGTAGAACGCGGTCCAGGCGACGATCGCCAGGACGAGCGCGCCGAACGCGGCGATCACGAAGCGCGGCGACGGGGGTTCACCGCGGCCGGGGCCGCGGGGCGTGACGGAGCTGCTGTCGATCGGGAGGCCCTCCCTGGGTGGACCTCGTACGGTACGGGGACGACGCACGCCGGCGCCAGACGCGCCGCGGCGTCCGGCTCGACGGGCGGGTTCCCGGGAGGAGACCATGGCCGCATGAGCGCGTCATCGTCCCCGCAGCCTCCCGTCCGCCTGCGCGTCACGCGCTCGGCGGAGAAGGCGCTGCGCAGCGGGCACCCGTGGTTGTGGGCCGAGCGCATCCGCGAGCAGAGCCGCGAGGGCGCGCCGGGCGACGTCGCCGTCGTGTTCGACCACGGGCGGGACGTCCTCGCGGTGGGGCTCTACGACCCCGACTCGCCGATCCGCGTCCGCGTGCTGCGGGCACGCGGGTCCGGCCCGATCGACCGCGCGCTCTTCGGCGAGCGCATCGACGCGGCGCTCGCGCGGCGCGCGACGCTGCTCGAGGACGGGCGCACGGACGGCCTGCGTCTCGTGCACGGCGAGAGCGACGGCATGCCGGGGCTCGTCGTGGACCGGTACGCGGAGACCGCGGTCGTCAAGCTGTACACCGCGGCGTGGCGTCCGCACCTCGCGGACGTCGTGGGCGCCCTCCTCGAGCGGCGGCCGTTCGAGCGCGTCGTGCTGCGCGTCGCGCGCTCGATCGCGGACGCGGGCGGCGACGGCGACGTGCTGCACGGCCCGCCGTGCGACGGCCCCGTCGTGTTCCGCGAGAACGGACTGCGCCTCGAGGCCGACCCGGCGCGCGGGCAGAAGACGGGCTTCTTCCTCGACCAGCGCGACAACCGGGCGCGCGTCGGCGAGCGCGCGCGCGGCAGGCGCGTGCTCGACGTGTGCGCGTGCTCCGGCGGGTTCTCCGTGTCGGCGGCGCGGGGCGGCGCGCGGGAGGTGTGGAGCCTCGACCGGAGCGCGCCGGCGCTCGAGGCGGCGCGTCGCAACATGGCGCTCAACCGCGACGACCCGGCCGTCGCCGCGGCGCGCCACGAGACGCTGCACGGCGACGCCTTCGAGGTGCTCGCGCGGCTCGCCGCGGAGGGACGACGCTTCGACCTCGTCGTGCTCGACCCGCCGTCCTTCGCGCACCGGCGCGCTCAGGTGCCGGACGCGCTCGCCGCCTACGCGCGCCTCGCGCGGCTCGGGCTCGCGTGCCTCGAGCAGGACGGGCACGTCGTGCTCGCGTCCTGCTCGAGACCCGTGACGGCGGAGGCGTTCCGCGCCGCCGTCGAGGGCGCCGCGTCGCGCGCGGGTCGCCCGCTGCGCGACGTCCTCGAGACGGAGCCGGCGGCGGACCACCCCGCCGACTTCGTGGAGGGCCGCTACCTGAAGTGCCTCTTCGCGCGGGCGTGACCGCCGCCGCCTCGCGCGACGGGCGCCGCGCGTGGGATGATCGCCGGCCCGATCCCCAGGAGGCGCTCCCGTGTCCGACCGCTCGCCCGACCACAACGACGCCGGCCTCGTCCTGAAGCTCTACGAGATGCGCCGCGAGGAGGTCATGCGTCGCTCGCGCGACACGATCAGCTTCGGCTTCTGGCCGACGAGCTGGGACGACGTCGCCGCGATCTCCGACCTCGACCACCCGGACAACGCGGCGTGGCGGCAGGTCGCGTCGTACTGGGAGATGGTGTTCGGCTTCGGGCGGCGCGACCTGATCGAGGCGGAGTTCCTCGTCGAGAACAGCGGCGAGGGGCTGCTGCTCTTCGTGAAGGTGCAGCCGTTCCTCGCGCAGCTCCGCGAGGGCGTGCCGACCGCCTTCCAGCACGCCGAGTGGGCCGCGACGCAGACGGAGACCGGGCGGCAGAAGCTCGCGTCCTTTCGCGTGCGCTTCGGCGACAAGCTCGCGCCGCTGCCGGGCTGACGCGCCCAGGAGACGCTCATGGACTGGCTTACCGACCCGCAGGCCTGGATCGCCCTCGCCACACTCACCGTGCTCGAGATCGTGCTCGGCGTGGACAACATCGTGTTCATCTCGATCCTGTCGTCGCGCCTGCCGGAGGCGCAGCAGGCGCGCGCGCGCACCATCGGCCTGGCGCTCGCGCTCGTGGGCCGCGTGGTCCTGCTGCTCTCGATCGCGTGGATCATGAAGCTCACGGCGCCGCTCTTCGCCGTGTGGGCGCAGGAGATCTCCGGGCGCGACCTCATCCTCGTCGCGGGCGGGCTGTTCCTGCTCGTGAAGGCGACGCACGAGATCCACTCGGAGCTCGAGGGCGAGCGCCACGCGGACGGCGGGCCGGAGAAGGCGACCTTCGGCAGCGTGCTGTTCCAGATCCTGCTGCTCGACGTCGTCTTCTCGCTCGACTCGGTCATCACGGCGGTCGGCATGGCGGACGACATCGGCGTGATGATCACGGCGGTCGTCGTCGCCATCGCGTTCATGATGTTCACGGCGGCGGCCGTGTCGCGCTTCATCGACGCGCACCCGACGGTGAAGATGCTCGCGCTCTCGTTCCTGCTGCTCGTGGGCGTGGCGCTCGTGGCCGACGGCCTCGACCAGCACATCCCGCGCGGGTACATCTACTTCGCGATGGCGTTCTCCGTGCTCGTCGAGCTGCTCAACATGCGCGTGCGCAGCCGGCGCCAGGTGCTGCTCGGCGAGAAGGGATAGGCGGGGGCGCGTCGCCGTTCACCGGACTTCACGGACCGGGCGACTCGCGGTAGCGTGGCGTGTGGGTCGGGCGCGAGCCCGGCGACACGAGGAATCAGGGGAACACGCCATGTCCGGCCGCGTCGCGCAGTCCGTCCTCCTCCTGACGGCCGGGCTGTCCGCCCAGGTCGCGCCCGGTTCTCCTGCACCGCGTCCACACGCCGCGCCGGTCGCGGCGGGCGGCGCCGCGTACAGCCTCGCCGAGGCGGCGTGGATGAAGTCCGCGGAGGCCGACCCGGGCGACGAGTTCGGCTACTCGATCGCGATCGACGGCGATCGCATGGTCGTCGCCGCCCGGGGCGAGGACGGCGGCTCGGCGGGGGTGGACGGCGACGAGACGGACGACGGCGTCCCAACCTCGGGCGCGGTCTTCGTGTTCGAGCGTACGGGATCGACGTGGACGCAGACCGCCTACCTCAAGCCCTCCAACCCGGACGAGAACGACAGCTTCGGCTTCAGCGTCGACGTCAGCGGCGACGTGATCGTGGTCGGCGCCATCGGCGAGGCCAGCCTCGCCACGGGCATCGACGGCACGCAGGGCAACGACACCCTGTTCTCGGGCGCCGCCTACGTGTTCGCGTACGAGGACGGCGCGTGGTCGCAGCAGGCCTACCTCAAGCACTCGCACACCGAGTTCTTCGACATGTTCGGGAACAGCGTCGCGGTGACGCACCAGGGCGACGACGCGATCGTCGTGGTGGGCGTTCCCGGTGACGGCTCGCCAGCGACGGGAGTGGACGGCGACGCATCGCTCGGCGGCGCGTCGGACTCCGGGGCGGCGTTCGTGTTCCGGCGCACCGGGTCGACCTGGGCGCAGGACGCGTTCCTCAAGGCCTCGAACACCGGCGCCGCGGACAGCTTCGGCTTCGCGGTGGACGCCGACGGAGACACGATCGTCGTCGGCGCGTATTTCGAAGGTTCGGGGGCGACGGGCGTCGACGGCTCGCAGCGCGGCGGGGCCTCGACCTCCGGGGCGGCCTACGTCTTCCGACACGACGGCGCGGCGTGGTCCCAGGAGGCGTACCTCAAGGCGTCCAACACGGGCAGCGGCGACGAGTTCGGCCGCTCGGTGGCCGTATCCGGCGACACGATCGTCGTCGGGGCGTCGAAGGAGGACGGTTCGAGCGCGGGCGTCGACGGCGACCAGCTCTCGAACGACGCGCCCGACTCCGGTGCGGCGTACGTCTTCGTCCGGGACGCGGAGACGTGGTCCCAGCAGGCCTATCTCAAGGCGAGCAACCCCGGCTCCGGCGACGAGATGCACAGGGTCGCGATCGACGGGGACACCGCGGTCGTGACCGCCGCGTACGAGTACGGGACGGCGACGGGGATCGACGGACCGGACGACGACGGAGCCGCGCTCGCCGGCGCGGCCTACGTGTTCGTGCGCTCCGGCTCCACGTGGTCGCCCGCCGCCTACGTGAAGCCCCACAACACGGCCAAGGACCAGCGCTTCGGTCGGTCGGTGGCCGTGTCGGGCTCGACGATCGGCGTGGGCTCCCACAAGCAGTCGAGCGCCGGCACCGGGGTGAACCCGACGGACCCCGGTTCCGCCAGCTCCTCCGGGGCGGCGTACGTCTTCGACACGCCCGGCACGTGGACGGACCTGGGCGGCGGGTCGACGGGCGCCGCGAGCACCCCGCTTCTCGCGGGGACGGGGCCGCTGTTCTCCGAGGCGTCCACGACGATCGCGCTGAGCGACGCGCCCGGACACACCCTGTTCCTCGTGTGGTTCTCGCTCGCACCGACGCCGTTCGCGGCGCTCGGCGGGACGGTCCACGCCTTCCCGTTCGCGAACCAGTTCCTCTTCGCGTCGGACGCGGCCGGCGGGTTCTCGGCGACGCTCGCGTGGCCGTCGTTCATCCCCTCCGGCACCGAGGTGTGGTTCCAGTGCATCGTGCAGGACGCCTCGACCCCCGCGGGTCTCACGCTGTCGAACGGGCTCCGCGCGACCTGCCCGTAGACACACGGCGCGCTCACCCGACGAGCGCGATCCCCACCCCGAACGCGATGCGCCGCGCCGCGCGCCCCGTCGTCAGCTCCCCGGCTTCGGCACGTGCTGGTCGAGCAGGATCGGGTTGCCGTCCGGGTCGGCGAGCATGAGGTGCGCCGGGCCGTCGGAGTCCGGGTCGGCCGTCACCGTGAGCTCGAGGCCGCGATCCTGGAGCCGCGCCTGGATCGCGCGCACGTCCTCGAACGGACCGTCGAGCGGCTGCGCCTGCGGACCCCAGCCCGGGTTGAACGTCATCATGTTCCGCTCGAACATGCCCTGGAACAGGCCGATCGTCGTCGTGCCGTTGCGCAGGATGAGCCAGTTCTGCTCGAACTCGCCGCCGGCGACCGCGAAGCCGAGCTTCTCGTAGAAGTCGCGCGAGGCGGCGAGGTCGCGGACGGTGAGGCTCACGGAGAAGGCGCCGAGGGACATGGCGGAGGGCTCCTTGGTGGAGGTGTCGTCGGCGCGCGGACCGGCGGGGACGAGGACGGGCGCGAGCGCCGCGCAGGCGGCGAGAACGAACGGGACGAGCGAGCGGGTGCCGGACATGGGACGCTCCGGGTGAGGGGACGACGCGACGCGCGGGACGTCCGCGTGTCGGGGACGGGGACGGCGGGACGTGCGGCGCCGGGAACCGCCCGGCGACCGCGCCCTCGACCGACGGCTGGTATGGTCGCCGACCGGCTGGCCGCCGGCTTGCCGGATCTTGCGAAACCGCCCGGGAGCCGCGCGAGCCATGACCGTCGACTACGTCGCGGCGGTGAACCGCGCGCTCGACCACGTGCGCGACCACCTCGACGGCCCGCTCCGCCTGGACGACGTCGCGCGCACCGCGGGCTTCTCGCCGTTCCACTTCCACCGCGTGTTCCGCGCGCTCGTCGGCGAGACGCTCGGCGACCACGTGAAGCGCGTCCGGCTCGACCGCGCGCTCTTCCTCATGACGCACGGCGGGGCCGGCGGCGCGCGGCCGCCGCTCACCGAGGTCGCGCTGGCCTGCGGCTTCTCGTCGTCGTCCGACTTCTCGCGCTGCTTCAAGCAGCGGTTCGGCGTGCCGCCCAGCGTCTTCGACGTGTCGACCTGGCGCGACGCGCGGCGCGCGGAGCTCGAGGCCGCGACACGTCGCGCGACCGACCCCGTCGACGGGGCGCGCGCCGAGACGCGCGGCGCGGACGCGGCCCGCGCGACCGAGCCGTCGCCGCGCCGGCTCACGCGCCTCCCTCCCGGCGAGAACCCGGACGGCTTCCGCGTGGAGCTCGTCGAGCTGCCGCCGCGCACCGTCGCCTACCGGCGCGTCGAGGACCCGTACCGAGGCGGCGACGTCACGGGGACCGTCCGCCGTCACGTCGCCTGGGCGGAGGAGCACGGGCTCGCCGACGGCGCGTGGCTCGCGTACCAGTGGGAGGATCCGGAGATCACGCCGCTCGAGCAGTGCCGCTACGACATCGCCGTCGTCGTGCCGCCCGGGCACCCCGTGCTCCGCGTGCCCGGCGAGGTCGGCCGCCACGACTTCCCGGCGATGACCGTCGCGCGGGTGCGCGTCGACGGCGACGTCGCGCTCGAGCTGCGCGCCCTCGACTGGCTCTTCGGCACCTGGCTCCCGTCGAGCGGACACGTCCCCGACGACCAGCCGTGCTTCGAGGCCTTCGTCGGCCGCCCCTTCGCGCACGGCACGGAGCGCTTCGTGCTCGATGCGCTGTTGCCGGTGCGGCGGTAGGCGCGGGGTCCGGCGCGGACCGCTACGGCGTGATCGCCGTCACCGCGTTCGTGAGCGTGAGCCCCGCGGGCACGGTGCCGTCCTGCACGATGAACTGCAGCCAGAACTCCACGCCGGTGCCGACGCTCACGGGCCACGTGAGCGACTGGCTCCACGCGCCCTCGGCGTCCGTCGCGCGCAGGAGCTGCACCGCGGGCGGGTTCGCGTGGAGCGTGCCGCCGAGCACATCGAGGGGCACGGACGTGAACGACAGCCACGCGAGCATGAGCGCGTTGCCCGGCGCGTCCGTCACGTGCAGCGTGAGCGGGTCGCCCGCCTCGAGCGTGCCGATCGCGTCGAGCGCGGGCACGCCGCCGACACCCGGCGCGGCGCCGCCCAGGAAGGTCCACGGCGACGCGAGGCCGACGTTCTCGTACCAGCCGGCACCGACACCGAAGTCCCGCGCGCCGCCCAGCACGTCGAGGTCGCCGTCCCGGTCGAGGTCGCCCAGACCCAGCGCGTCGTCCCGATCGCCGGCGACGGTGAGCACGGCCTGCGGGGCCGCCGCGAAGCCGCCGAGGCCGTCGGTGTTCTCGAACAGGAGCAGGTCGAACGACGGCAGGGCCAGCGCGATGACGTCGAGGTCGCCGTCGCGGTCGAGGTCGGCGAGCTCGACCTGCCGGAGCGTCCCCTCGACGACCGTCTGCGGCGCGCCGAACGTGCCGAGCCCGTCGAGGTTCTCGAGCCACCCGAGCCGCGCACCGCCGAACACGAGGTCGCGGTCACCGTCGCCGTCGACGTCGCCCGCGCGCACCGACTGGACGACCTCCGCACCGACGTCCAGGGAGTGCGCCGTCGGGAACGCGCCGGCCCCGTCGTTCGCGAACCACACGAGCCGCTCGGAGAGGTCGCCGCCGACCACGGCGTCGAGGTCGCCGTCGCCGTCGAGGTCCGCCACGTCGAGACCGTAGGCGTCCTTCGGTCCGCCGTGCCACGGTGTCTCGGCGCCGAAGCCCGCGCCGTCCGCGAAGTGCACGCGCAGCGACGGCGGCGCGTCGTACGCGAGCACCGCGTCGGCGAGCCCGTCACCGTCCAGGTCGGCGAGTGTCGTGTCGCGCACCGTCGCCGGGTCGAGCTGCAGCCATTCGACCTCCTGGAACGCCCCCTGGCCGTCGACGTTCTCCGCCCACCACGCGCGGCCGGCGAACACGTAGAGCAGGTCGAGGTCGCCGTCACCGTCGATGTCGCCGAGGTCCGGGTCGGTCGCGGTCGCGCCGTCGTGGATCGTCTCCGGCTGGCCGAAGGTCCCCGCCCCGTCGAGGTTGCGGAGGAGATACGCGCCCTCCGGGATCTGCGCCGGCGACGAGGGGGCGTTGGCCGCGACGAGGATGTCGACGTCGTCGTCACCGTCCACGTCGCCGGTCGCGAACGCCGACGGCGGCAGGATGCCCGGGAGGTCGCGACGCGTGGAGAACTGCGCGGAGATCGACACGAGGCCCGGCTTGGTGATCGTCGCGGGCTGCGTCCCCGCGAAGGCCGTGAGCGTCACGTCGTAGTCGCCGTATCCGGTGTAGGTGTGCGTCGGGTGCTGCGCCGTCGAGGTCCCGCCGTCGCCGAAGTCCCAGAGCCAGGACGAGACCGGGTCGCCGGTCGTCGTGTTGGTGAACGACACCTCGACCTGGAGGAAGCCGCTCGTCGGCGAGGCGACGAAGTCCGGCGTGACGGACGCCGGCGACACGGTGACGAGGCCGGTCTTCACCTCGGAGTCCGCGCCGCCGCCCTGGCCGAGCACGCCGAGCGACACGGTGTAGGTGCCCGGCGTGTCGTAGACGTGCACCGGGTGCTGCGCGAAGCCCTGCGTGCCGTCGCCGAAGTCCCACTGCCACGCGACGGGCGTCCCGCCGGTCGTCTGGTCGGTGAACGACACGACGAGCGGCGGCAGGCCGCTCGTGGGCGTCGCGCCGAAGTCGGCGGTGATCTGCGCGCCCACGGGCGACGCGACGAACAGCGCGACCACGAGCGCGGGGACGAGACGGGTCGGACGGACGGCGATCGAGCGCATGGCTTCCTCCGCGAGGAGGCGCCCCCCGACGCCTCGGAGCGCGCAGTCTACCTCGCCCGGGCGGCTCCGGGCGCCGCTCCCGGGATCCTCATGGTCCCCGGGCGTCGCCGACGCAGTGGGACGTCCTCGCACCGATCCTCGCGGCTGCTCGTCAGGGCGTGGTCGCCGTGACCGCGTTCGTGAGCGTGAGTCCCGCGGGCACGCCGCCGTCCTGCACGATGAACTGCAGCCAGAACTCCACGTCCGCGCCGACGCTCACCGGCCAGGTGATCGACTGGCTCCACGCACCGTCGGTCCCCGTCGCGCGCAGGAGCTGCGTCGCCGGCGGGTTCGCGTGCAGCGTCCCCCCGAGCACGTCGAGCGGTACGGACGTGAACGACAGCCACGCGAGGATCAACGTGCTCGCCGGCGCGTCCGTCACGCGCAGCGTGAGCGGGTCGCCCGCCTCGAGCGTGCCGATCGCGTCGAGGAAGGGCTCGCCGGCGACGCCCTGTGCCGCTCCGCCGAGGTACGTCCACGGCGACGCGAGTCCCACGTTCTCGTACCAGCCGGCGATGGCGCCCGGCGCGCCGCCGCCGCCGAGCACGTCGGGGTCGCCGTCCCGGTCGAGGTCGGCGACGCCGAGCGCCCCGTCCTGCGAGCCCGCGGCCGTGAGCACGGCCTGCGGCGCGGGCGCGAACGCGCCGAGCCCGTCCGTGTTCGCGTGGTTCAGGAGCTGGAGCGACGCCGCGCGCGAGAGCACGTCGAGGTCGCCGTCCCGGTCCGTGTCGACGAGCTCGACCTGGTGCACCTGGACGGCCTCGATGGTCACGGCCGCGCCGAACGTCCCGAGCCCGTCGAGGTTCTCGAGCCACGCCAGGCGATCCGTGGCGCCGAACACGAGGTCCGCGTCGCCGTCGCCGTCCACGTCGCCCGCGCGGATCGCCGCGACCTCCTCGAGGCCCGCGTCGACCGTGTGCACGACGGAGAGGTCGCCCGCGCCGTCGTTCTCGAACCACGCGAGCCGCTCGACGACGTCGCCGCCCACCACGACGTCGGGGTCGCCGTCGCCGTCCAGGTCCGCGACGTCGACGCAGCGCCCTTCCGCGGGCCCGCCCGCGAACGTCACGGGACCGCCGAACGCCACGCCGTCCGCGAAGTGGACGCGCAGGCTCGGCGAGTCGCCGTACGCGAGGACGACGTCATCGAGCCCGTCGTCGTCGAGGTCGCGGAACGCCGTGTCGAACACGGTCGACGTGAACGTCACGGTGGAGTTGTCCCAGACGGTCCCCGAACCGCTCGAGTTGCGCGCCCACCGGGCCCCGCCGGCGTGGACCCACAGCATGTCGGGGTCCCCGTCGCCGTCGGCGTCGCCGAACTCGGGCTCGTTGGCCCACGCCGGCGAGGTGATCGTCTGCAGCTGGCCGAGCGTGCCGGCGCCGTCGAGGTTGCGCATGAGACGGACGCCCTGGTTCTGCTGGGAGTCGCTCGCGAAGACCACGTCGAGGTCGTCGTCACCGTCCACGTCGGCGAACGCGTAGCCGCCGGACGGGATGGGCGAGCCGGTCAGCACGCGCCGCGCGGTGAACTGCGCGGAGACGGAGACGAAGCCCGGCTTCGACGCCTGCGTGCTCGACGTGCCGGCCGACGCGGTGAGCGTCACGTCGTAGCTCCCGTAGGCGGTGTAGACGTGCGTCGGGTGCTTCTCGACGGACGTCGTGCCGTCGCCGAAGTCCCAGAGCCAGGCGGAGACGGGGTCGCCGGTCGTCGTGTTCGTGAACGACACCTCGAGCGGGATGAAGCCGCTCGTCGGCGCGGCGACGAAGTCCGGCGCGATCGTCGGGACCCCGACGGTCACGAGCCCGGTCTTGACCTCCGTGGCGACGCCGCCGCCCTGCGCGATGACGCTGAGCGAGACGTCGTAGGTGCCGGGCGTGTCGTAGACGTGCACGGGGTCCTGCGCGAACCCGAGGGTGCCGTCGCCGAAGTCCCACTGCCACGAGATCGGCGTGCCGCCCGTGGTCTGGTCCGTGAAGGAGACGACCAACGGCGGGAGGCCGCTCGTCGGGGTCGCGTCGAAGTCGGCGACGACCTGCGCGCCGAGCGGCGACGCGGCGAGCGCGCACGCGAGGAGCGTGGCGGCGGCGGCGCGACGCACGGGTCCGGTCGGGTTCCTCGCGGACATGGCTTTCCTCCTCGTGGCGCGGCGACTCGTGCGGCGGTCCGCGCGGTCGTCCGGGTGGTTTCCCGGCTCCAGTCTAGACCACGTCCGGCGATCGGTGACGGAAGGACGCCTACTTCACGTACCCGAGCGCCCGCAGCTGCTCGAGGTCCGCCTCCGAGAGGTCGGCGAGATCGTCGCCCTCGACGCGCTGCGCCTCGGCCGAGGACTTCCAGCGCTCGAGCTCGGCGGCCAGCCGCTCGACGACCTCGGGGTGCTCGTCCGCGACGTCCTCGAGGTTGAGCGGGTCGGCGCCGTGGTCGTAGAGCTCGAACTCCGCGCGCCCCTCGGGCCGGATGACGTGACGCACGAGCCGCCAGCGGCCGTTCACGATGGAGAAGCTCTCCCAGTCCTCCGCCGGATCCGGCACGCGGTCCTCCGCGAGCCGCACCTCCGAGAACGCGGGCTGCGGACGCCAGCCGAGCGCGGCCGGGTCGTCGGGCGACGCGAGCAGCGGGAGCAGGCTGCGCCCCTGCGCGCGCTCCGGCACGGGCAGCCGGCACAGGTCGAGCAGCGTCGGCGCGAGGTCGAGCGACTGCGTCGTCTCCTCGACGACGGTCGGCGGCACGACGCCCGGCCACCGCACGATCATCGGCACGTTCGTCATCTCGCCGTACACCGTGTCGCCGTGCCAGTGCCGCCCGTGCTCGAGGAACTCCTCGCCGTGGTCCGCGACGACCGCGACGACGACGCGGTCCGCGAGCCCGTACTCCTCGAGCCGCTCCATGACGCGTCCGATCTCCGCGTCCATGGCGCGGATGGACGCGTCGTACCAGTCCTTCTCCGTGCGCGTGAACGCGTCCGGGTCGACGCCCGCCTCCTGCAGCTCCGTGAGCCACGGCAGGCCGCGCGCCTTGCGCGCCGACTCCTCCATGACCTCGCGAGCCTGCTCGACGCGCTCCTCGTGCGCGGCCTTCGCGCCCGGCTCCGCCCAGCGCGTGTCCCACGGGCGGCGCGGCTCGAACGGGCTGTGCGGATCGAACACGTGCAGCCGCGCGTAGAACGGCACGTCGTGGTGGCGGCCGAGCCAGTCGAGGAATCGGTCGACGAACGGCCGCGCCGTCTTGCTGCCGACGTCGCCCTCGAGCGAGCTGCGCTCGTGCATGACCTCGAGGCCCTGGTGCAGGTTCGAGAGCTTGCCGGTGAACGGCACGGACGAGGTCGCGAAGGTCGCGTACCCCGCGTCGCGGAAGCACTCGGCGAGCGTCTGCACGGACGCGGGCAGCCGGTCCGGCGTGTCGACCATCCCGTGCGTCGACGGGTAGAGCGACGTGAGGATCGACCCGACGGACACCTTGGTCCACGCGCCCTGGCTGATGTTGTCGGCGAAGCGCGCGCCCTCGGCGGCGAGGCGCGTGAGCACGGGCGCCGTCTCGCGCTCGTAGCCCCACGCGTCGAGGTGGTCGCGACGCAGCGTGTCCGTGACGATGAGGATGACGCCGCGCGGCGCGTCCGGCCCGCCGAGCGCGGCGCGTGAAGGCGACGGCGCGCCGAGGTCCGGCGCCGCGCCGCGCGAGCGCACGACCGGAGAGCCCCAGAGGCCGATCGCGCCGCTCGACTCCGCGGCGAGCGCGAGCCCGAGCGTCACGCGCTGCCCGGCCCATGGCGCGAGGTCGATCGTCACGGGCTCCCAGCGCCCGGACGTCGTGAGCGTGCGCAGGAGCAGCGTGCGGTCGACGGGCGCGTCCGTGCCGCCGAGCCTGAGGTCGACGCGGAAGGTCGCGGGCCCCTCCTCCACCGTGCCGAGCTCGAGGTCGAGCCACGGTTCGGCGGGCAGGTCCACGGTGAGCAGCACCTCCTCCGGCGAGCGCGCGACGATCGCCTCGCGGTAGATCTCGGAGCACGGCTGCCACGACACGCCGGACGGGATCGTCGCGAGGTGCTCGCGCCGCGACACGAGGCGCACGGACTCGAGCGCCAGCTCGTCGCCGGGCTCGACGTCCCACACGCGCAGCATGACGTGGTGCACGTCGGCCACGGGGATCGACGGCAGGAACGAGGAGTCGGCCGTCGTGAGCGTGTAGGTCCGCACCTCGTCGCCGGGCTGCAGGTCGACGGTGAGCGCGCCCCGCGAGGAGTCCTCGGCGCGCGCGAGGAAGCGCTCCAGCTCCAGCCGCTCCGCGTCGTCGAAGAGGAAGCCGAGCTTGCCGCCGGACGGGACGCGCAGCCGCACCTCGACGGCGTGCAGGAGGTCGTCCTCCTCCATGCCCTCGGGGCGCACGGTGTGGAGGATGGGCATCTCGCCGACGGTGCCGACGAGCCGGCCGTCACGCACGGCGAGGTCCTCGACGCCGGAGAGCGCGTGCCAGCCGTGCACGGCGACGGGCGGCGCGGCGCCGTCGGCGAGCTCGAAGAGCGGGTGGGCGTCGTCGGCGGCGTCGTCCGGCGCGTCGTCGGGCGCGTCGACGGCGGGAGGCGCCGGGTCGGTCGGGTCATCCGCGGACGTGTCGGCGGGAGCGCCGTCGTCGTCCGCGGCGGGCGGCGGGCCGTCGAAGCGCCAGCTCGTCGAGGGCGGGAGCTCGTCGCTCACGGGCGGCGTGCCGCGCACCTCGGCCGACGCGAAGCGGTCGACGAGGCGGATCGCGGCGGGACCGGACGGCGCGGCCGGGTCGCCGCACGCCGAGAGCAGCAGTCCGACGACGAGCGCGGTGGCGAGGCGGTGCATGGACGGCTCCTCCGGGGCACGGGCGCGCGCATGGTACGGCAACGGCCGGTGACGCCGCCCGCGCCGTCGCCGGGGAGCCGTCGCGGGGCGGGGCGGGCTCGCCCGGGGTCACGCCGCGCGGGTGTCGCGAGGCGGTTCCGGACGTAAGGACCGCCGTCGCCGCGCGACCCAGGACACGTCCCCGCGACACCGTCCGCGACGCGATCCGACGCGACGACGGTGCCGCTCCCCCGTGTCCGAGGAGACCGGAACGATGACGAACACCCTGCGCACGATCCTCGGCGGGAGCGTCCTGCTCGCCGCCGCCTGCGGCATGCTCGGCGCCGCGCCCGCCGCCCCGCAGTCCGCCATGGGCGCCCGCCCCGCGGCCGCCGCCGCGCGCCCCGCGGACGCCCTGCTCGCCTTCCGCGACGACGGCAGCCTCGAGCGTCCGCGCGGCTACCGCCGCTGGATCTTCGTCGGCGCGCCGCTCACGCCGGACGACATGAACGACGGCCACGCCGCGTTCCCCGAGTTCCACAGCGTCTACATCGACCCCGCGAGCTACGACCACTACAAGCGCACCGGCGACTTCCGCGACGGCACCGTGCTGCTCAAGGAGCTCAGCAGCGTCGGCACGAAGGCGTCGACGAGCGGCAAGGGGTACTTCATGGGCGAGATCACCGGCCTCGAGGCGGCGGTGAAGGACAGCGAGCGCTTCCCCGACGAGCCCGGCAACTGGGCGTACTTCCGGTTCACGGACGAGGACGGCGGGCCGATCCACCGCGTCGCCGAGCCGCTGCCCGCGGCGTCGTGCGCGGCCTGCCACACCGCGTCCGCCGAGCAGGACTCCGTGTTCACGCAGCACTACCCGATGCTGCGCGAGGCGCGCGGCTACGGCGCCGGCGAGCCCGAGGACCGCTGACCCGGACGGCGACGAGCCGGAGCCCCGCCATGATCCCCGTCGACCTCGCCGAGGTGCTCGAGTCGCTCGCCGACCCGCGCATGCGGCACGCGGCCGTCGTGCACCTGCCGGTGGCGGCCGGCGTGCTGGGGCTCCCGCTCGTCACGGCCTGGCTGCTCACGCGCGGCCGGTCGTCGGCGCTGCGCGGGTGCATCGTCGTCCTCTACGGGTCGACGGTGCTCGCCGCGCTCGTCGCCGCGGACAGCGGCGACGCGGCGCGGGCTCTCGCGGGCGGCGCGGGCGTCGAGGCGCTCGCGGTCGTCGCGGAGCACGCCGCGTGGGCGCGCTGGGTGTGGGCGACGGCGCTCGTCCCCGTGCTCGGCGCGCTCGCGTGGCGGTCGTCGCGCTGCCGCCGGTGGTCGAGGCTCGTCGTGGGCGCCGGCGCGCTCGCCTGCGCCGCGCACACGGGGCTCGTCGGGCACCTCGGCGGGACCGCCGTCTACGCGCACGGTGTCGGCATGCCGCGCGCGCTCGCGGGCGACCTCGACGGTCCCGCGAACCGTGCCGCGGCCGCGGGCGGGTCGCTCGCCGCGCACGCCGCGACGTCGTCCGTCGACCAGTCGACCGCGGAGACGCCCGTGACGTTCCCGCGCGACGTGCGCCCGATCCTCGAGACGTCGTGCACCGGCTGCCACGCGCCGCCCGCGCCCGCGAGCGGCCTCGACCTCACGTCGCTCGACGCGCTGCTCCGCGGCGGACGGCGCGGACCGGCCGTCGTCCCGGGCGACGCGGAGGACAGCCGGCTCTGGCGCGCCGCCGCCTGGACGGACGACGAGCTCCGCATGCCGCCCGAGGGCGACCGGCTCACGGAGGCGCGGCTCGACACGCTGCGCCGCTGGATCGAGGACGGCGCGCCCGCGGAGTGAGCGCGGGGGAGCGGCGCTCGTGGTCCGACGCGGGCCGACGTCGGTGCGGGCCGCGGCACCGCCCGCCGGGAGGTCGTCCGGTCCGCCCCAACAGACGCCGGGCCTCCTCGTAACCCGGGCCGCGCCCCGGGGGGCGCCGACCCGGAGGAGGACCCGCATGATCCCGTCGCCGAACCGACCCGCGGTGCGCCGCGCGTTCACCGCCCTCGCCCTGTCCGCGCTCGTCGCGCTCCCGGCCTGCGCGCTCGGCGCGTCCGGCGAGCGCGCGATGACCGACGCCGAGCTCCGCACGCACGACGAGCGGATCTGCCCGTCGCTCCAGGCGTCCACCATGTGCGAGGGCGTGTTCGCCGTGCCGTCCGAGGACGACCCGTCGCGGCACCGCCTGCGCTTCGTCGACGGCCAGGTCTCGCGCAACGACTCCTGCATGATCCGGCTCGGCAACCGGCTCAACCCGAAGGTCCCGCCGATGTACGTGAACGGCGAGCCCGTCGGCTTCTGCTGAGTGCCCTGCCCCGACGTCTTCGTGCAGGACGTCCCCGCCTCGCTCGCCCGCAAGGGCATGACCTGGGCCTGCTACATGGACCCGTCGCGCCCGGCCGCCCTCGACCCGGCGCTCGCCGTGCGCGTGAACCACGAGACCTACCTCTTCGCCGACTCCGCCGCGCGCGAGCGCTTCCGCGAGGACGTCGTGCGCTACTGCGGCCTGCTCACCGACCCCGTGTCCAAGCGTCGCTTCCGGCCGACGCAGGACTCGCCCGGCGCGACGGACCCCGAGACGGACGTCGACTACTGGTTCGAGGACGAGGAGACGCGCGACGCCTTCGTCGCGGACCCCGCGGCGTACCGGCTGCCGGGGTGGCGGATGTAGCTCACCTCTCTCGCGCGAGCGCGCCGAGGTGGGTCTCCCACGCGACGTCGTCGTCGTGCGAGTGCGTGAAGCCGATCGAGCGCTCGTAGGCGACGGTCGCCGCCGTGCGGAACGCGATCACGTAGGTCCGGCGCCAGCGGTCGGTCGCGTTGCCGGGCGAGCCGTGAACGATGCGCTCGTCGTGCACGGTCACGTCGCCGCGGCGCACGGGGAGCGGGACGACCTCGTCGGCGTCAGTGAGCTCGGCGGCGAGCACGTGCGAGCGGTCGCGCGACGCGTGCGCGGGCCGGTGCGGCCGGAGCGTCGGCTCGCGCTGCGACCCCGGCACGACGCGCAGGCAGCCCGTCGCCTCGTCGGCGTCGTCGAGCGCGAGCGAGAAGGTCGCCGTCGTCGTGTCGGGCGTGCCCGTCGGCCAGTAGCCGAGGTCCTGGTGCCACGCGAAGACGGCGTCCGTGCGCCCCGGCTTCTTCACGAGGAACTGGTCGTAGTCGAGCGTCGCCGTCTCCCCGACGAGCCGCCGCGCCCAGCCGGCCGCGCGCGTCTCGTAGCCGTTGCCCTGCAGCGACGGCAGGTAGCGCCGCGGCAGCATCGCGTTGACGATCGCGAACTCCTCGAACGGCCGGTCGTAGGGCCCGCTCATGTCGCAGAGGTCGCGCCCCATGTCCGGGACCTCGTTCCGCAGGAAGCGCTGGACCGCATCGTCGAGCACCGCGAGCACGTCCTCCGGCACGGCGTCGCGCAGCACGAGGTACCCGTCGCGACGGAAGGCGGCGACGTCGGCGTCGGTGAGGTCGGTCACGGGGGGCCGTCCGACTCTCCGAGGGCGTCCAGGTCGGCGAGGTCCTTCGGCCGGCCGCTCGCCCGCTTGTTCCGGACGAGCTCGTCGCGGCCGAGGAACGGGACCTCCAGACCGTCGACGTCGTGCGAGGTCCTCGACTCCCACGCCGCGGCGAACGACAGCCCGCTCACCTCGGTGAGGACGTCGATCCTCCGCGGCGGGAGCCCGATCTGGACGACCACCCCCGGCGCCTGCAGGTCGTCGACGGAGACGCCCAGCTGCTCGACCGGGGCGCCGAACCGTCGCAGCGCCGCGAGGACCCGCTCGGCGTTCGATGCGTCCCGGTCGACCCAGACGTCCAGGTCTCCCGTCGCCCGCGGCACGCCGTGCACGGCCAAGGCATGCGCGCCGACGACGAGGAACCGGACGCCCTCGCCGAGGAGGGCCGCCAGCAGGTCGCGGAAGTCCTCGTTCAAGGGCGGCTCAGGAGACCCGGCGCAGGAGCTTGCGGACGGGCGCCTCCGATCGGGGGTAGTCCGGCAGGCGGTCGCCGGTGAGCGTCCAGAGTTCGCGCGTCAGCTCCGCCACCATGGCGAGCCGCTCCTCCGCCGTCGTCGTGGCGCTCAGGTCGTCGGACGGTTCTTCGCCGAGCGCAAAGCTCCGGACGGGCCACATCCGGCGCCGGGACGCCCGGCGATCCGCGTCGTCACGAGGCGTCTCTCCCGGGCCGTGCGGCATGGGACGAGTCTAGCATCCGTGACGTGTTCCCAGGTCGCTCGCGCCGGCACATCGAACCCGGGGATCGCCGCGGCCCCTACCCCGCGAACGCGTCCGCCAGCGCCTGCGCGATGCCGATCGACAGCAGCCGGTTGCCCTCCGCCCCGAAGTGGCAGCAGACGTCGGCGTAGAGCGGCTCCTCGACGTCGGCGAACACGCCGCTCAGGTCGCGGAAGACGACGCCGTCCGCGACGAGTCGCTCGCCGGCCTCGCGCAGCAGCGGGTAGCCCCGCTCGACCGCCGGCTTGTACGGCGACTCCTCCTGGTACGCGACCTCGCGCTCGGCGTCCGAGAGCGGCTTGCTGCCCGGGTCGTACTGGTTGGGCTGCAGCACGTGCACGTAGCGGATGCCGTGCGCGCGGCAGACGGCGTCGAGCTGGCGCGAGGCGCGCTCCCAGACGCGCGCGCCCTCGTCGACGAGCTCCTCCATCGGCGCGTGGTCGCGCTCCGGGCCGCGCACGAACCACGGCACCTCGTCGGGGACGCTCACCTCCGCGAGCTCCGCCTCGTAGGCGGCGAGCCGGTCGGTCGCCGCACGATCACGGCGCTCGGCGAGCAGCCGCGCGAGCGGCGACCACGTCCACGACGACCCGACGAAGGCCGCCGCCGCCTCGCGCCGCTCGCGCGTCACGTGCTCGATCGCACCGACGAGCCGCCGCACGCGGAGGTCCGGCACGTCGAGCGCGACCATGCTCCAGTTCATGGGGTAGAGCGGGTGCGTGCCACGCGGCGCGTTGAGCACGGGCCCGACGGCGATCTCGTTGAAGCCGTCGAGGTTCACGAAGGCGTCGAACTCCGCGCCCTGCGCGAGGAGCCAGTTGAGCAGCAGCGCCTGCTGCGGCTGGTGGTAGCCGGGCATGCCGAGCCACACGAACTCGAGCTCCTTCTCGGCGAACGCCTCGTGCGCGCGGAGCGCCGTCTCGAGGAACGCGCCGTGGAAGCTGCCGAGCTGTCCGGCGACCGACCCGCCCGTGAGCCCGATGACGAGCTTGCCAGGGCTGCGCTCGCGGAACACCGAGCCCGCGCAGAGGAAGCCCTCCTCCGAGATGGGCAGCATGGTCGGCGTCCCGTCCGCCGGCGGCACGTACACGAACCCCAGATAAGGATGCACCGTCTGCCCCGGGTCGCGGAACCCGAGCCCGGCCTGCTCGCGCGCGGCGCGCAGCTCCTCGGCGGGCATCTCGCGCGCCGCCTCCTCGAAGGGCTGCACGACCTCCGGCGACCACGCGAGCTGCACGACGAGCTCGAGCAGCCCGTACGCGACGGCCAGGGCGACGAGCGCGAGGAGCGGCGTGCGCGCGGAGCGGGTCGACGCGACGGGGCGGACCGCGGTCGGCCCGGCGGACGGGGAGGCGGAGGCGTCGTGCGCGGTGTCCATGGGTCGGTCCTCGCGGGAGGCGGATCGGTGCGGCGCGCGGCGGTCTGCGCGGGTGTCGGCGTCGCGCGTCGCCTCCACGCGCCGCGCCGTCGCCGAGGCGCGTCACTCTAGGCGACGGCCCGCGCGGCGGGGCGCCGTCCACTCTCTCGTCAAAGGTGGACGGCTCCCCGGCACAATGGGCGCCCCGTCCCGGAGACCGCCATGTCGCGCACCCCGACCGCCCTCGTCCTCGCGCTCGTCGCGCTCACGACCCTCGCGCCCGACGCCGCGCCGCAGGAGGCGCGCCGCCGCTGGGAGCGGCTCAACCAGATCCGGCGCGACAAGTTCGACCACGTGCTGCCGGCCGTCATGCGCGAGCACGGCGTCGACATGTGGATCACGATGATCCGCGAGGCGAACCACGGCAGCTTCCGCCTCGACCTCGGCGAGGGCTACGCGGCGACGGACGGCTTCTACGTGTTCACGGACCGCGGCGGGGACCGCATCGAGCGCGCGGCGCTCGGGATCGACGGGCCGCTCATGGAGCGCAACGGCGCGTACGACCTCTTCCTCCCCGCCGACGCGCTCGCGGGGTTCGTCGCGGAGCGTGACCCAGCGACGATCGCCGTGAACACCTCGCGCGCGATCGGCCCGGCGGACGACCTCTCGCACACGGGCTGGGAGCAGCTCGTCGAGACGCTCGGCGAGACCTACGCCGCGCGGCTCGTGTCGGGCGAGGCGTTCCTCTCCGATTTCCGCGGGCGGCGCACGGCGTCGGAGATCGCGGCCTTCGCGGAGGCGGGCGAGATCTCGCGCGAGCTCGCCGAGCGCGCGCTGTCGAACGAGGTCATCACGCCGGACGTCACGACGCTCGAGGACGTCGCGTGGTGGCTGCTCGACCGGCTGCTCGAGCGCGGGCTCGGCAGCAGCTTCGGCATGCCGAGCATCTACGTCACCGGGCCGGACGGCATCGTGGCCGTGTCGACGGACCGCGTCATCCGCCGCGGCGACGTGCTCATGATCGACTGGGGCGTCGGGCACCTCGGGTTCTTCACGGACATGAAGCGCATCGCCTACGTGCTGCGCGAGGGCGAGGAGCGGGCGCCGGCGTCGTTCCGGCACGCGTTCGAGCGGGCCGTCGCGGCGCGCGACGTCATCACGCGCACGCTGCGACCCGGCCGCACCGCCGCGGAGGCCGAGGCCGAGGTGCACGCCGCGCTCGAGGCCGCGGGCTTCGTGAACATCCCGTTCAACGAGCCGACGCGCGACCCGGACACGACGGACGTCGTCATCGGCTGCCACTCGGTCGGCAACACGGGGCACGGCATCGGCCCGTCGGTCGCGTTCTTCAACCCGGTGCGCCGCGGCTACCCGTTGCGCGCGACGAACCTGCTCTCCATCGAGCTCTTCGCGTACACGTCGATCCCCGAGTGGGGCGGCAACAAGCTGCGCGTCCCGCTCGAGGACGACGCCGTCGTCACGGAGCGCGGCGTCGAGTGGCTCTACCCGGCGAACGAACGGCTGCTGCTCGTGCGGTGAGCGCGGTCAGGAGCCCGACGCCGCGGCGTCGTCCCGGGCCACGTCAGTCGTCCGGCGACCAGCCGTAGGCCGCGCGGGTCAGCTCCGGACCCAGCTTCAGCGCGAGCAGGCGCATGCGCCGCTCCTCCTCGTCGGCGTCCGGATACCGTTCCGCGATACCCGCCAGCGCGAAGGCGTCCGCCCTCCGGTTGAGCGTCCGGACGATCTCGAGCTTCCGCGCCGGCGTCATGCGGCGGTAGCAGGCCGTCTGGACGGCGAGCGCCTCGGCGCTCGTATCGCGCGCGTGCGGGTCGGCGGGGTCTGCGGACAGGGCGTCCATGCGCGCATCGTATCAGCCCGACGAACGGCCGCCATCGGACGGGATGTGACGGCCCGCGGGAGCGCGACGTCGACGTCAGGGAGTCGCCGCGCTCGCGAGGCGCGCCCGCGCCCGACGCGTGCGCGGGTCGCCCGCGCCGAGCGACTCCTCGAGCTGCGCCGCGGCCCGCTCCATGAGCGCGCGGCCCTCCGCGAGTCGCGTGTCGTCACCCGCGTCGGTCGCGCGCCGCACGAGGCACAGCCCGAGCAGGCTGCGGGACTCCGCCGTGTCGTGGTGCGCGTCGCCGAGCAGCGACACGCGCATCGCGAGCGACTCGCGCAGCATGGGCGCCGCCTCGTCGAGGCGGCCGGCGTCGACGAGGAAGCCGCCGAGCCCCGCGAGGCTCATCGCCGTGTGCGGGTGCTCCGACGGCAGCTCCGCGCGACGCAGCGCGAGCGCCTCGCGGAAGAGCGCTTCCGCCTCCTCGTCGGCGCCCTGCGCGTGGAGCGCGCGCGCGAGCTCGTGCAGGCTCACCGCGACGTACGGGTGGTCCTCGCCGAGCTGCGCGCGTCGGATGGCCAGCGCCTCGCGGAAGGACGCCTCCGCGGCGTCCGGCTGCTCGAGGTTCTCGAGCTGCAGCATGCCGAGCTGCCCGTGCGTGTTCGCCACGCTCGCGTCGTCGGGCCCGAGCAGCCGCAGCTTGACGTCGAGCGCCTCGCGCACCTGGGCGACGGCCTCGTCGTAGCGGCCGGTGTCGCGCAACGCCCGCGCGTGGTTGCCCAGCGCGACGGCGGTGAACCCGTGCTCGTCGCCGTACTCGCCGCGGAACACCTCGAGCGCCTCGCGCAGCAGCGGCTCGGCCTCGGCGGGCCGGCCCTGCTTCCAGAGCAGGATGCCGAGGTCGTTCGCGGCGACGCCGATGGACATGGAGTCCTCGGCGACCAGCGGGCGCAGGCCCTCGAGCGACGAGCGGAACAGCGGCAGCGCCCGGTCGAGCTCGCCGTTCTCGGAGTAGATGCTCGCGAGGAGGTTCTCCGTCTGCACGACGGCCATGGAGCCCGGCCCGTCGTGCTCGACGCGCAGCGCGAGCGCCTCCTCCATGAGCCCGGCGGCCAGCGCGTACTCGCCGAGCGTGCGGTAGGTGCCCGCGAAGGTCTCGAGCAGCGACGCGCGCACGTCGGGCTCGTCGAGGAGCTCCTCGCGGATGCGCGCCACGCCGCGCTCGAGGAGCTGCCCCGCCGTGACGTCCAGCCCTTGCGGCGCGTCCGACGGCACGAGGTCCAGCACGTCCGGCGCCGAGAACGTCGAGCGCAGGAAGTCGGCGACCTTGCCCGCCTTGAGCGCCTCGCGCTCGGCGCGGTCGCGCTCGTCGCGCAGCTCGAGCGTGTAGTAGGTGACGGTCGTCACGAGCGTCGCGAGGACGAGCGCCGCCGCGACGAGGCCGCCCGCGTTGCGTCGCGCGAACTTGGTCGCGCGGTAGCCGAGCGTGTCGCGCCGCGCGAGCACCGGGAAGCCGTCGAGGTGCCGCCGCACGTCGTCGCGCAACCGGTCGACGGACGCGTAGCGCCGCTCGGGCTCCTTGCGCAGCGCCGCGAGCACGATCGTGTCGAGGTCGCCGACGAGCCGCCGCGCGCGGGCGGGATCCGTCGCGCGGCACGCGGTGCTCGGCGGCGGCGGCTCCGCCTCGCACACGAGGCGCTCGACCTCGGCGGCGCTCGGGCGCGACGAGGCGCGGCCCCCGCGCCCCGCGCGCGGCGACCCGACGGATGCCTCGTCGCCGATCCCGCGTGACCCGCGGCTCCCCGCGGCGCTCGTCGCGCCGTCACGCCCGTCGCCGCCCGCCGCGGGCGCACCCAGGAACGGATGCACGTCCGCGAGCAGCTCGTAGAGCAGCACGCCCAGCGCGAAGACGTCGCTCGCCGTCGTGACCGCCTCGCCGCGCACCTGCTCGGGCGACGCGTAGCCCGGCGTCATCGGCCGCTGCCCCGCCTGCGTGAGCGTCGGCTGCCCGTCGGACCCGTCGAGCACCTTGGCGACGCCGAAGTCGAGCAGCTTCACGGAGCCCTCGCGCGTCACGAGGATGTTCGACGGCTTGAGGTCGCGGTGCACGACGAGCCGCCGGTGCGCGTGGCTCACGACCTCGCACACCTCCGCGAAGAGGCGCAGCCGAGCCGCGACGTCGAGCCGCCGCTCGCGACAGGAGGCGTCGATCGGCGCGCCGTCGACGTGCTCCATGACGAGGTACGGCAGGCCGTCCGCCGTCTCGCCGCCGCCGAGCACGCGCGCCACGCCCGGGTGCTCGAGCGACGCGAGGATGCGCCGCTCCTCGCGGAACCGCCGCAGCACCTGCTCGGTGTCCATGCCGCGCTTGACGACCTTGATCGCGACGCGCTGCTCGAAGTCGCCGCCCGTGCGCTCCGCGAGGTAGACGGACCCCATGCCGCCCTGGCCCAGCAGCGCGACGACGCGGTGCTCGCCGATCGTCTCGCCCACCCGGTCGCGCGCGAGGTCGCCGACGAGCGCGGCGACGCCGGAGGCCGCCCGGTCGAGGAGCGGCGCGGAGCGCGGCGCCAGGGCGTCGGACGCGCGCGCGTCGGTCGCGTCACCCGCACCGGACGAGGCGTCCGCGTCCGCCGCGAGCATCCCGTCCACGAGCACGCGCACCGCCGGCGCATCGCCGCAGGCGCGCTCCACGAAGGCCGCGCGCTCGTCCGCCGCGAGCTCGACCGCCTCCTCGAAGATCGGGCGGGCGCGGCTCCAGTCAGCGGGGTCCATGGGCGTCAGCGTACGGAACGCGACGGACCCCGCGCGCTCCCTCCGGCCGCCCCGTCCCCGACGCGGACGTCCTCGCCGCGCCGGCGCGCCCTCAGCGCACCGCGACCCACCCCTTGCCGCCGCACGCGCCGCACACGCCGTCGTAGTGCGGGCGCGTCGTGGTGATCGACGTGCGGCTCGTGAACTGCAGGCCGTTGCGGTTCGTCACGACGGGCGTGTACCAGGTCGTGTAGTCCCGCATGGAGACCAGGAAGCCCTTGCCTCCGCAGCGACCGCAGTCGACCTGACGCGGCGCCGCGGGGGGGGCGACGGTCATGGCGGTCGACGCGACCCCCTCCGAACCGGGCACGATCTCCGAGCTGGCCGCCAGCGCGCGCTGCGCGTCGATGCGCTCCTCGTCCTCGAGCACCGCGAGCTCGCGCTGCTGCAGCTCCGCGCCGAGAGCCTCGCGCGTCGGCCACGTGCGGTCGCCGAGCGCCGTGGGCCACGTGCAGTCGGCGTCGCGGTACGCGCGCCAGACGCGCTCGCCGGACCCCGTCTCCTCCGCCACCTGGAGCACCCAGCTCCGCGTGCTGTGCGGCAGGAACTGGGTCCACGCGATCTCCCAGTCCACCCAGCGCGCGCGCTCGGAGGACGCGGCGAGGTCCTCGACGGCCGGGTGTCCGGTATCGGAGAACGACAGCCGCACGCCCGCGGGCGTGTCCCAGTACGCGACCCAGGTCCGCGAGCCGAGGTAGGCGGCGCCGAAGCAGTACTCGGGCTGCGGCACGAACTCCCCCGACAGCGCGACCGGCCAGTAGAGCTTGCCGTCGAGCTTCGCGCGGACGGCGCTCGCGACCTCCGGCGGCGGGTCGGTCGGCATGAGGTAGGTCGTCTGATACGACATGGAGGGATCGGCCTGGTCCTTGACCGGCGGCGGCGAGTACCACGCGAGCCTCGAGAAGGGCTCGGCGAGGGGCGCGCCCGCGTCGTCGACGATGTGGTGCAGGCGCTCGCCGTCCGCTTCGGTCGTGAAGAGGTAGCCGTCGAAGCCGAGGCGCACGACCGACTCCGGGTCGACGTGCTCGACGCGCGCGACGACCCGGTGGTCGTCGTCGAGCAAGCCGACGGTGAGAGAGGACCCCTCGCTGAGCACGGCGAAGGGACGATCGCGGTACGGGGACGGCTTGTCGCCGAAGCGCGCGACGCCGAGGCGCAGGATGTCGGTGGGCTCCTCGTCGACGACGCCGCCCGGGCTCAACGCCAGGCGCGTGAGCGTCGCCGCGCCGGGCGCGCGCGCGAGGGCGAGGTCGGTGCGCAGGACGTCGAGCTCCGCCCACTCGGGCTCGACCCACCAGCGCCGGTGGCGCCAGGCGCCGATGCGCAGCGGCGCCTCGCGGTCCGGCGTCGACCGGTCCGCGGCCGAAGGCGGCGCGTACGCCGCGTACTTGATGTGCGCGTGCCTCCAGTTGAGCTCCGCGTACATCTCCTCGTCCCAGTCGTTGATGAGGAAGCCGTCGCGGTCGGGGTCGCGCTTCCAGCCGGGCCTGCAGAGGGCCTTCGGCCACTGCTCCTCCGAGAGGCGGACGTCGGTGCGCAGGAGCAGGCCGCGGTACGTGGCGGGCGGCTGGACGCCGTCGGACGAGCGGCCGGAGGAGGCGCAGCCGACGAGCGCGGCGGCGGCGGACGCGAGGACCAGCGGGCGGAGGAGTCGCATGACGGCACTATCGGCCGCCGGGCGGGATCTCCCGAGCGGAATCGGCGTGATCCGACGCGAGCCGCCCCGTGTGGGACACCCGCCCGCGCGTCGCCCCACCGCGCCGGACTTGCGGGGCCGGTCCGTCCGCGCCCGTGGACGGCCGCGCGTTGCGGAGCCTCACCCGGTTCGGCATGGTCGTCTGCCCTCCGACGCCCTCGCGACCCCGCCATGCCGACCCGTGACCACCGCTGCCCCGTGTGCTCGCGGGACGTCCTCGCGGACGTCGCGGCGCCCGGCGGTCCGGATGCGGCCGTCGCGGACACCGCACGCGACGGCGGGCCGCCCCCGCTCTGCGCCGACTGCGCGTGCGGCGCGACGCGCTCGCCGTGCGTCGACGTCTGCCGGCTCGACCGCGCGATGACGCGCTGCACCTCCTGCCTGCGCACGATGGACGAGGTCGTGGGCTGGGCGCGGCTCGACGCGGCCGGTCGCGCGACCGTCTACCGCGCGCTGCGCGAGCGCCGCCGGTCGCAGGCGGCCGGCGCGGACGCGACGGACGGCGCCCCGACGCGCCCCGCCCGGCCGACATGGAGCTGACGGAGCCCGTCGACGGCCTCTTCGTCCTGCGGTCGGAGTACGAGGAGCGCGCGACGCCGAAGGCCGCGGGCTTCCGCTGGCACGGCGAGCGGTGCCGTCGCGAGCCGTGCGAGCTGTGCGAGCACGAGGTCGGTGCCGCGTGGTGGACCGACGACGTCCTCAAGGCCCTCGAGCTCAGCGACCACGCCGACGACGCGCTGCGCGAGCGCATCCGCGAGGGCGCGGGCCCCGCGACCGAGGCGCGCGACCGCGAGCAGGAGGCCGCGCGCCGCGAGGAGCAGAAGCGCAAGCTCGCGCGGGCGCGCACCCTGAAGGCGAGCCGCGCGAAGGACGCCGACCTCGACGTGCCGCGCCCGCCGGGCGCCGACTACCTGCCCTACCAGCGCGCGGCCATCGCCTTCGCGCTCGACCGCGAGCACACGCTGCTCGCCGACGAGATGGGCCTCGGCAAGACGGTCGAGGCGCTGGGCGTCGTGAACGCCGACGAGACCGCGCGCCGCGTGCTCGTCGTGTGTCCCGCGAGCCTCAAGCTCAACTGGGCGCGCGAGTGCGAGCGCTGGCTCGTCGGCGACCGCGTCGTCGGCGTGGCCGGGCGCACGTACCCCGAGGACGCGGACGTCGTCATCGTCAACTACGAGATCCTCGGCAAGTGGCGCGCGCAGCTGCGCGAGCCGTGGGACGTGCTCGTCGTCGACGAGTGCCACTACGTCAAGAACAAGCAGGCCAAGCGCAGCAAGCGGCTCTACGCGCTCGAGGCGCGGCGCAAGCTGTTCCTCACCGGCACGCCGATCCTCAACCGGCCGGTCGAGCTGTGGGCGATCGTGAACTACCTGGCGCCGGAGGAGTTCCCGGCGTTCTGGCCGTTCGCGAAGCGCTACTGCAAGCCGTGCAAGAATCGCTACGGCTGGGACTTCGGCGGCGCGGACAACCTCGACGAGCTGCACGAGCGGCTGTGCGGCACGATCATGGTGCGGCGCACGAAGGCGCAGGTCCTCGACGACCTGCCGCCCAAGCGCCGCCAGGTCATCGAGCTCGCGTCGGACGGCGTCTCGGGGCTCATCGCCGTCGAGACGGAGGCGTGGGAGGAGCACCGGCGGCGGCTCGCGGAGCTGCGCGCGATCGGGCGCGGCAAGCGCGGCGCGAGCGACGCGGAGGTCGCCGCGCTGCGCGCGGGCGTGAACATGGCGTTCGGCGAGCTCGCCAAGCTGCGGCAGGCGACGGCGCTCGCGAAGGTGCCGCTCGTGCTCGAGCACATCCGCGCCGTGCTCGACGACACGGGCGGCAAGGTCGTCGTGTTCGCGCACCACCGGGCGGTCGTCGCGGAGCTCGCCGAGCCCTTCGACGACGTCGCCGTCACGCTCACGGGCGACGACGACGTCGCGACGCGGCAGGCGGCCGTCGACCGCTTCCAGGAGGACCCGTCGTGCCGCGTGTTCGTCGGCTCGATCACCGCGGCGGGCTTCGGCCTCACGCTCACGGCGTCGTCCAACGTCGTCTTCGCCGAGCTCGACTGGGTGCCTGCGCACCTCACGCAGGCCGAGGACCGCACGCACCGCATCGGCCAGCGCGAGAGCGTCCTCGTGCAGCACCTCGTGCTCCAGGACTCCCTCGACGCGCGCATGGTCGGCGCGCTCCTCCGCAAGCAGCGCGTCATCGACGAGGTCGTCGACGGCAGCCCGCAGCTCGGGCTCTTCGACGGCGACTTCGCGGACGCCCTGCTCGAGGCGGAGGGGGCGAACGCCCCGGAGGTGGAGGACGACGACGGGGCGTGATGCCCCGGCGCACGCGGGGCGGCGCCCGGCGATGACGCTCGCCGCCGACCCGACGCGACCTCCGCGCGCGACACGCTCCGCCCCGCTGCGCTACCGTGGCCCCATGCCCGCCCTCCCGTTCACCGCGCCCGCGCTGCTCGCGCCCATGGACGGGGTCACGGACCCGTGCTTCCGCGACCTCGTGCTCGAACGCAATCCGGCGACCGCGCTCGGCGGCGCGTTCACGGAGTTCGCGCGGGTGAACCGCGGCGCGCTCACGCGGCGCATGCTCCGCAAGCAGCTCGGGCCGACGCGGCACGCGGCGCCCGTCGGGCTGCAGCTGCTCGGCGCGGACGTCGAGGCCGTCGCGCTCACGGCCGCACGCGCGGAGGAGGCGGGCGCACCCGTCGTCGACCTGAACTTCGGCTGCCCGGCGAAGGGCGCGCTGCGGACGTGCGCCGGCAGCGCGCTGCTCGACGAGCCGCGCAAGATCGAGGCGCTCGTCCGCGCGTGCTTCGACGCCGTGCACCGAGTGCCGGTCACCGCGAAGATCCGCGCCGGCGGCGACGACGACTCCGCGCTCGAGGACATCGCGCGCGCGGCCGAGGCGGGCGGCGCCTCGCTGCTCACCGTGCACTGCCGCACGCGCGCCGAGGGCTACGCGGACACCGCCGACTGGGAGCGCCTGCGCCGCGCGGTCGACGCCGTCGACATCCCGGTCTGCGGCAACGGCGGCGTCGACCGCCACGAGGACCTCGCGCGCGTCCGCGACGAGACGGGCTGCGCCTACGCGATGGTCGGCCGCGGCGCGATGGCCGACCCCTGGATCTTCTCCGGCCGCGAGGTCGACGCGCTCGAGGCCGCGCGCTTCCTCCAGGAGTACGCCGAGCAGATGGAGCGCAACGGCGCGCCGCGCGCCGCGCTCGCGGGCCGGCTCAAGCAGCTCCTCCGCCACTGGCGCGCGGGCGGGCTCGTCGACGACCGCCGCGGCGCGTGGCTCGCGGCGGACGCGGAAACTCTGCTCCGGTCGGTGGCGGATGCGGCCGACGCCCCGGTCGTGCTCGGCGCCGACGCCTGACGCGGACCGCGCCCGCCGAGCTCACGTCTCCGGCCGGGCGTCGGGCGACACCGCCCCGGCCGACGGCACCCGGTCCGTCGCGCCCCCTCACCCGCTCGGCTGGATGATGAAGTCGTCGTGCACCTCGACCTGCGGGTTGGCGCCCATCGCCTGCACGGCGGCGTTGAGCTCGAGCAGGTGCGCGCGGAGCAGCTGCGGGTCGCGCTCGTTCGGTTGGTTGCTCGTGCCGTACGGGTAGGCGACGCCCGGCGTGCTCGTCATCTCGACGTGCGTGCCGAAGACCCACTGCACGGGCTTGTCGGCGGTGAAGTCCACGAGCCGCTGGATGCTCGCCCGGTACTTGGCGAAGTTGTCCTGGCTCACCGCGCCGAAGATGAACAGGAAGCCCGGGTAGAGCGTGTCGCCCGTGAGCAGCAACGCCGTCTCGTGGTCGTAGATCGCGATGTGCGCCGCCTGGTGACCGGGGATCGCGAGGACGTCGAGCACGCGCCCGCCGAGGTCGCGCTGCACGGTGTCGTTCGGCCAGTCCTGGAAGCCCCAGAAGTTCATGACCGCCGTCGCCGACGTGCCGACGACCGTCGTGTCCGGCATGCCCTGGAACTGACCGTCGCCCGCGACGTGGTCGCCGTGGCTGTGCGTGTGCGCGACGAGCAGGTCGAGCGACGGGTTCCCGTGCGCGGCCTTCCAGTCCGCGATGACGGCGTTGACCACGTTCGCGATCGGGATGCCGCCCGCGCCCGTGTCGTAGAGCAGCACCTCGTCCTGCCCGAAGAGCAGGAACATGAACGGCCCCTCGAAGTCCGTGCACATCGACTGGCGCAGGATGTAGGTGTTCTCGTCGTACTGCTGCACCTGGATCTCGGGCTCGTTGCCGCAGTCGCTGCCGTTCACCCAGTCGGCGGGGAACGCGCCGGGCGGCGGGTCCTCCGGGCCGAGGCCGGACACGCCGTTGCTCGCCGCGTAGCCGAACGGACCGACGGGGTCCTCGATCCACGCCTGGAGCACGACCTCCGTGCCGGCGGGCACGCCGGGCCACGTCACCGCGAAGCCGAGGCGACCGTTGCCGTCCGTCACGAACAACCGGATGACGTCGGGCTGCGGCACGAGCACGCCGCCTTGGAAGGGCACGCCGATCTGGCCGAAGCCGAGGATCAGGTACGTGGGCGCGAGCTCGAGCGCGTTCTCCATGTCGAGCGTCACGACCGTGCCGGGCGCCATCGACCCGGACAGCTCGAGCAGCGGCGCGCCGTGCGTCCCGGGCAACGCACCTCCGACGTCGACCCACGGGTTGCAGCAGGTGAACTGCGCGGCCGCGGTCGGCGCGAGCGCCAGCGACGCGAGCACCGCGAACGCGAACGCCGCGCGGGCGAGCAGCGCGGAGGCGCGGGGCGCGGGCGAGCGGCGGGCGACGGCCCTCCCGGGGACGACGGACGGGCGGATCCTCATGGCGCGCTCCTCGCGGGGTGCGCGCATGGTACCGCGCGGCGCGGACCTCAGTAGGACACGACCCCCGTCTTCGACTTGTTCGCGAGGAAGGTGTTCTGCGCCGGCAGGTCCGACGCGATGTCGGCGTCGGCGCTCTTCTTCACCTTGTTGAAGGAGATCGTGTTGCCCGTGCCGATCACGGAGATGCCCTCGTCGCCGGCTTTGCTCACGGCGTTGGCGGTCACGAGCGTGTCCGCGCTCACGACCTCGATGCCGTCGCCGCCGGTCGCCTTGATCGTGTTGCCCTGGACGACGCCGTCCGACGCGCCGATGCGGATGCCGAACTGCTCGACCTTGCTCACCTTGTTGCCGGCGACGAGCGCCCGGTCGCCCACGATCTCGATGCCCGACAGGCACTTCTTGATCGAGTTGCGGAGCACGTGCGTGTCGGCCGCGAGGGACCGGACGGCGGCGGCCGACGACTCGACCTCGTTGTCGACGATGAGGTTGTTGGACCCCGAGGCGACGTCGAAGGCGCGGAACGTGCCGCCGTCGACCTCGTTCTCCGTCGCGGAGCAGGCCGTCGCGCCGAGGAAGAAGACCGACCGCGTGCAGTTCTCGAACTCGTTACGCGCGGCGACGCCGCCCGTCGTGTCGTCGAGGTACACGCCGGTCGTGCACTGCACGAAGGAGCTCTCCGTGACGGCGGCCGCGCTGCCGCCGTCGACGTGGACGCCGATGCCGACGCGCGTGAAGCGGCAGTCGTGCACGTGCACGGCCCGGCTCGAGAGGGCGGTCACGCCCGTCGGGCTCCCGATGCCCGGCGGGTCGTCGCCGCCGACGAAGCGCAGGTCGACGAGCCGGATGCCCGTGCTGCCGACCACGAGCACGACCTCGTCGACACCGAGGGGCGCGCGCAGCACGACCTTGCCCTTGCCGCGGAGCGTGAGGTCGACGCGGCTCGTGATGTTCACGGTCTCCTCGTAGGTGCCCGAGGAGATGAGCACGACGTCGCCGGTGCCGGCGAGGTTCACGGCGGCCTGGATGGTCGCGGCGTCCTGCGGGACGCGGACCACGCCGGCGGCGGCGGGCAGCGCGGCGAGGGCCAGGACGAGCGCCGGCAACGCGGCGCGGAGGGAGCGGAGGCGGGAGGACGGCATGGGGATCGTTCCTTTGCGGGGGTGGTCACCCGGGAGGAACGACCTCGCGCCCGGGACCCCGACAGGAATTCCCGGGAGCCCGCCGACGGGGCGGATCGCGCCCGCGGACGGCCCCCGGTCACGCGATCGGCCGGCTCCCGCGCGGAGGCCGGCCCGCCGCTCAGTCGCGGCTCAGGAAGATCTGCAGCACGTACCAGAACATGAGCGCGATCGAGGCGAAGAGCTCGAGCGCGGCGCCCACGTGCCGGTCCTCGGGGAAGTGGTGCAGGACGTTCGAGGTGTCGTGGAGCACCGCGCCGCCGGCGAGCGCGACCATGACGAGCGAGAAGCCCGTGCCGAGGTGGAAGCCGAAGATCGCGCCGGAGACGATCGCGACGAGCGCGACGATGAAGCCCCAACGCAACAGCCCGCGGAGGAACGTGAAGTCCTTGCGCGTCCAGAGGACGACGCCGGTCAGCCCGCCGAAGCCCAGCAGCGTCACGGTCGCGGCGCTCTCGATGGCGCCCGGCGCGTAGGCCTGCGCGATGTAGAGGATCGGGATGAAGATGAGCGCCTCGGCCACGACGAAGCCGGCGAGCGCCGCGTACTGCACCGCGGGCGACGTCGCCGTGTGCGCGGCGCGGCTCGCGATCCACGAGACGACGATGAAGCCGCCGAGCACGAGCAGCCAGCTCGTGCCGAGCATGGCCGACGCGAGGCGCTCCGCGATGCCGGTCGAGAACAGGAGCACCTCGAGCCCGGTGAACGCGAGGATCGCGCCGAACAGGTGCCAGTACGTGCGCACGATGAACGCGGAGCGGGCGCCCACGTCGAGCGCGCCGACGGGCGTGAAGGTCGTGGGGTAGGCGGTGGCGCGGGTGTTCGCGGGCATGGGTCGGTCTCCGTCGCGGGCTCCCCTCCGCGGGCCGAGGGTAGCGGCCGGCCGGCCGGCGCACCACAACGGTCCGCCGGACCCGGGGTAGGATGGCGCGGCCGGGAGCAGGGAGGAGACCGCCTCCCGCCGGACGCACCACCGAGGGAGCAGGACCATGACGCAGACCTCCACGCCGCGGATCCGCGCCGCGACGGCGCTGCTCGCGCTGCTGACCGTGTCCGCCGCGACGAGCGCGCAGACGACCTGGGTCGTCGACGACGACGGCGGCGTCGGCGTCGACTTCACGGACATCCAGGCCGCGATCGACTCGGCGGCTCCCGCGGACCTCGTCGTGGTGCGCGACGGCACGTACGCCGGCTTCACGCTCGACTTCGGGCTGCGCATCGTCGCCGACACGGGGCACGCGCCGGAGGTCGGCGGACCGGGCATCGACATCGGAACGGTCCCCGCGAACCAGTACGTCGTGCTGTCCGGGATCGACGTCGAGCAGGCGGCCCTGTACGTGCACGACAACACGGGCAGCGTGCTCCTCGACGACGGCACGTTCCGCGGCGCGGTGGGGCTCTCGGAGCTCGTGCTGGTCGACAACGCGGCGGTCGTCATCAGCCGCAGCACCGTCTCGGGTCGCAGCGGCAACGAGTGGTCGCCCGGCGTCCCCAGCTACTCCGCCCGCTCGGCCGTCGAGGCCGTCCGGTCCACGGTCGTGATCTCCGGGAGCACGGTGAGCGGGGGTCGCGGCGCCACCCAGTACAAGTCGGACGGACTCCCCGGCGCGACCGCGATCGACGCGACGGACTCGGACGTCTTCGTGCAGACGTCGACCGTGCAGGGCGGCTCCGGCGGCGACTACTGGGGCCCGGACCCGTTCGAGTTCGACTGCGACGGCGGCGACGGCGCGCCCGCGATGCAGCTGGACGGGTGCACCGTGGTGATCACCGGACGCGGCACGGACGTCGTCCGCGGCGGCGACACGGGCACGCCGAGCTGGCTCGGGTCCCCCGGCGTCCCCGCCCCGACGATCGTCACCGACTCCAGCACCATCCGTTACTCGGGCCCCGCGCTGCTCACCTACGGCGGCGCGCCGGTGCTCGACGCGACGGCGACCCTGTTCACCGCCTATCCGTTCGCGGTGCCGGCCTTCAGTGTCGGCGGCGACACGCTGCTCGGCGGCTCGCTCACGATCGACCTCGACTCGGCGCCCGACGCGCTCTTCGCGATCCTCGTGTCGCCGCTGCCCGGGGTGGCGCCGGTGGGCGCGCCACCCACGTACCTCCTGCTCGACCCGGGCGTGTTCACGGTCCCGCTCATCGCCACGACCGACGGCGCCGGCTCGTTCGACGCGGCGCTGGGCGTGCCGGCGGACCCGTCGCTGCAGGGCATTCCGGTCCACAGCCAGGCGTTCGTGCAACTGCCGGGCCGCGACGTCCTGAGCACGTCGGCCAGCTTCGTCCTGCGCTGATCGACCGCGCGGCGGCGGGCCGGGGACCGCGCGCTCCCCGGGGCGCGCGCGTGCCGCGGTCGCTCACCGCTCCGTCGGGCCGATGCGCGGCACCGGTCCCGCCGCCTGCTAGCATCGCGGGCATGGCCGACGCCGCGCTCACCACGCAGCTCCTCTCCCGCGCGACGCGCGGCGACGGCGCGGCCGCGGAGCAGCTCTTCCCGCTGGTCTACGACGAGCTGCGCCGCCTCGCCGGCGCGTACATGGCGAAGCAGGCGGCGGCGCACACGCTCCAGCCGACGGCGCTCGTGCACGAGGCGTGGGTGAAGCTCGTCGACGTCGAGCGGAGCGACGTCGAGGACCGCGCGCACTTCTTCCGGCTCGCGGCGTCGGCGATGCGCTCGGTGCTCGTCGACCACGCACGCGGCAAGGCGCGGAGCAAGCGCGGCGGCGACCGCGAGCGCGTGCCGCTCACGGACCTCGACCCGGCGGACCGTCCGGACGTCGCCGTCGAGGACCTGCTCGACCTCGACGCGTCGCTGCGCGAGCTCGAGTTGGTCGACGAGCCCCTCGCGCGCCTCGTCGAGCTGCGCTTCTTCGGCGGGCTCACGAACGACGAGACGGCCGAGGTGCTCGGTGTCTCGACGCGCACCGTCGAGCGCGGCTGGCGCACGGCCCGCGCGTGGCTGGGCACCGCGCTCGGCGGCTGACGCGCGCCGACCGACGCGGCGCGGCGCCGCACCGTGATGCCGACGCACCGGTGATCCGACGCGGCGTTGGGCGTATCCTCGGTGCTCCGGAGAGAGGAGCACCATGACGCACACGACCGACGGACCCGGGCCCACGCCCGACGCGGAGTGCAGTACGCGACGGCACGCGCCCGACGAGCGAGGCCGCCTCACGCGACGGCACGCCGCGCGAAGGCCAGCGCTCGCCGAAGCGGCGCGCTCCCTCGCGACGATCCTCGCGTGTTCCGCATCCCTCGCGGCGCAGGAGGCGCCGGCTCCCCCGACGGTCCTCGTGCCGGCGCCCGCGGCGGTCGGCGCGTCAGTCGGCCACGCGGTCGCGCTCGACGGCGACACGCTCGTGCTCGGCGCGATCGACGACGACGGCGCGGCGCCCTCGTCCGGCGCCGCCTACGTCTACGGCCGCGACCGCCACGACGGACACTGGACGCTCGAGGCGCAGCTCACGGGCACGCCGGACTTCGCGTGGTTCGGGCGCGCGGTCGACGTGGACGGCGACACGGTCGTCGTCGGCGCGCCCTTCGACGACCACGCGGGGGCGTCGAGCGGCGCGGTGCACCTCTTCGCGCGCGACGGGGCCGGCTGGCGCGCGGACGGCCCGCTGCTCCCCGACGACGCGACGGCCGGTCAGCACCTCGGCGACGCCCTCGCGCTCGACCGCGACGTGCTGCTCGTCGGCGCGCCCTTCGACGACGGCGCGGGCACGGACGCCGGCGCGGCCTACGTCTTCCGGCGCGTCGGCGGCGCGTGGGTCCAGGAGGCGCGGCTGCTCGCCCCGACGCCCGCGGCGTTCACGTTCTTCGGCGAGTCCGTCGCGCTCGACGGTGACGTCGCCGCCGTGGGCAGCCCCGTGGGCGAGGCCGTCGACGTCTACACGCGTCGCGGCGGCGCGTGGTCGCACGTGCAGCGGCTCGCCGCGCCGGCGCCCGGCTTCCGCGAGTTCGGCCGCTCGCTCGCGCTCGAGCACCGCACGCTCGCCGTGGGCGCGCCCATGGACGACCGGCAGGCGCACAAGGCGGGCGCCGCGTTCGTGTTCCGGCACGCGTCCGGCGGGTGGTCGCTCGAGCAGACGCTCCGCGCGAGCGACTACGACGTGGAGGAGGAGTTCGGGCACGCCGTCGCGCTGCGGCGTCGGACGATCCTCGTCGGCGCGCCCTTCGCGGAGGACTCGGCCCAGGGCGCGGTCTACCGCTTCCATCGCACGGGCGGCGCGTGGTCCGAGCGCGACATCCTCCGGCCGACGGTCTCCCCCACCGCGTTCTTCGGCTACGCCGTCGACCTGGACGGCGACCACGTGCTCATCGGCGCGCCGTCGTTCGAGGACTTCACGGGGACGTGCTGCCCGGGCGCGGGACACGTCGTCCCGACGGCCGGCTTCGCGGCGGGGCTGCCGTAGGAACCACGGCCCGGGAGCGTGCCGCAGGTCGTCGAGGGCGGCGGCCCCCACGGTCACCGATCCGCGCGCCCACGCGCGCGACCTCGGCCGCCCGCCGCGGTTCCCGCGCGCCGTGAACACCGCGTGCCGGGTCGCCGTCGTCGTCGGGATGCTCGCGGGCGGCGCGTCGCTCCTCGCGTTCGGCGCGGACCACGTGTGGTGCTTCGACACGCTCGCGGCGTTCCGGGTGCAGGGGTTCGTGCTCACCGTCGGCGCCGCCGCCGTGCTGTGGGCGGGCCGGTGCCGCCGGTCCGCGTGCGCGACGACCGCGCTCGCCGTGGTCGCGGCGGTGCCGCTCGCGATGCTCGTGCGCGACGACGCGCCACCCGCCGACCGGAGCCTCGGGACGCTGCGGCTGCTCACCTACAACCAGCGTCGCGGGAACCCGCGCCTCGAGGTCGCCGCCGAGGTGCTCGCGCGACACCCGGCCGACCTGCTCCTCGTGCAGGAGGTGGAGCCGGAGCTGCTCGCCCTGCTCACGGGGCCGGAGGGCGCGTGGCGCATCGTGGCCGCGTCGCTGCGGGAGACCGTCGCGGACGCCGCGCTGCTCGCGGCACGCGACCTGCCGGGTCACCTGACGGTCGTCGACTCCGGCGTGCTCGGCCGGGAGCACGGCCTCCCGTTCCTCCCGGCACCCTGGCTGCGCCTGCGGTGGTCCGGCCGGGAGCTCACGCTGCTCGGCTTCCGCGCGCCGCCGCCGCGGGGACCGACCGAGTCGGCCCGCGCGCGCGAGGCCGTCGACGCCGCGCTCGCGTGGCTGCGCGGTCGCACGGACCCGCTCGTCGTGCTCGGCGACCTGAACGCCACGCCGTGGAACCGCACGCACCGTCGCCTCGTCGCGGCGTGCGATCTCGTCGATTCGTTGCAGGGCCGCGGGCTGCAGCCGACCTTCCCCGTCGACCGGCTCTACCGCTGGCCGGCGCGCATCCCCATCGACCACTGCCTCCACGCACGGTCGCTCGTCACGCTGGAGCGCCGCGTCATCACCGACGACACGGGCTCCGACCACGCCCCGGTCCTCGTCGAGCTCGCGTGGCGGCGCACCGACGACGGGACCGCGCCCTCGGCCGACCCGCCCGTCGGCGCGCGGTGAACGCGCGTCGGCCGCGAGCGCGCCTCGCCCGCTAGAACGCCGTCCCCACGACCGCGCCGCTCAGCGACGCGCCGTGGATCGGGACGGTGCCGTCGACGACGCCCACCTGGAACGTGAAGGGCGTGCCCGACGGCGCGCCGCTGAAGGTCGTGCTGCCGGAGAGCGCGCCGGCCGCGTCGGTGAACGCGAGCACCTGCGCCGTCACGGGGAACGCGTGGAGCGTGCCGCCGAGGAACGGCGCGGGCACGGAGTTCACGTTCATGAACACGACGGCGAGCGAGCTCGGCGCGGCCTGCGTGAGCGCGAGCGACACGGTCGTGCCCGGCTTCAGCACACCGGACATCGAGAGCCGCGGCACGCCGTTCACCCCGCTCGTCCCGCCGCCGAGCGGCTTCCACACGCGCTCGATCTGGATGCCGCTGAACGCGCCCGTGTCGCCGAAGCCCGTCCCGAACGGGTTGGCCCAGCTCACGGTGAACGACCCGGTCGAGAAGAGCGCGCGCACGCGCACGTGCGTGAAGCCGAGCTGGAACTGGCCGAGCCAGAGGCTGTTCGTGATCTGCTGGCCGCCGGGGCCGAGGAACCAGGTCTCCCAGCCGCCCATGTTCGGCAGGAAGCCGTACATGAGGAGGTCGTACTCGCCGGGGCGCAGCCCGTCGACGGTGAGGAACTCGGGGAGGTCGCCCGCCCAGATGCCGTCCTTGAGCAGCTCGTTCACGTCCGTCGGGAGATCCGGGTCGTCGAACGAGATGACGCCGCCGCCGAACTGCGGGACCGTGACGGTGACGCCGGTCGGCGCGCCGCTCACGTCGACGAGCGGCACGGGGATGTCCGGCTGCGGGTCGATGCCGTTCCACGTGCCGGTCTGACCGGCGGCGCCGAAGGTCGACGGTGGGACCTCGCCGGGCGTCTGCGAGAAGTCGACGTTGATGTCCTGGGCGGCGACGGGCGCGGCGAGCAGGAACGCGAGCAGCAGGGTGCGCATGGGGATCTCCTCCTGCGCCCCAGCCTACCGCGTCCCCGGCGATCCGGTCGTGACGCCTCGCGGGGATCAGTCGTACGCCACGAGCAGCTCCCACCCCAGCAGGCGCCCCGCGAGCCCCGCGAAGTCGTCGTCGACGAGGAGCTGCCACTCGCCCGACGCGTCGAGACCGTCGAAGACCGCGAGCTGCGCGGCGCCCTGCGGGTTGAACGTGCCGTCGACCGGGCGGTCGTTGGGGTCGTCCGGGTGGTCGCCGATGTCCGGGCCGAACTCGTCGCCGAGCCGGACGTAGAAGCCGTCGTCGTTGTGGCCCGCGTCGGCGAAGAGCGGGAGCTCGGTCGCGCTCGGCACGTGGCGCAGCCGCACCTCGAGGTCCGCGGCGAAGGTGTGCTGGATCGCGAGCGACACGTCGAGGTCGCGCACGGTGCCGGCCGTCGCGGGCACGTGGACGGACGAGACGAGCACAGCGCCGCCGGGGCCGTCGTCCGGGACGTCCGCGATCGCGCCGGACGCGAAGACCTCCGCGTTCACGCGACCCGTCGCGAGGAACAGCCCGCGCTTCGGCTTCGCACCGAACGGCAGGAACGCGTCGGCCGGCGTGTCGTCGAAGCCGGCGCCCGGCGCGTCGGCGTCGTCGCGCACGCGCACCTCCGGCGGACGGCCGCGACCCGGCGCGGTGACGAGCTCGACGAACGGACCGTCGTCGTCCGTGTCCCCGGCCGCGACGCGCACGCCGCCCTTGATCGCCTTGCCCTCGTACGCGACGAGCGTCTGGAGCCGCGGGTCGTCGGCGAGCAGGCCGTCGCCGTCCTGGTCCCCGAACACCGCCACCTCGGTGAGCTTGCGCGCGGCCGACACGAAGAGCTCGGCGCCGCCCGACGTGCCGAGCCCCTCCACCGGGCCGGCCGCGAGGAACACGCCGCCCTTCTGCTTGCCGTCGAAGGCGGTGAACGCCTCGAGCGACGCCTCGTCGGAGAGCAGGCCGTCGAGATCCGTGTCACGCAGCACGACGACGTCGGTGCGTCCCTTCGGCCCCGGCCCGTGCCCGACGAAGAGCTCGTCCCGGCCGTCGCCGTCCGTGTCGCCCGCGGCGAGCGTCACGCCCGCGCGGAACGGGTCGCCGAACGGCGCGAGCTCCTCGAGCAGGTCGTCGCCGACGAGGCCGTCGCCGTCCGCGTCGCCGTACACGCGCACGAGCCCGTCGGACTTGGCGCCCCCGCCGACGAAGAGCTCGTCGCGCCCGTCGCCGTCGAGGTCGCCCGCCGCGACAAACACGCCCTCCTTCGTGTCGACCCCGAACGCGCTGAACGTCTCGAGCCGCGCGCCGAGCGAGCCGTCGGACGTCACGTCGTACACGTCGACGCGCGAGCCGCTCTTGCGACCGCCGCCCAGCACGAGCTCCGTGTTGCCGTCGCCGTCGAGGTCCGCCGTCGCGACGCGCACGCCGCCCGTGTCCTTCCCGAACGGCTGGAGCTCCTGGACGAGCGTCTCGAACACCCCGTCCTGGTCGACGTCCGCGTAGACGCGCAGCGTCGTGAGCGGTCCCTTGTCCGTGCCCACGTAGAGGAACTGGGTCGCGGCGGCCTCGGGCGCGAGGAGGAGCAGCGCGAGCGCCGCGGCGCGGACGGGACACGCGGGGGAGGACATGGCGGGGCTCCGGTCGGGGCGACCGCCCACGATAGAGGATGGCGGCGCGCGGCCGTCAGGCGCGCGGGTCGACCGCGCGCGGACCGTCGTCGCCGACCACCCGCGGGAAGCCGTCCGCGGCCCAGCGCGCCTTCGCCGCCTCGATGCGCTCGACGCTCGACGCGACGTAGTTCCAGTGCATGTGCAGCGGCGCCTCGCGTCGCGCGCCGCCGAGGAGCAGGACGCGCGCGCCGGCCTCCGCGGCGACCGTCGCGGGCTCCCCGTCGTCGAGCACGACGAGCGCGCCGGGCTCCCGGACCTCCCCGCCCACGCGACACGCGCCCGCGAGCGGCCAGAGCGCGCGCTCGCCGAGCGCCGCGTCGAGCACGACCTCGCCGGGCGCCGACCAGACGGCGTCCACGTAGAAGAGCGGCGTGTGCACGGGCACCGGCGACTCCGCGCCGAACGCCTCGCCGACGAGCACGCGCAACGACACGCCGTCGACCTCGACGACCGGCAGGCTCGCGGCCTCCTGGTGCCGGAACGCCGGCTCGGCGTCCTCGGACTCCGGCGGCAGCGCGACCCACGCCTGCACGCCGTGCATGACGAACTCGCGCGCGCGTGCCGCGTCGCCGGTGCGCTCGCTGTGCGTCACGCCGCGGCCGGCGGTCATCCAGTTCACGTCGCCGGGGACGATCGTCTGCGTGCAGCCCAGCGAGTCGCGGTGCACGAGCTCGCCGGACAGCAGGTACGTGAGCGTCGCGAGGCCGATGTGCGGGTGCGGCCGCACGTCCATGCCCTCGCCGGCGGCGAGCGTCACCGGTCCCATCTCGTCGAGGAAGCAGAACGGGCCCACGCACCGACGCTCGCGACGCGGCAGCACGCGCTTCACGGGGAGCCCGTCGACGTCGGCGGCGCGGGGGATGACGAGCTGGGGCACGGGAGTCTCCGGGAGGCGGTGACGCGGGACACCCCCATGATGCACGGCGGAGCGGCCCGCGTCCTCGGCGCGTCGCCCCCCTCGCCGCGGCCGGACGGTGATACACTCGCGCCGGGAGGGGTCGTCGGAGCCCGGGAGACTCATCGCGTGAAGGTGCTCGTCACCGGCGCCACGGGATTCCTCGGCGGCTACGTCGTGCGCGAGCTGCTCCGTCGGGGACACACCGTGCGCGCGCTCGTGCGGGCCGGCCGCCCCGTGCCCGCCGCGCTCGTCGCGCGCGGCGTCGACCTCGCGACGGGCGACCTGCTCGATCCCGCGTCGCTCGTCCGGGCGTGCGCGGGCGTCGACGGGCTCGTGCACGCCGCGATCCACAGCGGCTACTGCTCCCGACAGGACGCGCTGCAGCACCGCACGAACGAGGGCGGCGCCCGCGCGCTGTTCGACGCCGCCCGGCGCGCCGACTTGCGTCGCGTCGTCCACGTGTCGACGGTCGCGACGATCGGACCGACGCGCGACGGCCGGCTCCTCGACGAGACGGCGCCGTGGAAGGGCCGTCACTTCGGGATGCAGTACGTGCACGACAAGCTCGCGACCGAGTCCCTCGCGATGCGCGCCGCGGCGGACGGCCTGCCGGTCACCGTCGTGAATCCCGGATCGCTCATCGGCCCGCGCCTCGACGGGAAGCCGCCCGCGTGGCACCTGCGGCGGGTCGTGCTGTCGGACACGCGCTGGGCGCCGCCCGGCGGCATCTCGGTCGTCGACGCCGCGGACGTCGCCGCGGGGGTCGCCGCGGCGCTCGAGCGCGGGCGCGCCGGTGAACGCTACCTGCTCACGGGTCACAACCTCACGAACCGCGCCTTCTACGAGCGGCTCGCCGCGCACGTCGGGCGCCCCCGTCGCTTCCGGGAGATCCCCCGCACGGTGAAGCACGCGGCGGTCGCCGCCACGACAGCGCTCGACCGCGTCTTCGGCTGGAGCCGTCCGCCGTACACGCCCGAGTACTTCCGGCTCTGGGGCTGGTACGGCTTCTTCGACGCGTCCAAGGCCGCGACGGAGCTCGGCTTCGCGGTGCGACCGCTCGAGCGGACGCTCGACCGCTACGACTGGAGCGATGACCGCTGCGCGTCCGCCGGAACCGCCCTCGACCCGGACCGCGTCCGCGTGCACGTGCCGGCGCGCGACGGAACCGCGGCGGACCGCCTCGCGTCCTGAAGCGTGCGGCACACCGGACCGCGAGGCGCGCGGCGCCGCGGCATCACGGAACCGCCGCTTGTCCGTCGCGTCGGACGCATGCTCCACTCGGGCTCGGGCGACGTGACCTCCCGCGGCGGCGCGTGTCGCCCGACGGCCCGCCTCGCCCGCGACCGCCGAACCCGACGGGATCCCCCATGCGCCTCGCCCCCATCACCTGCGCGCTGCTGCTCCTCGCGCCGCTCGCCCTCGCCGGCGACCGCGTCCCCGGCGAACGCTGGATGCGCTACGCCGATCCCGCCGACGCGGGCTTCGACGCCGCCGCGCTCGAGGCGGCGCGCGAGACCTGGGAGTCGCTGCCCTCGTCCGCGTTCCTCGTCGTCGCGGACGGCGCCGTCGTCGCGGCCTGGGGCGACGTCGAGCGACGCTTCATGTGCCACTCGGTGCGCAAGAGCTTCCTCTCCGCGCTCTACGGCGTCGCGTGGGACCGCGGCGACCTCGAGCTCAACAAGACGCTCGAGCAGCTCGGCATCGACGACGCGCCGGACCCGCTGCTGCCCATCGAGAAGCAGGCGCGCATCCTCGACCTGTTGAAGGCGCGCTCCGGCGTGTACCACCCGGCCGCGTACGCGGGGCGCACGGACTCGGCGCCGCGCGGCAGCGTCCCGCCGGGCCAGGCGTTCGGCTACAACAACTGGGACTTCAACACGCTCGCCACGATCTTCATCGCGGAGACGGGCGAGGACGTCTTCGAGTCCTTCGACGCGCACTTCGGCCGGCCGCTCGGCATGCAGGACTGGCGCGTGCGCGACGGGTACTACCACCACGAGCCGGACAAGTCGATCCACCCGGCGTACCCGTTCCGCCTGTCGGCGCGCGACGCCGCGCGCTTCGGCCTGCTCTTCGCGCGGGACGGCACGTGGGGCGACGAGCGCATCCTGTCGAAGCACTGGGTCGAGCGCAGCACGGCGCTCTATTCCATCGACAACGACGTCATGGGGTACGGCTTCATGTGGTGGGTGCTGCGGCAGCCGCCGTTCGTCGACCACGGCATGGTCGCGGCGCTCGGCGTCGGCAACCAGATGATCGCGTCGCTGCCGGAGAGCGACCTCGTCATCGTGAACCGCGCGGACACCTACCGCGGCGAGTCGACGCCCACGCGCGCGCTGCTCGACCTCGTGCGGCAGGTGCTCGCGGCGCGCACGGGCGAGCCGACGGACGCGCCGGAGCTCGTGCCGCTCGAGGACGCCGCGCGGCGGTTCCGCGCGCCGGTCGACCGGGAGGACGTCGCCGAGCTGCTCGGCACCTGGCCGCACCCGCCGGCGGGCCTCGGCCGCGAGGGACGCCCGGTGACGACGCTCACCCTCGCGCTCGAGGACGACGCCCTCCTCATGCACGTCCCCGTGCGCGGGTCGTTCGAGCTGTTCCCGCAGCCCGACGGGTCGTTCGAGTGCGAGGACTCGGGCGAACGCATCTTCGTCGTGCGCGACGAGGCGGGCGCCGTCGCGGGGCTCGCCGACGCCGGGCTCCTCGTGGGCGCCGCGCTGCTCGACGTGGCGGCCGGCGCACTCGACCGCGCCGAGTCGAGGCTCGACGGCCTCGTCGGCGGGCCGCCCCTCGAGGCGACCGTGTGCCGCGCCGCCGTGCGGCTCGCGCGCGGCGACGCCGACGGCGCGGTCGGGTCGCTGCGGCCGCTCGTCTCCGCGGACTCCGGCGGCGCGCTCGAGATGACGGTCAACCGCCTGGGCTACGGCCTGCTCCAGGCTGACGCGAAGGAGCTCGCGCGCGAGCTCTTCGAGGTGAACGTGCGGCTGCACCCCCACGCGCCGAACGTCTGGGACAGCCTGGGCGAGGCGCTCGCGGAGCTGGGACGCTTCGAGGAGTCGCTCGAGGCCTACGACACCGCGCTCGCGCTCGACCCGGGCAACGAGAACGCGTCCGTGCGTTCCCTGGCGATCCGCGCGATGGTCGCGCGCGAGGTCGGGGCGGGCGTCACGGGCGACCGGCCCGCGGACAACGCCGCGCCGGACGAGGAGCCCGTGCCCGGTCGGAACGACGGTTGACGGCACGCGTCTCGTTCGTCGTCCCCGCCTGGAACGAGGAGCGCCTGATCGGCGGCACGCTCGACGCGCTCCACGCCGCGGCGCACGAGGCCGGCGTCCCCTACGAGCTCGTGGTGGCGGACGACGCCTCCACGGACGGCACGGCGGAAATCGCGCGCGAGCGCGGCGCGGTCGTCGTCCCGTGCGACAACCGGCAGATCGCGGCGACGCGCAACGCCGGCGCGCGGGTCGCGGACGGGGACCTCCTCGTGTTCGTCGACGCCGACACGCGCGTCGGCGCGGCGGTCGTGCGCTCGACCCTCGACGCCGTGGAGGACGGCGCCGTCTACGGCGGCGCGGACGTCACCTGGGACGGCGCGATCCCCCTCTGGTCGCGGGCGCTGCTGCGCGCGACGCTCCTCGCGTACCGTTGCGCGCGGCTGACGCCGGGCGCGTACATGTTCTGCACGCGCGAGGCGTTCGACCGGGTCGGCGGCTTCGACGAGTCGTTCTACGCCGCCGAGGAGTTCCACTTCGCGCGGTCGCTGCGCCGCGTCGGGCGGCACGGTTGGGTGCGGGAGCGCGTCGTGACCTCGGGGCGCAAGCTGCGGACGCACTCCGCCGGGCGACTGCTCGGGGACCTGGCCCGCATCGCGGTCGGCGGACCCCGCGCGATCCGGTCGCGCGAGCGCCTCGACCTCTGGTACGCGGACCGCCCCGTCGACCCCGGATCCGTCGAGGGCCGCGAGGCCGACCGCGACCTCCGGGACGCCGCCGCGCGGTCGCGCGAGGCGGCGCCCCGGGAAGACGTCAGCGGACGTCGCCCGCCACGCGGGCGGTGATCGGCGTCACGATGAACGAGAAGGGCGGGAAGACCCACCACCACGTCGTCGTGTCGCTGCTGCTGATGCGCGACTGCTTGCGGCCGTCGGCGGCCGCCGCCGAGGTGAACTCGTTCACGGCGTTCTCGAAGGACGCGTCCTCGACGATCGGGTCGCCGATGCCGAAGAACCAGTGCAGGGCGACGACCTTCGTCTCCTGGTGGACGAAGTCCTTGCCGTCGTTGTCCTTGAGGCCGTTCACGTTCGAGCCGACGTTCGTCGACACGCAGGCCGCGGCGAGGCTGAGCAGTGCGATGAGGCTGAGGGTACGGATCATCGGGAGAACTCCTGGTGAGGTGTCTGCCGGTCTCTTCCCGGCGCGTTCGGCGGGAGCGTAGCAAGCGGGCCCCCTCGCGCGGGAGGGGGCGCGCGCACCGGGCCGCGAGCGGCGGCGCGCGGCCCGCGGCGCTTCACGGCTGCGTGAGCCGGACCTCGATCGGGCGCTCCTCGCTCGTGTCGCCGGCGCGGACGTCGGCGGCCGTCCACGAGGCGTAGCCGTCGGCGTGCACGCCCAGCTCGCGCGGGTCGCTCCCGTCGACGAGGTCGTCGAAGCGGCCCTCGTCGGACTCGACCGTGTGCATGACCGAGGCGCCCGCCGCGTTCATGACGAGCAGGTAGCGCCGCAGCGGCGCGCCGGTCGCCGCGTCGACGACCCGGACGTGCAGGCGCTCGCGCGGCTCGACGACGAGGTCGAGCGGCTCGTCGCCCGGCTCGGCCCAGCCCGACCAGGAGCGGTACTCCGGGTGGTCGCCGTCGAGGTACACGCGCTCGTCGGGGAGGCCGCTCAGCTCGAAGCGGCCGTCGGCGTCGGTCGCCGCCTCGGCGTCCGGGCGTCCGTCGAGGAAGGCCTCCAGGCGGTAGCCCGCGACGGGCAGCCCGCCGGCGTCGCGCACCGTGCCGCGCACCGTCGCGCCGGAGAGCAGCACGAGGTCGACGACGACCGGCGCGCCGCCTTCCGGCACGAGGACGTCACGCGCGGGCGGTGCGCGCAGCCGCTCGTCGGGGACGGCCCCCACGCCGAACCGCAGGAGGCCGGGGAGCACGCGGTCGACGCGCCACTCGCCGTCGGCGTCGGTGACGGTCTCCGCGAGGTCCGTGCGCCGCTCGCGGAAGAGCCGCCGCGCGCCGTCGGGGCCCGTCTCCCAGTGCCGGTGCGAGGTGCGCTCCCAGCCGTCCGGCGTCTCGAGGGTCACGTCGCCGCCCGTGTCGTCCGGGTCGGCGGGCCAGCGCGCGACGCGCTCGAGCTCGAGCAGGACGCCCTCGACCGGGCGGCCCGTCTCGTCGGTGACGCGACCGCCGACGCGGCTGCCGGTGACGAACACGACGTCGAGCCACGTCGTCTCGCCGGCGTGCACGAGCACGTCGGGCACCTGGCGCGCGGCCCCGTCGTCGGGCTCGCGCGCGCTCACGAGCAGGCGGCCGGGCGGCGCGACGTCGATGCGGTAGCGGCCGTCGGCGTCGCTCCACGCGGGCTCCACCCAGCGGTCCCACGGCTCGAAGACGCCGGACATGCGCCCGACGACGGAGAGCCCCGCGCCGGCGACGGGCGCGCCGCGCGCATCGGTGACGCGTCCCTCGATCGCGCCCGCGGTCGCGAGCACGAGGTGCACGGGCCCCGCGACCGCCGGCTCGCCGGGCACGAGGAGCTCCTCGACGTCGGGCACGTGGCCGGGCGCGCTCGCGCGGCACCACGCCTTGCGCGCGTCGTCGGGGAGCATGACGTCGCGCAGCAGGAACGTGCCGTCCTCGGCGGTCGTCGTGCCGAAGCCGTGGAGCTCGACCTCCGCGTCCGCGACGGGCGTGCCGTAGCCGTCGGTGACGAGCCCGCGGAGCGCCCAGCCCGTGTCGAGGCGCACGACGAGCCCGTGGACGTCGTCCTCGCCGACCGGGATGTCGACCACCGCCTCGCCGGGCCGCTGCGTCACGAAGCCCTCGGAGCGGGTCGCGTACGCGGGCACGCGGAGCCGGTCGGCGTCGGGGGGCACGTGGTCGAGCACGAAGCGCCCGCCGGAGGTCGTCGTGCGGAACGGCCGCGGCGCCCACGAGGGCGAGCCCGACGTCCACGGCTTGTCGAGGTCGACCTCGTCCGCTCCGAGCGACTCCGCCCACGCGCTCGCGCGCCGCGACGCGTCGCCCTCCTCGCAGAAGTCCGGGAAGTGGTACGAGACGCGGACCGGCGCGACGAACGGGCTGCCGTCCGACGCGCGGACGACGCGTCCGGAGACGCGGCGGCCGACGCGCGTCGCGGGGGATGCCGGGTCGCCGCGCGCGGCGAGCGGCGCGAGCGGCTCGACGGTGCTCGTCGGCAGGGGCGCCGGTCTCGAGACGCCCTCGGGCGCCGTCATGCCCGCGCCGTCGGCGCGCGTCCCGCCGCGCACGACCGGCGGCGCCGCGTCGCCGGTCGGCGCCTCCAGCCACCAGGCCACGCCGCCGACGACGACGGCGAGCACGGCGAGGAGCACGAGCGGTCGGCGCATGCCGCCCATGCTACGCGCGGCCGGGCCGCCGCCCCACCGGATCGGCGGGGCGGCGGTCCCGAGCGCGTGTCAGAACGTGAGCTGCGCCCGCGCGTAGACGATGTCGAGGCCGTCGGCGTCGTTCGTGGCCGCCGTGCCGCCGTGGGTCTCGAGGATGGAGGACACGCCGAACATGAAGCGCGAGAAGTTGTTCGGGTACCAGTTCACCTCGACCGTGGCCACGTCCTCCTCGCCGCCGCGGAGGCCGTTGTCGTTGGCGTCGAGGTTCGCGAGGCGGGCGGACAGCTCCCAGGCGCCGCCGCTCGTCACGTCCATGCCGCGCGCCTTCTTGTCCGGACGGAGCCGCTTGAACTCGCCGCTGCCGATGGCGTACGCCTTCGCGCGCGATTCGCCGGTGAGGGAGTACGCGGTCTCGAGCGACCAGCTGTTGAAGGTGTAGTCGGGGCCACCGCGCTGGATCTGCGCCTGGTCGATCTCGCCGACCACCGAGAACGGCCCCTCGACCACGGCGAACTCCGCGCCGATGAGCCGCGTGTTGTCCACGTCGGGGATGAAGCCCGTGTTGACAACGCGGAAGTTCGACATGTTTGTCGTCTCGTCGCGGATGCGCACCGACTTCGTGCTGCTCATGGGCTTGCGCCATGCGCCGCGGACGCCGAAGTGGACGATGCGGTCGTCCTCCATGACGGGCGCGTGGACGAAGCGGCCCGCGCCGCCCCAGCCCTCGTCGTCCACGAGGTTGCCGGACACGCTCTCGCCGAAGAGGCCGAAGGCCGCGAACCAGTCGTCCGCGGGCACGTCCATGCGGACGCCGACCGCGCGGTCGATGAACGGCGCGAGGAGCGCGATGTTCACGCCGCGCTCCACGAACGGGATGTCGTTCGAGCTCATCTCGACCGAGAGGCTGTACGGCTGCTTCTGGTGACCGATCATCACGCGGTTGCCGTCGTCGGTCTTCACGCCGACCCAGAAGTCCTTGACGCTCGTGGCGTCGTTGGCGAAGTCGTTCTCCGCCGCCCAGATCCAGACCTCGTCGAACGTGCCCTTGAGCTCGAAGCGTGCGCGCCGCAGCTCCGTGCCGTCCGTGATGTCGACGCCGGCCTGCGAGTTGCGCGAGTGCGCGCTCGCGTCCACCTGCACGCGGCCGCCGATGTCGATGCGCGTCTTGCCGTCCGCCGAGCGGATGGAGAGCCCCGACTCGTCGAGGATGAGCTTCGGCTGACCGGCGCCCTGGTCGACGCTCGTCGACGGGGCGGCGACCGGGACGACGTCCGGCTTCGCGCGGAGCTGGTCGTACTGCTCCTGCGTGATCGCGCCGTTGGCGAGCAGGAAGTCGAGCAGGTCGTCACCGTCCTCGTCGGCGACCAGCAGCTCGGGCTCCGCCTCGACCGCCGGGGCCTCGGGGGCGAGCAGCGCGTCGAAGGTCCCGCGCCGGGAGTTCCGCACCAGGGGGCCCGCGGGCGTCGAGCAGGCGCCGGCGAGCAGGGCGACGGCGATCAGCGGAGCGGAACGTGAAGGCGTCTTGAGCATTGCGCGATCTCTCTGTGGGCAAGTGAGAGCAACGGATGAGTGTTCCGAGAAGAGCGGCGCGGAGCATGTCAGCCGAGCCCGGGTGCGGCAATCCGGACCCGCGGGTCTTAACCGAATCCACACGCGCTTCACGAAAGCTTTACACGGCGTCGCGCGGACCTCGGATGGCGGGATCCTGCCCGGAACCGCGCCTGAGCGGCGGACGACGGCGTGAACGGAACGCGGACCGGAGCGGGCATCGACGATCGCCCATGGGATCCCCGGCGAGCTCATGAGCCGCGACGGCCCGATCGCGGCGGCGCGGGTCGCTCCTCGATCGCGCGCTCGAGCAGCAGCTTCACGGCGCGGTGGGACTCCCCGGCGTCCGTCGTGAGCGCGAAGACGCGCGCGCGCACGTCCGGGGCCGCGCCGATCGTGCGCACCTCGTACTGGCGCTCGACCTCGTCGGCGACCACGGCGGGCATCGCGAACACGCCGCGCCCCTCCTGACCGAACGCCTTGAGCAGGCCGCTGTCCTCGATCTCCGCGACGACGTGCGGGACGACGCGCTGCTCGCCCAGCCAGCGGTCGAGCTCGCGCCGCTTGCGCGTCGTGCCCATCGGCAACAGGAAGGGCGCGCCGTCGAGGCACGCGGGGAAGTCACCCTCCAACCGGTCCGCGAGCGACGGCGCCGCGAAGAACGCCATGTCGCTGCTCGCGAGCAGCCGGCCGTGCACGCCTTCGCCGGAGACCTGCGCGGGCGTGTCGCTCAGGACCACGTCGAGTCGACGCGACCGGAGCTGCGCGACGAGGCTCTCGCGCTCGTCCTCCGTGCAGCGCAGGCGCAGCGCCGGACCGAGCGCGTCGATGACCGGCGAGAGCAGCTGACGAACGAGCAGCTTCGCGAGCACGCTGTCGATGCCGACGCGCGCGAGCACCGTGCGCCCGCTGCGCCGCGCCTCGACGACGTCGGCGAGCGCGGCGCCGATGTCGAACATCTCGCGCGCGTAGGCGTGCACCTCCGCGCCGTGCTCCGTGAGGTGCAGCCGCCGCCCGCGGCGCTCGAAGAGCGTGAGCCCGAGGCGCTCCTCGAGCTTCTTGACCTGCTCGCTGATCGTCGGGTGCGAGACGCCCAGGCGCCGCGCCGCCGGCACGAGCCCGCCCTCCTCGACGACCGTGGAGAAGTAGAGGAGGTGGTGGTAGTTGAGGCTGTGCGCCATGTCGGCCATGCCTACATGGTAGTCGGAAAGTCGTTGATGACCGACAGGTTCTCCGGAGGCATATCTGGGCACCCGTCGGGGCCGGAACCGCGCCCCGCACCCCATCCCCCCGCTCTGGAGCCCCCCCCCGATGAAGATCACCGTCGCCCCGGGAGACGGCATCGGCCCCGAGATCATGGACGTCGTCCTCGACGTCTTCCGGGCCGCCCGCGTCCCCCTCGAGTTCGACCTCGTCGCCATGGGCAAGGACGTCGCCCTGGCCGGCGACCGCACCGGCATCAGCCCGGAGGCCCGCGCCTCGGTGGAGGAGACCGGCGTCCTCTTCAAGGGCCCGATGGAGACGCCGAAGGGCGGCGGGCACAAGAGCGTCAACGTGACCGCGCGCAAGCTCTGGGGCGCCTTCGCGAACAAGCGCGTCTACCGGATGCTGCCCGGCGTGCCGTCGCCGCTGGGCCTCACCGAGCTCGACCTCACGATGGTCCGCGAGAACATCGAGGACACCTACGGCGCCGTCGAGCACATGCAGACGCACGACGTCGCGCAGTGCCGCCGCTTCATCACGCGCCCCGGCAGCGAGCAGGTCCACCGCTACACCTTCGAGATGGCCGCGCGCAAGGGCGCCCGCCGCGTGACCTGCGCGCACAAGGCCAACATCATGAAGCTCACGGACGGGCTGTTCCTCGAGACCTTCTACGAGGTCGCCAAGGAGTACCCGCACCTGAAGGCCGACGACGTCATCGTCGACGCGCTCGCGATGAAGCTCGTGACCGAGCCGAACAGCTTCGACGTGATCGTCATGCCCAACTTCCAGGGCGACATCCTCACGGACCTCGCCGCGGGCCTCGTCGGCGGCCTCGCCTACGCGCCCTCCGCGAACATCGGCGAGTCGGTCTGCATCTTCGAGGCGGTCCACGGCACGGCGCCGGACATCGTCGGGATGGACAAGGCCAACCCGACCGCGCTCCTGCTGAGCGGCACGATGATGCTGCGGCACCTCGAGCTCGTGGAGCACGCGCAGCTCATCGAGGGCGCGCTCGAGCGGACGCTCGACCAGATGAACCACCGCGAGGACATCTCGGAGTTCGTCTCGGACTTCCGCACGTCGATCTTCCGCTACCTCATGCTCGAGCAGCTCCGCGCGGGGCGGGTCGATCGGCGCCGGACGGACGTGCAGGCTCCGCGCCTGCCGCGCCGCTCCGAGCCGCGCATGCTCGTGAGCCCCACGCCCGGAGCGACCTCGCTGCGCGGGGTGGACGTGTTCCTCGAGTCGCCGCTCACGCCGGACGCCGTCGCCCACCAGCTCACCGGGCTGAGCGACGAGCTGCGCCTCACGATGATCTCGAACCGCGGCACGCAGGTGTGGCCCACCGGGTCGACCTTCACCGACTGCGTGAACCACTACCGCGTGCGCTTCGAGGGCGACCGCGCGGTCTCGCAGCAGGTGCTCGTGACGCTCCTCGCCCAGGTCGCCGAGTGCTTCCCGCTGTGCAGCGCCGAGTGGCTCCGCGAGGTCGACGGCAAGCCGGCCTACTCGCTCGCGCAGGGCCAGGCCTGATGAGCACGACGACGACCGCCGAGCCGCCGCGGCACGCGCCCCGGCGCCACGTCCCCGAGCCCCGACGCTCCGCCCGCTCGCCGTACCGCCAAGTCCACATGCTGCTCTCCAACCACGCGAACGTCCTCGCCGTCCTCGCCTCGGACCCCGCGGTCCGCGTCCGTGAGATCGCCCAGCGTGTCGACCTCACGGAGCGCGCGGTGCAGGGCATCCTCGGCGACCTGGTGGACGCGGGCCTCGTCACGCGGGTCCGTCGCGGCCGCCGCAACACCTACCGCCTGCACCTCGACCGGCGGATCCCCGGGCCGATCGAAGCGCGCGCCACGGTGCGCGAGCTCGTGGAGCTCGTGACGGGGCGCTCGCTCGACCGCGCCGGCGCACGGGAGGACGAGCGATGACCGCCTCCGCCGCAGGGAACGGCGCCGAGCGCGCGCCGAAGGTCGGCATCGTCATGGGCAGCACGTCCGACTGGCCGACGATGAAGCACGCCGCGGAGATGCTCGCGTCGCTCGACGTGCCGTACGAGGCGCGGGTCGTGTCGGCGCACCGCACGCCGGAGCTGCTGCGCGAGTACGCGAAGGAGGCCGCGTCGCGCGGGCTCTGGGCGATCATCGCGGGCGCCGGCGGCGCGGCGCACCTGCCGGGCATGCTCGCCGCGTGGACGCAGGTGCCGGTGCTGGGCGTGCCCGTCGAGAGCCGCGTGCTGCGCGGCGTCGACTCGCTGCTCTCCATCGTGCAGATGCCGGGGGGCGTGCCCGTCGCCACGCTCGCCATCGGCGAGGCCGGCGCCAAGAACGCCGCGCTCCACGCCGCGCGCACCATCGCGTGCGCCGACCCCGAGCTGCGCGAGCGGCTCGAGGCCCGGCGCCGGGAACAGGAACACCACGTGCTGGAGTCCGTCCTCTCGTGAACACCGACACCTCTCCCGTCCTCCCCGGCGCGACGCTCGGCGTCCTCGGGGGCGGCCAGCTCGGCCGCATGTTCGTCCTCGCGGCGCGGCGCCTCGGCTACCGCACCGTCGTCTTCGCGCCGGAGCAGGACCCGCCCGCCGGCCAGGCCGCCGACCGCACCGTGCGCGCGCCCTACGCCGACCTCGACGCCGTCGAGCGGTTCGCGCGCGAGGTGGACGTCGTGACGTTCGAGTTCGAGAACGTCCCCGTCACCGCGGTGCGCGCCGCGGAACGGCACGCGCCCGTCCGCCCGTCGCGCGCCCTGCTCCACGCGACCCAGGACCGGCTGCGGGAGAAGCGCGCGCTCTCGTCGCTGGGGCTGCCGGTCGCGCCCTTCGCCCCGGTGCGGGAGGAGTCGGATCTCCGCCCCGCGCTGCTCGCGACGCGCGCGCCCGCGGTGCTCAAGACCTCGGGCTCGGGCTACGACGGGCACGGGCAGCGCCGCGTCGGGACCGACGAGGGTCTCGCCGCGGCCTGGGACGAGCTCGACCGCGCGCCCTGCGTGCTCGAGGCGCTCGTCGACTTCCGCGACGAGCTCTCGGTCGTCGGCGCGCGCGGACTCGACGGCGAGGTCGCGCTCTACGAACCCTTCATGAACCGGCACGCGAACCACGTGCTCGACGTGACCCTCTCGCCGGCACCCGTGCCGGGGGTCGTGCGCGACGCCGCCCACGAGATGACCCGCGCGGTGCTCGAGGCCTTCGACGTCGTCGGCGTCCTCTGCGTCGAGTTCTTCCTGCTCCACGACGACTCGCTCGTCGTCAACGAGGTCGCGCCGCGCCCGCACAACTCGGGACACGTCACGATCGACGCGCACCGCTGCGACCAGTTCGAGCAGCAGGTCCGCGCGGTGTGCGGGCTGCCGCTCGGCTCGACGCGCCAGGTCGTGCGGCACGCCGCGACGGCCAACCTTCTGGGCGACCTCTGGGAGGACGGCACGCCGGACTGGCCGGCGCTGCTCGCCGACCCCGACGTCGCGCTGCACCTCTACGGGAAGTCCGCCGCGCGGCCGGGCCGCAAGATGGGGCACCTGACCGTCACCGGCCGGACGATCGACGACGCCGAGCGACGCGCCCGCGCCGCGCGTGCCGTCCTCCGGGAGGGTGTCGCCCGCTCCGCGTCCTCGACGGGTCGCCTCAGCGCCGTGTCAGCACGAAGCGCGCGTTGAGCGGCTGCACCGGCCGGTTGTTGCTGTAGTACACCGAGTCGATGCGCTCGATCTGCTCGCGCGTGAGGTGCAGCGGCTGCGCGAGCACGAACCAGCGCACGCCCTCGCTCGCGGGCGGCGTCGTGAGCGAGCCGTCGTAGGTGTAGTAGTCCAGCGACTCCGGCAGCAGCTGCGACACGTCGACGGGGAGGAACTCGGCGACGAGCTCGTCGTCCGGGTGGCCCACGAGCTCGACCGCGAGGAGGCTCTCGAGCCCGGCGCGCTCGTTCTCGCCCTCGACGAAGAGCACGGCGACCACCGCGAGGTGCCCCTGCCCGTCCGCGTGCACGAAGTGCAGCTCGAGCTCCGCGTGCTCGCCGTCGACGGTGTGCTCGCTCGGCGCGTGGAAGTGGAGCTGACGCAGCTCGTACGCGTGGTCGCCGAAACCCAGCACGGCGCCGCCGGGCGCGATGGCCTCGACCGTGTGGCCGTTGTTCAGCAGGTGCGCCGGGACGAGGTGCGTCTCGATGCGCAACGGCGGGAGGTCGGCGCCGATGACGTCACCGGTCGCGATGTCGATCGGCGACTGGGACCCGCCGATCTTGGCGAGCACGTACGCGGGGTCGAGGTCGCCCCAGGTCGCGGGGCCGTGGGTCGCGTAGTCCCACTCGGCCTCCGCGGCGTCGTCGCGGGGCGCCGCGCACCCGACGAGCACGGTGAGCGCGAGGAGCGTGACGAGGAAGGACGGCTTCCGTGGACGAGGCATCCGCGAATCCTCCTTGCAGCGGTCCGGAGGCACGACGGTATCACCGGACCGCCGCGCCCCGACTCCGCACAAGGGCGGTCGTCGGCACGGTGGAGAGCGGACGCGACGGGCCGGCCGCCGCCGACACTCCGCGCCTCGCGGGACCTCAGAGGGTCACGACCGTCAGGCAGCCGAGCAGCATGAGGAAGGCGGGCAGCGAGCGGCGCGGCGGGTCCGTCACCTTCACGTGCATGAACACGGCCCCCAGCATGAGCGCGGCGAGCAGCGCGGCGGCGGGCTCCACGAGCGCCGGGATCCAGATGCCGGCGACGAGCGCGAGCGCGCAGAGGAGCTTGAGCGCGCCGATCACGGCGACGGACCAGGCGGGCAGGCCGTAGGCGGCGAACTCCTCCTTCATGTTCGACGCGGCGCCGCCGCGCCAGGCGCTGGGCCGGCCGAAGCGGAGGATCCAGACGTTCACGATGCCGAGGGCGATCAACACCTGGAGGACGGGGAGGAGGTCTTGCATGACGGGGGGGAGCGCGGGCGCTCGCGGTCGGGGATCGGGGACGGGTGTCGCGGCGGGTTCGCGGTCCGACGTCACGCGGATTCGCGCGTCTCCTCTCCGCCGCGGCGTTCCTCGGGTCCGGCGAACCGTGGCCGGAGAAGCGGCGGCGTCCGCCCGCTGCGTCGACGTCGCAGGCGGAGGCGACGAGCGCCTCGCGAAACTCGAATCCGCGGCCGGAGCGGCCACGAAGCCTCGGACGTTCCCCACCGAGATCTCCCCATGCACTGCTCCCTGAACACCGCGACCCTCACTCCTCCCGGTCAACTCGTCCAGGCGATCGCCGAGGAGCTCTCCCGCATCTCGGGCGACCCGCTCGCCCGGCTCCTCCCCGCGGCCCGCCGGCTCCTCGCCGACGCGCTCGCGGAGACCGAGATCCGCGCGCCGCGGACGGCAGGTCGTCGACCGTCGCGGCGCCGCGAGCCCGCGGCGGCCTGAAGCGCTCGACTCCCCGGCAGCCCGGCGTCGCACCTTCCGCCCGGCACCGGCCCCACATCGAACCTCCTCGCGAACCCGAACCCAGGAGCCTCCCGTGAACACGTCCTTGCTCTTCCGCCCCGCCGTGCGCTCCGCCGAGACCCACCGCGCGCGCTTCGAGGTCAACACCCTGCTCTGCACGGCGCTCGGCGCGCTCTTCCTCGGCACCGGCATCGCGAAGATCGTCGCCGCCGACTTCGTCATCGAGACCTTCCGCGGCTTCGAGCTCGCGCCCTCGCTCCTCGTCGCGATCGGCTTCGTCGAGCTGGCGGCCGCGGTGCTCACGATCATCCCGACGACCCGCCTGCTCGGGACGGGCACGCTCGCGACGCTCATGCTCGGGGCGCTCGGCTACCACGTGATGCGCGGCGAGGCGCTCATGTCGATCCTGCCCGCCAGCGTGTTCCTCGCGGCGGTCGCATCGCTGCTCATCGAGGTGAGCCTGCGCGTCGCGGAGCCCGTCACGGAGCGCGTGCGCTCGAACTGACCGGCGCCCGCCCGGGTCGACGACGACGCGCCCCCCGTCGTCGTCCGGCCCCGTGACGCCGGCCCGATCATCCGATGACGAACACGTTCATCGAGGGGGCACGCCTGCTGTCCGCCGTCGCGTTCCTCGGCTTCGGGACGGCCTGCCTCGTCACCCGCCGCATGCGTGAGGAGTTCGAGCGCTACGGCCTCGCGCGGTGGCGGCTGCTCGTCGGCCGGCTCGAGCTCGCGGGAGCGGTCGGGCTCCTCGCGGGACCCTGGTGGCCGCGCGTCGCCGTCGCCGCGGCCGCCGGCCTGGCGCTCCTCATGGCGCTGGGCGTCGCGACCCGCGTGCGCATCCGCGACTCGCTCGCGCAGACGCTCCCCGCCGCGCTCCTGTTCGTGACGAACGTGATCGTCGCGCTCGGCACGTCGTAGCACCCCACCTGCTACGATCCTCCCGCGCCCCCGGCGGTGCGCGCGCGCGAGGATGTCCCCGTTGTCCGACACCGACCCCGGATCCCGCCCCGCCCGTGAGCCGGACTCGGGCGCCGCCGCGCCGTCCGTGACCTGTCGCCTGGCGATCGCCGCGCGCGCGGCCCGCCCCGGCGGGTTCGAGGCGCTCCACGCGCGGTTGAGCCCGTCGATCCTCGCGTGGGCGCGCATGCCCCGTCACCGGCACCTGCGCGCCGTCATGGACCCGGACGACCTCGTGCAGGAGGTGTGGATCCGCGCGTCGGACCACCTCGCGTCCTTCGACCCCGCGCGCGGGACGTTCCGTCAGTGGATCTTCAAGATCGCGAAGAACCTGTCGATCGACCTGCTGCGCGCCTACGCGCGGTCGCGCGACCGCGGCGCCCCCGAGCCGCGCGGCGGGAGCTCGACGCAGGGGCTCGCGGCGCTGCCCGGCGCGCCGTCCGCGTGGCGCGACGTCGCGCGCAGCGAGGCGTTCGAGGCCTTCCTCGCGCGGGTCGCCGCGCTCCCGGACGACGACCAGACGCTCCTCGTGGGCGTCGGCATCGAGGACCTGCCCGTCGCGCGCGTCGCGCAGCGGCTCGACATCTCGGAGGCCGCTGCGCACAAGCGCTGGCAGCGGCTGCGCGCGCGGCTCGTCGCCGAGGGCCTGCCCGAGGGCGTCATCGAGTAGCGGCGTCGAGCCCCAGCGCCTCGCGCTCGATCGACGTGAGCGCGCGCGGCGGCGGGCCGGACGTCGCCGGGTCCGTCGGCCAGAGGCGCGCCGTGCCGTCGAGGCTCGCGGTGATCACGAGCCGGCCGTCCGGGTCGAAGCCGCCGTGCGTCACCTGGCGCTCGTGCCCGACGAGCCGCATGTGCGGCACGAGCCGCCCGTCCTCGGGGCGCATGAGGAACGCCGTCCCGTCGTCGGAGGTCGTGAGCACGAAGCCCGCCGACGACACGGCGAGGTGCGTCACGAGGCTCGTGTGGTTCTCGTGCACGGTCACCTGCGCGCCGAAGCCGTCGGGCCACTCCATGACCTGTCCCATCCAGCGGCGCGCGCCGATGACGCGGCCGTCCGGCAGGAACCCGAGCCGCCCGATGCGCGAGATGGGCGCGCACGGCTCGACGGTCCCGTCGGAGAGGTCGAGCCGTCGGATCCAGGTGTCGTCCGCCGCCGTGAACAGGGACCGTCCGTCCGGCGCGAAGCGCACGTCGAACACGCGCGACTGGCTGTGGTCCGCGTACCGGTGGTCCCAGTCGTCCACGACGTGCACCGGCTCCGCGCGGTCGGGCGACCACACGCGTGCCGTGCGGTCGCTCCCGGCCGACGCCATGAGCGCGGCGTCCGGCGCGACGCGCAGCTCCTGGAGCGCGCCCAAGTGCCCGACCCAGTCGTGCAGCAGCCGCCCCGTGTCGTCCCAGAGCCGGAGCTCCCCGCGGTCGCTCGCCGTGACGACACGCGACGCGTCGACGAACCGCCCGTGCGTCACGGCGCCCGCGTGCGGGCCGAGCGCCACGGGCTCCCGGCCGTCGTGCCACAGCCGCGCCCAGCCGTCGTCGCCGCCCGTGAGCACCGCCTCGCCCGTCGGTGCCCACGTCGCCACGCGCACGACCGCGCCGTGCGGCAGCACGTCGAGGCACGCGCCGTCCGCGACGCTCCACACGCGCGCGGTCCCGTCCGACGACCCCGTGAGCGCGCGCGCGCCGTCCGGCGAGAAGCTCGCGCGCAGCACCGGCCCCTCGTGCCCGAGCAGCGGGCGCGGCGGGCGGCGCGCGAGCCGCCACACGAGCACCTCGCGCTGCGAGAAGAGCACGACCTGCGTCCCGTCGTCGCCCCACCGCAGTCCGTCGAGCCGCGACGCCGGGCGGCACCGGTCGAGCTCCGCGCCGGTGCGCGCGTCCCACAGGATCGCCGTGCCGTCGAGGCTCGCCGTCGCGAGCCGCGCGCCGTCCGGCGAGTACGCGACGGACCACGTCGAGCGCCCGCCGCTCTGCGGCAGCGCGAAGAGCGGCGCGTCGGGCGAGGTCCGCCAGTCCCACACGAACGCGCTGTCGCCGGACGACACGGCCAGGTCGCCGGGATCGCAGGACGTCGCGAGCCGCTCGCCGCGCGCGTCGAAGCACACGTCGAGCACCTTGCCGGGGTGACGCAGCACGGCCGCGCACGCGCCGCCGCGCGCGAGGTCCCAGACGCGCACGGTGCCGTCGCGGCTCGCCGTCGCCGCGAGGGCGGCGTCCGGCGAGAAGGTCGCCGTGATGATCGGGCCGACGTGGCCGCGCAGCGTCGCGACGAGCCGCCCGTCCGCGGTGTCCCAGACGTGCGCGACCGGCTCCGCGGGGCGGTCGCCGCCCAGGCTCGCGAAGGAGACGAGGCGCGACCCGTCGTCGCTCGGCCCGCCGTTCGAGGACACGAGCGTCCCGTAGTCGTGGAGCGGCGTCGGCGCCTCGCCCGGCCGCCACGTGGTCAGCCGACCGCGACGGTCGCCCGCGAAGATCCGCCCCGTCCCCGGCAGGCGCGCGAGCGACGCGATCGCGACGTCGCTCGGCTCGGCGACCTCGAGCGCCTGTCCCGTCCCCGTGTCCCACACGACGACGCGGCCCGCGTCGTCGCCCGTCGCGACGGTCCGCCCGTCCGGCGCGAGCTCGACCCGGCGCACGCGCTCGCCCGGGTCGATCGAGGACGTCACCTCCCAGCGGCGCGCGTCGTACAGATCGACCGTCGCGCCGCGCGAGACGGCGGCGACGTCGCCCTCCTGGTCGAAGGACGTGAACGTGCCGAGCCCGCGGTGGTCCCGGTGGTGGAGGAGCGCGCGCAGCAGGGCGTCGTTCGTCGCGAGGACGCCCGGCGCGCGCCGGTGCGCCTCGCTCGCGACGGCGTACGCGTAGCCCGGGTCGCGCGGCGCCTGCTCGACGGCCGTCCGCGCGAGCAGCTCGACGAGCCGCTCCGAGCCGCGCCGCTCCGCCTCGAGGTACAGCCCGCCGACGAGCGCGAGCAGCGCGCTCAGCAGCACGAGCACCGCCGCGGCGCGCGGGCTCCGCTGCGCCCACCGCACGAGCCGCGTCCACGCGCCCGGCGGCGAGGCCTCCACGGGCCGGCGCTCGGCGACGCGGCGCAGGTCGTCGGCCAGCGCCTCCGCGGTCGCGTACCGTCGGCGCGGGTCCTTGTCGAGCGCGACGCGGAGCACGGCGTCGAGCTCGCGCGGCACGTCGCGGTTGCGGGCGGTGGGCCGGACGACCTCGTCGTGCAGCACCGCGCGCTCGATCGCCGAACGCGACGCGCCGTCGAACGGCTTGCACAGCGTGAGGCATTCGTAGAGCGTGACGCCCAGCGAGTAGACGTCGGTGGTCCGGTCGACGCGCCGCTCGCCGCGAACCTGCTCGGGTGACATGTACGCGGGCGTGCCGAGCGCCTCGCCCGTGGCGGTGAGCGAGGGGTCCTCCTCCTCGTCGACGCGCGCGAGCCCGAAGTCGAGCACGACGGGCCGACCGGCCGGCGTGATGACGATGTTCCCGGGCTTGATGTCGCGGTGCACGATGCCCGCCTCGTGCGCCGCGTGGAGCGCGCGCGCCGTCCGTTCCACCGCAAGGACCACCGCGCGCGCCTCCGCCGCGTCGCGCGGGCCGACGGGCAACGGCGAGCCGGCGACGTCCCCGCCGCGTCGCCCCTCCCGCGCCCGGGCGAGCACGCGGGACAGCGGCTCGCCCTCGACGTACCGCATCGCGACGTACGGCGGCGCGTGGTCGAAGTCCGCCTCGTAGAGCGCGCAGATGTCGGGGTGCTCGAGCGAGCTCGCGATCCCGGCCTCGCGCCGCAGCCGGTCGAGCCGCCGGCCGAACACCTCGATGGTCTTGAGCGCGACCGGGCGGTCGAGCAGCGTGTCGCGCGCCAGCGAGACGACGCCCTGCCCGCCGCGCCCGAGCTCGCGCACGATCTCGTACCGGCCCGCGAACAACGTCGCCTTCGACCGCGGCCGCGCCGCGGCGTCCTCGAGAGCGAGGAATTCGCGCGCGATGCGCTCCTCGTCGCCGGGGAACCGCGACAGGTACCAGCCGAGGTCGCGCGTCCCGCCGGATTCCCGGTGCTCGACGTAGAGGCTCAGGAAGTCGTAGAGCTCCGCCGTCTCGTCGAGCCTCCAGTCGGACGTGTCGGACATCGCTGCGCTCCCGCCTCGGTCCCGCCCCGGGGTCTCGCGGCCATCCTCGTCCGGCGACCGCGATCCGTCGAGCCTCCCGTCCCTACGTCGGCGGGCCGCGCGCTGGACAGGCGTTCTGAGTGCGCGCCGGGAGCGCGCGCGGATGGCGCCGCGGAATCGGCTGTCCAGTCGGCACGCGCCCCGTCGTAGGGACCGTCATCGACGCCCGCGCCGCGCGGCGCGACGGCGATCGCGGAACACGACGACCACCTCTGCACACACAGGAGCTCCCATGGTCACGCTCTACCCGTTCGTCCACGACGACCCCCGGCCGCTTCGCGCCGGACTCCACGGCTTCACGCACGGCCTGCGCCTGGCGCTCGCCGCCACGCTCCTCGCCGGCACCGCCGCGGCCGGCGGCCAGTACGTCCAGATCCTCGCGGACGACGGCTTCGAGCCGGGCAGCCAACCGCTGCTGCCGTACACGCAGCTCACGCTCGACCGCTGGATGCACGAGAACGCCGCGCTCGTCTCGGGCACCCAGAACGGGGTGACCCCGCGCACGGGCACGGGCATGATCGCCGTCGCGCAGGCGAACCTCACGGCCTCGGAGGTCCGGCAGCGCCTCGACGTCTCGGACCTCGCGCCCCAGGTCGACGCGGGGATCGTCGCGATCGAGACGAGCGCGTGGCTCAACCCGACCGTCGCCGGCGTGAACGCGCGGGTGTTCGCCACCGCGTTCGACGCCGGGCAGTCGAACATCGGGTTCATCGGCAGCACGTGCACGTCCCCCGACGGCGACACGGGCACCTGGGAGCAGTTCGTCGCGACCTTCACGCTCCCGGCGGGCACGCGCTACGTCGAGATGCGCTTCTCCGCCACGAACAGCACGCTGCCGATCGGCGAGTTCCTGTACGTCGACGACGCGTCCTGCGCGCTCTACGAGGTGCTCGGCCAGCTGCTCACGGACCCCGGCCTCGACTCGGGCTCGCAGCCCCTGCTGCCGTTCACCCAGCTCACGAACGACCGCTGGATGGACGAGAACGCCGCGCTCGTCGTCGGCCCGGAGGGCGGCGCGACGCCGATCGGCGACGGCATGCTGCGCCTCGACCCCGCGGGCGGCAGCGCCTCCGAGGTGCGCCAGCGCGTCGACGTCTCGGCGTTCGCGTCCGACATCGACGCCGGCACGATGAGCATCCAGGCCAAGGGGCTCGTCAACCCGACGGTCGGCGGCACGAACACGCGCGTCCACGCGCACGCCTACGCCGCCAACCAGTCGTCACTCGGCGTCCTCACGAGCCCGTGTCGCACGCCCGACGCGGACACGTCGACCTGGCAGCTCTGGACCGCGACCCTGCGGCTCCCCGCGGGGACGCGCTACGTGCAGTTCCGCTGGTCGGTGAACAACGTGGACATCGCGCCGACCGACGCGCTCTACGCCGACGAGGCCGAGCTGCTCCTGCTGCGCGACGTCTGCGGACCGTGGTTGAACCTCGGCGGCGGCACCGTCGGCACGGCGGGCGCCGTGACGCTCGAGGGCTCCGGCCCGCTCACCGGCAACTCGACCGCGACGCTCGACCTCACGAACACGCCGCCGAGCGCGCTCACGCTCGCGTGGCTCTCGTTCGCGCCCGTGCCCTTCCCGGCGCTGGGCGGGACGGTCCACGCCTTCCCGTACGCGAACCAGTTCCTGTTCGTCACGAACCCCTCGGGCGCGCTGTCGCTCTCGACGACCTGGCCCGTGGGCGTGCCGCCCGGCTTCAACGTGTACTTCCAGTTCCTGGTCGACGACCCGCCGACCGTGCACGACATCACGCTGAGCAACGGGCTGCGGGGCACCGCGCAGTAGGAGGACCGCGAGGAGAGGGACGACGGCCCGGTCACCCCGCGCGGGGCGGCCGGGCCGTCGCTTCGTCCGGGGGGGGGCGACCGCGCGCGACGCGGCGGTCCGGCGGGCGCCGAAAAGGACCGCGAGGAGACCGCCGCCGGAATCCGGGGGACCGGCTCCCGGGGGCTGCCGCATTTCCGGCGGCGGACGCGGCGCGCGCCGACTCAGCGCTCCTCGCGACCGGGCCCCAGCTCCGCGCGCAGCTCCGCGACACAGCGCGCGCCGTCGACGTGGCGCGGCTCGAGGCGCACCGACTCCTCGTAGGCGGCGAGCGCCTCCTCGAGCCGGCCCGTCGCGCGGAGCCCCTCGCCGAGGCTGTCGTGCACGCTCCACGACTCCGGGTAGGCCTCGGCGTTGAGGCGGAAGAGCTCGACCGCCGTGTCGGGACGGTCGTCGAGGATGAGCGCCTCGTACGCGAGCTCGTTGAGCGAGTCCTCGCGGAACGGGACGAGCGACGGGTCGTCGGCCAGGCTCGACGCGAGCAACGCAGCGGCCGCCTCGGGTCCGCCGTCACGCAGCGCGACGAGGAACGCCTCCTCCCGGCGCGACTGCTCCGCGATGCGCGCGAGCATCCCGTCGAGCTCCGCCTCCGGCAGCCACCGGCCGCGCACCATGACGCCCGCGCGCAGCGTCGTGTTCGTCGGGTCGGCGAGCGGGTCGCCCTTCACGAGCAGGAGGTCGGCGCGCTTGCCCGCCTCGATCGTGCCGACCTCGTCGAGCACGCCGAGCAGCCGCGCGGCCTCGCGCGTGCCCGCCGCGAGCGCCTCCTCCGCGGTGAGCCCGCACGCGACGAGCTGCGGGAGCTCGTCGTGCGCGGACGCCCCCGGGATCATGAACGGCACGCCGTCGCCGCCGGAGTCCGTGCCGAGCAGCAGCGGCACGCCCGCCTCGTGGAACGCGCGCAGGAAGTCCTTCTGCAGCACGAGGAGGTCGCGGAGCTGCGGCACGGCGTCGGGCGGGAAGCCGCGGTAGCGGTTCTCGTCCGGTCCCCACGTGCGCCGGCTGTACGCGGACGCGTAGCGCACGGGGCCGCGGTCGAACGCGCGCTCGAAGCTCGCCGCCTGCCGACCGATGTGGTCGTAGCAGGTGAGCGTCGCGACGACCGACGTGCCCGACGCGGCGACGAGCTCCGCGAGCTCGGGGATGGAGCCGCGTCCGTGACGCCCGCCGTCGAACCACCCGTACAGGAACTCCTCGGCGTGGTCGATCGAGTCGGGCGGCGTCTCGAGCACCTGCTCGACGGTCAGGTTGCGCGGGACGTGGCCGCACGGCCGCATGCCCAGCTCGCGCGCGGCGCCGACGAGCGCGCCGTAGGCATCGGGCGCGATGTCGCCGTAGATCTTGAGCCACGTGAAGCCGCGCTCCGCCTGCTCCGCGACGAGCGCGCGCGCCGCCTCCGCGTCGTGCACTCCCGTGACCTTCGGGCCGGCAAGGTGCAGCGTCGGCCCGAGTCGCCGACCGGACGCGACGCGATCGCGCACACCGAGGTGCCACAGGCCGCCGCCCAGGTCGCGCACCGTCGTCACGCCGTGCGCGACGTAGAGGTCGAGGTCCACCTCGTCGCCGACGTGCACGTGGAGGTCGATGAGCCCGGGCACGAGCGTGAAGCCGTGACCCGGGACGCGCCGCGCGTCGTCCGGGAGCTCGACCTCGTCGGGCGTGCCCACCGCGCGGATGCGGTCGCCCTCGACGACGACGACGCCGCGCTCGAGCGTGCCGGCGGGACCGAGCGTGACGACGCGCACGTCGTCGAACACGGTGACGTCCCCCGGCGCGAGCGCCAGGAGGGCGAGGAGCAGGGCGTGCGTCATCGGGCGGTCCCGGCGGGTCGGCGAGCGCGCGCCCGGCGCCCGGACGCGAGCGCCCAGCCTAGTGCGCGGCGGCCGCGCGCGGTCCGCGGTCACCGATGCGTCAGCGGTCGGCGCGCCTCAGCCGTCCCCGGGCGCGAGGCCGCGCACGACCCAGCGGTCGCCGCGCAGGGACCAGTGCACGACGAGCGTGCCGTCGCCGCAGGTCCAGGTCGTGCGGCCGGCGTCGTCGCGGAAGTCGTCGGTGCGCGCGCCGAGCGTCGGGAAGTCGTCCGTCCAGCCGCGCCGCTCGACGAGCCGCTCGAAGGAGCGCCCCATCGACACGCGCGAGGACTCCGCGAAGCCCGCGGTGACGCCCTCGACGGAGGACGCGGCCCACGCCTCCTCGAACGCGCGCAGCGCCGGCGCGACGGACGGCGGCCGCAGCCACAGGAACCACGCCGCGACGGCGAGCACGACGGCTCCTCCCGCGGCGAGACCGACGCGCACGAGGCTCCCGCGGTCGGCGCGCCGGCGGCCGCGGCCCTTCGCGCGCGCGGTGAGCTGCCCCTCCTCCATCTCGTCGCGACGCCGGTGGTGCCGCAGCGCGTCCCAGAGGTCGGGATGCTCGGCGACGAGCGACGCCGCGCGCTTCGCGCGGAACGCGACGAACCAGAGCCCGGCCGTCAGCAGGCCGGCGTAGCCGTACACCCACCCGGCGGCGCCCGTCACCGCGACGAGCAGGAGCAGCACGAGCGTCCGCAACGACGCGAGGAGCGCGCACCACAGGAACGGCTCCCGGAACACGCGGACGGCCGCCACGACCCACAGCGCGATGAACCCGCCGGTGAACGCGACGACCGGCGTCTCCGCCTCCCCCGACGCGACGTCGACCCAGAGCAGGAGCGCGTCCGCGACGGCGCCCACCGCGAAGATGAGCCGGATCGCTCGGAGGTCCCGGCGCACGTTCGTGAGCTCGCGGCCCACCGTGAGCCGACGCCGGCTCAGCTCCGCGTCCCGCGGCTCGCCGCACGCCCCGCACTCCCGGTCGCGGTTCGGGTTGAGCGCGCTGCACCCCGCGCACGTCCACATGCTCGCCGGGATCGTGCCTGTCTCGGTCATGGTCGGGTCATCCTCGGGCCCTCGCTCGGTGCTCCCCGAGGAGAAGCGACAACCGACGCGGAGGGAGGAGCGGAAAATCCGCCGACCCGTCAGTTCCCGATGACGACGTCCAGCGCGTTCGTGTAGTACCCCGTGATCGTCGGGTCGACGGTGACGACCTGCAGGCAGAAGCGCACGTCCACGAGGATGCAGAGCGGCGGCACGTAGAGGTGCAGGCTGTCGGGCGGCGTCCGGATCTGGTTGAGGAAGGCCGGCGGCTGGCAGAGCAGCGTGCCGGCCGGCGGCGCGGGCACGTTCGCGGGCAGCGCCGTGAAAAGGTAGATGTCCGCGATGGCGTTCGGCACGAAGGTCGTGTGGTCGACCCACGGGTCCCAGACGACGCCGAGCGCGGGCGGGCCGGTCGTCGACGGCATGAGCACGAGCGGGTTGGGCGGCGTGCCCGCGCGCACGAACTCGAAGCCGGCGATCGGCGGGACGGTGCACTGCGGCACGAGGCTCACCGTGTCGATGCCGAGCTCGGACCGCCAGTTCGTCGGGTTCGGCGCGGTGACGCTCATGGCCGTGAGGCGCAGCGTCTGCGTCGGCGCCGTCGCGGTGAACGTCATGCTGTGGAACTGCCACGTCGCGGGCACGCCGATCGCCGGCGGCAGCATGACCGGCGAGTCCTGCACCGCGGCGCCGAACTGGATGCGCCACCAGCCGCCCGCCGGGTCCATGCTGCCGAGCAGCGTCGCGGACAACGCCTGCTCGAAGGTGATCGTGTACGTCGCGCCGGGCGTGAGGCCGCTGATGTCCTGCTCGACCCACTCGGCCGGGTTGAGCAGGCCGACGCCGTGCACGAAGGTGCCGCCGCCGAGGCTCGTCGACCACGCGGTGCCCGCGGCGGTCGTCGTGCTGTTCCAGAGGTCCGTGCCGCCGAAGCCGACGCCGGTCCACCCGGCGGGCACGACGCCGTTGTAGGTGGTGAAGTCGGCGGTGCCGTTCATCGCGCCGTTCACGACGGACTGCGCGGCGGCGAGCGGCACGAGCGCGAGGAGGCAGGCGGCGAGGGCGAGCGGCCGGACGAGCGGGGGGCGGGTGTTCATGCGCACGAGTCTACTCGCGGTCCGGGGCTCGCGGCGCGGCTCCCCGTCCGGTGCGTCGCGCGCGAGGAGCGGATCCGGACGCCTGACACCGGGACAGGGCGCTCCGGGTAGACTGCCCGCCATGCCGCCGCGCGCCGACCTCGTCCGGGAAGCCGTCGACAGCCTCGTCGACGCGTGGTCGGTCATGGCGCGCCGGTTCCCGACGGGGCGCGTCGAGCGCATCGACGGCGTGACGCTCCCGTGGGCGGACGTGCCGCTGCCGTTCCTGAACTTCGGCGTCGTCGACTCGCCCTGCGCCGACGCCTCGGAGCTGCGTCGCCGCCTCGACGCGCTCCGGGCGCACCTCGCCGGAGCGGAGCACCCGTGGTTCGGCGCGGTCTGCGAGCCGTGGGCGCCGGGCGACTGGCGCGACGTCGTCGCCGACGCGGGGCTCCACGTCGCGATAACCATCACCGGCATGGTCGCCGAGCGCCTCCTCCCGCCGCGTCGCCCGCCGCCGCCCCTCGCGCTGCGCCGGGTCGACGACGCCCGCGGACGTCGCGCCGTCGCCGAGCTCAACAACCTCGCGTACGAGCTGCCCGACGGGATGTGCGACGCCGTCGCCGACGCGTCGTTCTGGCCCGACGACATGGTCGGCGCCGTCGGCGCGGTCGACGGCGTCGACGTGTGCACGGCGAGCGTCTTCCCCGCCGCCGGCACGCGCTACGTGGCGCTCGTCGCGACGCACCCGGACCACCACCGCAAGGGCTACGCGGCGCACGTCATGCGTCACGCGCTGCAGGAGGCGCACGCGGTGCTGGGCCTGGAGCGCTCGATCCTCCACGCGACGGACGCGGGCCGCCCGGTCTACGCGGCGATGGGCTACGAGGACACGGCGCGCATCGCGCTCCTGTCGACGGAGCCGCCGGAGGCGCACTGAGGGAGCGCGGCCCCCGGGCCTCGAGCGGCTCGCCGTCCGGCGCGACCCGACGTCCCGCTCACGCGGCGCGCACCGTGGACGTCCGCGCCGGTCACCCCGCGGATCCGAGCGCCTTTCCGCAGTGCGGACACGTCCCCGTCGCCGCCGCCTCCTCCCGCGCGCTCGCCACGAGCCGGGCCGCCTCGTCCTCGCCGAGGCCGAGGTCGGTGCGCATCGCCTCGAGCTCGCGCGCCTCGGCGGCCGAGATGGCGCCGTCGCTCGCCGCCTCGCCGACCTGCTCCGCGAAGGACTCGCGGCGGCGACGCAGGTGGTCGGAGAACGCGCTCGCGAGGATGCCCGCCGGGAGCGCGACCATGCCGATGCCGACGATCGTGACGATCGCGCCGAAGACCTTGCCGCCCGCCGTGATCGGCGTGACGTCGCCGTAGCCCACGGTCGTGAGCGTCGCGACCGCCCACCACATCGCGGCCGGGATGCTGCCGAAGGCCTCCGGCTGCACGTCCGACTCGACCAGGTAGATGCCGCTCGCCGCGAGGATCAGGATGACCATGAGGATGAAGAGCGCCGCGCCGAAGCTCCGCGCCTCGTCGCGCAGCACGCCGAGCAGGATGGACATCGCCGCCGAGTAGCGCGTGAGCTTGAAGATGCGGAAGAGGCGCAGCACGCGCAGGAAGCGCAGGTCCACGGGCAGGAGCGCCTCGAGGTAGAACGGCGCGATGGCGGCGAGGTCGACGAGCGCCATGGGCGTGAGCGCGAAGCGCAGGCGGCCGCGCACGGGTTCGCCGAAGCGGCCGGACGGGTGCGCGGTGCAGGTCGCGAGACGCAGCACGTACTCGATGGTGAACACGACCACCGAGAAGACGTCGAACGCGTGGAGCTCCGCGCCGAAGCGTTCGCGGACGGACGGCACCGTCTCGAGGATCGCGGCGCACACCGCGAGCACGATGAGCGCGAGCAGCGAGACGTCGAGCGTGCGCACGAGCGCCGGTCGGCCGCGCAGGGCCTGGAACATCACGGATCGTCGCTGCATGCCGCGGCTCCCGGGGTCGCCGACGCGCAGCCGGCGGTGGGACGAAGGTATCAGGCCGCCGACGCCCCACGAGCGGGCGCAGAACGACCGTTCCGCGCCTGTCACCCCGGACGACGGCCGCGGTATCGCCGGGCGCCCGGCTCCACCTTTGAATTGACGCTCCCCCGGGGGCCCCCTAGCATCGGGCCCGGCCGAGCAACCGGTACCGGACGTCGCGTCGGGAGCGACGCGCGGTCCTCGCACGGTGGCTTCCGGCCCTCACGGGGGCCGTGTCGTCCGCACGGAGAACGGGAATGCCCGAGGACTTCCTCGAACGACTGCGCGAAGTGGTCGGCGACAGGGAGCTGGGCGGCATCAAGTCCCTCGACGTCACGGACGATCTGCAGCTCGAGCGCGCGGCCGAGCTCCTGCGACGTCGGTTCCGCACGATGCACGACGTCCGCGCGTACGAGCTGCTCGTGGACCTCGCCGCGGACCGGCTCATGGTCCTCGCCGTCCGCATCGCCCGGGACCTCGGCCTGGCCGTCGACCCGGAGGAGCTGATCATCGCGTACTTCGAGTTCCTGTTCGCGGACGTCGCCCCGGACGGCACGTCACACGACGGCGCGCGATTCCTGTTGCACGCGGACGCCTGGATGCGCGAGTGCGCGGAGGCGCGCGTGCGTGACATCGCGCTGTCGGAGGCCACGGATCCGGTCGGGCCCGTACACTGGGGCGACGACGCGCTGCCGCGCGAATCGCCCGGGCCCGAAGCCGCACTCGAACGCGCCACCCATGTCTGCTTCCACCGACTCGACCTGCCGCTGCGCCGCGTCCTGCGCGCGCACCAGGTCGAGGGGCTCACCGCCCCGCAGATCGCGCACGAGTTCGACATGAAGGAGCGGGAAGTCGACGAGCTCCTCCTCGACGCGGCCGAGCGACTCGATCGCGCCGTCCGGCAGGAGCTGGAAGGAGGTGCGCGATGACGGCGCATGACATGCTGGTCGAGCGCCTCGTGCGAGCCGGCAAGGCGGCCGGCGAGGACGCGCTGGCCCGGGTGGCGTACGAGATGGCGCGGCGGTGCTGGTCGCTGGCGGAAGAGACACAGGCGAGGCACATCCGGTGGATCGAGGATCCGCGTCCGGTCGCCGAATCTCTCGACAAGTTCGATGCGTTGGAGGCTCGGACCGGCATCGAAGTCGACAGGTCGAGTCTCCCTCTCACCGATCCGGCGGCAGAGGCTGCACTTTCGTGCGCACGGGAGTGCCTCGAGGTCGGCACACGGATCGAGGGTGCATCACCGCGCGTTCAGCTGCTCCGAGCGCAGTGTGCTCGGCACTCCGGTGACGTGGACGAGTGCATCGATCGCCTGGAGATCGCTGTCCGGGGACCGCTGACCAGGGATTGGTTCCTGACGATGCAGGAAGAGCTCATCAGCGTGCTGACGGATCGAGGCGATTATGACCGGGCCGACCACATCGGACAGTCGCTGCTCCGCCGCGGACACCACCGGCCGATCGTCGCATTCAACCTCCTCATCGGGTTGGGCTGGACGGAGCAGAGGTCCCGGTTCGATGCGATGGCGACCCAGCTCGAACACGCGCTGAAGGGTGCTCCGGACGCCGGGTTCTGGGAGCAAGTCGTCAAGGATGAGTCCGATTGGCTCGCGCACCGGTTCGGCATGGATCCGGTCGACATCGTTCGACATGCCCTGCCTCCGGAGATGAGGAGGGCCGAATCGTGAAGCCGACTGCTTGGCGGATCCTCGCCTCGTGCGGTTCAGCGGTGCTTCTCCTGGCGGCACTGACACAGGCAGGAGCCGGTGGTGCACGGCCTGTCGTCATGGCGGGTTCTGGCGGGACGGTCAGCCCCTCTCCCCCCAAGGCGCCATCCGGCCCTGTCGGCTCCTTCACCGCGCCCGCCGACGAGATCGTGCAGCTGCCGCTCATCGTCGACATCGACGGTCCGCTGACGAGCTACGCGGTCGTCGTCACGGCGCCGGGCGGCGCGGTCGTCGCCGCGGGCGCGACGGGCAAGGGTGGACTCGTGCGCCTCTCGGTGCCGAGCATGCCGGGCCTCGAGCTCGACGTGCTCGGGACGGGCGTCGCCGGCCTCCCGGTGCAAGGCGGGCAGACGGTCTCGATCATGATCCGGTAGGCGCACGCCGACGCGGCGCGTCCAGGACGTCGACGACCGCGCGTTCTACGAGGGCATCATCGCCGACGACGCCGACGCGTTCGGCGAGAGCTTCGGTCTGGCTCCCGCGGAGGTCGTCGCCGCGATGACCCCGAGAGCGTGGGTGTCAGACTGAATCGTCGTCACCCCACTTCGCGAGCAGCCACTCCCAGAAGGGGCGGCTCTTCCCGAGGTAGCGGCGCGTGCTCGGCAGCAGCTCGATGAGCTCGGCGACCGACACGAACGTGAACACGTCGTCCGGCTTGGCCTGGCGCATGAGCTTCCCGACGAGGTAGGCGCGCTGCTCCGCGTCGGCGTCGCGCAGCTTCGCGCGGAACTCGTCGAGCGTCAGGTCGAGGTCCCACAGGAAGTAGGGACGCCCCTTCTCGTCGACGAGGAGGTGCGGGGGCGTGGGGTTCAGCGCGCTCATGCGGCGATCGTAACGCGCACGGAGGCCGAAAGCCGCTGTCGCGACGCGAAGAGCATGAGCCCTCGCGCCCCGCTGACGGCGCGGCGGCGACGCCCATCTCCTGAGGATGCTCATCGGGCCGCGAGGACCCGTGACTCCTAGAGCTCGAAGTACGCCCCGCCCGACGGACCGACACCCGCGACGTTCGCGCGGAGTACGCCGGTATCGAGCGCGTAGATCCAGCCCTCTTCGCCGACGGGCGCTTCCGGCATCGTGTCGACGACGCGGACCTCGCGGCGACCGTTCACCGGGTTCTCCGGGAACGTGTTGCGCAAGTAGGGACCGTACTCGGTGCCGGGTCCGCCCTCGCGATCGGTCGTCGTCGTGAGTTGCACGGCGGGGTCGTCGGGCCAGGTGTCGTCGTGCTGGACGGCGTACATCTCCAGCGCCATGCGGATCGTCGCGACGTTCGACGCGAGCGCCGCCTCGTCCGCGCGCCGTGACCGCGTCGCGGCGTCGACCTCGCTGTCGCGGCCGACGAACCTCTCGACGACGCGCGACACGTCGCGCAGCTCCGCGACCATCGCGGCGAACTGTTCGAGCTCCTCCTGCGTCAGCGACACGTCCCCCGTCTCGGGCGCGGGCGCAGGAGCCGGATCCGGCGCACGCGCCTCGTCGGTCGCCACCTCACGCGGCACGACCAGGGCCGCGAGGATCCCGAGCAGCGTGACGCTGATGATCGTCAGCAGAACCTCGACGCGGGTCGCCCCGCGGATCTCTCTCCGCGCATGCCGCATGGCTCTTCTCCTGGGAGCACGAAGTGTACCCATCGGCCGGACCGGCGCCGCGGCTTGAACCCGCGACGCCTCGGGACGCGACGCGCGCCGCGCGCTCACGACACCCAGTCGTCCCCGGGCATGATCCGCCGCATGAACTCGTCGAAGAGTGGCACCGTGAAGGCCGTGTCCCCGTGGTGCGGGCTCCAGATCATGCCCTTCGTGATGAGCTGGCTGCGCGTGGGCCCGAGGGACGTCACCTTCCGGCCGAGCACGTCCGCGATGTCGCCCGAGCGGTGCGGGCCGGGACCCAGCTCGGACATCGCGCGCAGGTAGCGCTTCTCCGACGGCGTGAGGCGGTCGAAGCGCACGCGGAAGAAGCTCTCGTCGAGCGACGCGATCGCCGCGACGGACGCGCTCTCGACATCCTCGATCCCGATCGGCGACGCCTCGGCGACGTCCCACGCGTGCTTGCCCCACTGCTGCAGGAAGTACGCGTACCCGCCCGTGAGCTCGACGATGCGCGCGAGCGCGTCCGGCGCGATCTCGACGCCCTCGTCCGCGAGCGGCTTCGCGATCGCGCGCCGGGCCGCGTCGTCGGACAACGGACCGATCTCCGGGAAGTCGAACATGCGCTCGGCGTACGACTTCGCGCGCCCCATCGCCGCGCGGAGCTGCGGCAGGCCCGCGCCCACGAGCACGACCGGCAACCCGCGCTGCGACGTGCGGTGCAAGGCCGTCACGAGCGCGGCGAGCTCGTCCTCCTCGACGTACTGCAGCTCGTCGACGAACAGCGCCAGCCCGGTGTCCGCCTTCCGCGCCGCCTCGCCCGCGGCCTCGAGCAACGCCTGGAGGTCGTGCTCGAGATCGCCGTTGTCCGCCAACCCGGGCTCCGGCTCGAAGTCGAGCCCGACCTGGATGTCCTCGTACGTCGCCTTGAGCACCGACGCGAAGCCGGCGAGCGCGCGGAGGGCGCGCCGCGCGAGGTCCTTCGCCTGCTCGTTGCGGGACAGCCGCAGCAACGCCTGCCGGATCTCGGGCGCGAGGATCGCGGGCAGGGAGCGGTGCTCCGGCGCCTCGATGCGCAGGGTCTGCATGCCGCCGGACTCGGCGTCGTCCCGCATGGCGTCGAGCAGGACGGTCTTGCCGACCCCGCGAAGCCCCACGAGGAGCACGCTCTTGGCGGGCCGTCCGCGCCGGATGCGCTCGAGGGCGACGCGGACCGACTCCCGGAGCTCGTCCCGGCCCGCGAGCTCCGGGGGACGGGTTCCTGCGCCGGGCGCGAAGGGATTGGCGACGGGATCCACGAGGTGATTGTACATGGTTTAGCGATCTTATGGCCTTGGCATAAACTCGCTAATCTCCGTAGAACCGTGCCGAGCGAGGTCTCTCCGCGGACGGACGGGTCGGGCCGGCGTGACGCGGCTCCCGCGGGCGGGTCGGGGGCCGCCGTCCGCCGGCCGCGGGCGCGACGGGGGAGACCGCACCCGCCGAAGGCACGGACCCGCCGCCCCCGACCTCGGATACCGTGCACCCCCCTCGGAGACCGTGCCCCCCCTCGGACACCGTGCCCCCGTGACCACCCTGAAGAGCAGCTTCGCCGCCCGGACGGTCACGCTGTGCGCGCTCTACTGCGCGCAGGGCATGCCGTGGGGGTTCGTGACGGTCACGCTGCTCGCGTACCTCGGCGAGCGCGGGCTGAGCCTCGACGACACGGCGGGCATCATCAGCCTCGCGACGCTCCCGTGGTCCTTCAAGTTCGTCTGGGGCGTCGTCATCGACCGCTGGACGTTCCGGCCGATGGGCCGCCGCCGGCCGTGGGTGCTCGTCGCCCAGCTCTGCGCGGGCCTCACGCTGCTCGCGATGATCCTCCAGGGCGACATCGCGGACGACGTGCGGCTCCTCGCGTGGATGGTGTTCGTGCACAACTGCTTCGTGTCGCTGCAGGACGTCGCGTCCGACGCGCTCGCGATCGACGTGCTGCACCCCGACGAACGCGGACGCGTCAACGGCCTCATGTGGGGCAGCAGCTACCTCGGCATCGCGATCGGCGGCGCCGGCATGGGCACGGTGCTCGGCCGGTTCGGCATCCAGGCCGCGTTCGTGCTCCAGGCGAGCGTGCTGCTCGTCATCGCGCTCTTCCCGCTCATGTTCAAGGAGCGCGAGGGCGACCGCCTCCTGCCGTGGGGCCGCGGCGACGCGACGGGCGACGACGCGCCGCCGCCGTCCGAGGGCCTGCCGGTCCTGCTCAAGAGCCTGCTGCGCGCGTTCCTCGCGAAGGCGCCGATCCTCGGCCTGCTCTACGGCGCCGCGAGCTTCCTCACCATCGGCATCCTCGTCACCATCCACCCGATCTTCTGCACGCAGGAGGTCGGCTGGACGCAGGAGAAGTACAGCCAGGTCGACGGCGGCATCGGCGCGGGCGCCGGCGTCCTCGGCGCGCTCGTCGGCGGCTTCCTCGTCGACCGCCTCGGCGTCGGCAGGCTCGTCACGATCACCGCGCTGCTCGTCGTGACGCTCTGCGCGTCCATGAGCCTGTCGCCCGACCTGCGCGCGAACAGCGACTACGTCCTCTTCTACCTCGTGACGATCAACTTCCTCACGTCGGCGCAGACCGTCGCGGGCTTCTCGCTCTTCATGCGCCTCTGCACCGCCGTCGTCGCCGGCACGCAGTTCACGCTCTTCATGGCGGCGACGAACTTCGCGCGCGTCGGCGGCGCGGGCGTGGTCGACGCGCTGAGCGAGCAGGGCTACGGCGTGCTCTTCGGCGTCATGGCGGGCGCGGCGCTCGTCGGGCTGCCCTTCCTCTATCTGTGCCTGGCGACGGCGCCGCCCGGCGGCGGCGCGTCGGTCGAGGACGTGCCGCCGGCGGTGCCGGACCCGGCGCCGGACTGAGGCGACGGGGTGCCCCCCGGCGGGGCCGCCGCGGCAGGACGCGGGGCGACGCCCTACTCGGCCCCCAACCAGTCGGCCGGGTCGTCGGGCCCGAGGCGGCGCGCGTAGTACGCGTACACCGGCAGCCCGGTGACGACGAGCACGACGCCCCACAACGCGCGCGCGGGCGTCGCGAGGAAGGTGTTCACCAGCAGGAAGAGCGTGACGAGCAGGAACAGCGCCGGCACGACCGGGTAGCCCCAGGTGCGGACCGGCCGCTCGGCGTCGGGCATCCGCCGGCGGAGCACGAACACGGCCAGGCCCGTGAGCCCGTAGAAGATCCACAGCATGAAGATGTAGATGTCCGTCAGGATGTCGAACGTCCCGGTGAGCGCGAGGACCAACCCCCACCCGCCGATCACCAGCACCGACCAGGCCGGCACGCTGCGGGCCGAGAGCCGCCCGAGCCCCGCCGGCAGCAGCCCCTTCCGCGCGAGCGCGTACGGCACGCGCGACCCGACGAGCAGCGTCGTGTGCAGCGTCCCGTACGCCGAGATCACGAGCCCCGCGGACATCGCCGCGGCCGCCGCGCTCCCGGCGAAGCGCAGGACCGTCGCGTTCGCCACCGAGCGGCTCTCCGGCAGGTCCGCGATCTCGAGCGGCGTCAGCACGTAGAAGTACGCCGCGTTGACCAGCATGTAGAGCGCGATGACGATCAGCGTGCCGCCGACCAGCGTGCGCGGCAGCGTGCGGGCCGGGTCCTTCACCTCGCCGCCGAGCGACGTGACGATCGCCCAGCCGTTGTAGCTCCAGAGCGCGCCGAGCATCGCCGCGCCGAAGCCGGCGAACCCGCCGCGGGCGCTCTCCGGGACGCCCTCGCCCAGCCCGCCCGCGCCGCTCTGCGAGAGGTGCGCCCACGAGCCGTCGTGCAGCACGAACGCGCCGACGCCGATGCCGAGGACGATCGCCACCTTGACGGCCGTGAGCGCCGTCGCGATGCGGCCCGTCGACCGCACCGTGCCCAGGTTGAGCGCGGTGGCGACGACGATCGTCACCAGCGGCAGGACCGTCAGCGCCCGGTCGGGGAGCGCCGCGCCCGTCAGGTCGTTGAGGAAGGTGACGAACAGGATCGCCACCGCGGCGACCGACGCGCCCAGCGCCACGCCGTACGTCCACCCGTAGAGGTAGGCCCAGCGCCGACCGAAGGCCGCGCCGATGAAGTGGAACGCCCCGCCGGAGCGCGGCATCATCGTGCCCAGCTCGGCGTAGACGAGCGCGCCCGTCAGCGTGAGCAGCCCGGCGCACAGCCAGACGGCCAGCACCGTCGCCGGCGTGCCGACGTTCACCGTCATGACGCGCGCCTTCACGAAGACGCCCGTGCCGATGATGTTGGCCAGGATCACCGCCGTGGCCGGCACCACGGTGAGCGCGCGGTCGAGCCGGCGCTCGTCCGGCGGCGTCGTGGGGGTCGGAGTGCCCGTCGTCATGGCGACGCAGCCTACTCGACCCGCGGACGGCCACCGCGTCGCGTCCGCGTGCTAGCGTGCAGCCCGTCCGGCCCGCCCGACGCGGGCGCCCGACCCGGCCACGGAGGACGCGCCCATGACAGCCCGCCAGGGACTCGTCGGTCTCGCGGTCCTCGTGGTCGTGCTCTGCGGCACGCTGCTCCTGATCGATCCGGGACCGGACGCGCCGCCGGAGGGCGCCGCGGTCGCCGGGGAAGGACGGGACACGCCGGTCGACGGACTCCCCGCGGCGCCGGGCGCGCCGGACGCGACGGCGACCGCGGAGCCGACGGCGCTCACGCCCGCGCCGACGCCGGCGCCCGAGGTGCCCGACGACGAGACGACGTCCGACGCGCGGTCGCCCACCTCCGGACGCGTCACGGGGCGTCTCGTGAGCGCCACCGGCGCACCCGTCGCCGACGAGCCCGTCGACCTCCTCGCGAGCCGCGACGCGTGGATGGGCGCCCGTCCCCGCGACGCCGTCCACGACGTCGTCGACCGCACCGTCTCCGACGCGGACGGCCGCTTCTCGCTCGGCGCGCGCGCGGGCGCCGCGCACGTGCTCCAGGCCGGCGGCCGGTCGTGGCCGCGGCGCCGCGTGTACCCCGTCGCGGTCGGCGCCGACCTCGAGGTCGTGCTGCCCGAGCCGCGGACGATCACCGGCTCCGTCGTCGAGCAGGCGACGGGCGCGCCGGTCCCGCACGCGCGCGTCGGTGCCCACTCCCGCAACGACCAGCTCTCCACGCACGCCGACGCGAACGGCGAGTTCCGCCTGGGGCCGGTGCACGACGAGCTCGTGGTGCTCACCGGCTTCTCGCCCGGGCTCGACGTCGTCATCACCGAACCGCTCGCCGCCGACTGGGGGCCGGCGCTGCTCGAGCTGCCGCCGGGCCGCGAGCTGGGCGGCCGGGTGGTCGACACCCGCAGCGGGGAGCCGGTGCCGGACGCGCGCGTCACGGTGCGCCTGATCACCGAGTCGCGGCCCGCGGGCGAGCCCGACCCGCTCGCCGGCCGGACCCCGGTCGAGGACCTGGTCGCCACGACCGACGACGAGGGCCGGTACCTGCTCACCGGCATGCCGTCGCGCGGCTTCCGCGTGATCGTGGAGGCGGACGGCTACATGACGTCGACCGGCGACCGCTACTTCACGACCTCGCCGGACTTCGACGAGGACCTCGTGCTGGGCCTCGTGCCCGCGGACGACCTGACGGGCACGGTCGTCGTCGCGGACGACGCGGCCGAGGACGGGAAGACGCCCGTCGCCGGCGCGCGGGTCACGCTGCTCGGCGACCGCGAGGTCCTCGCCGCCACGACGACGGACGAGAGCGGCGCGTTCGCGCTGGCGACCGGCGCGTGCGACCTCGCCACGCGCCTCGAGGTCGTCGCGCGGGACGCGGACGGTCGCCATGCCCGACGGCGCCTGGACACCGCGGCGCTGCGCACCCCCCAGGAGCTCGAGCTCGTCGAGGCCTTCGCCGTCGACGTGCTCGTCCAGGGCGCGGACGGTCCGTGCGCGGGGGCGCACGTGCTCGCCGTCTCGGACGCGTCGCCGCCGACGACCTCGGTGACGGACGACGCGGGCACGGCCCGGCTGGTCCACCCGCTCGCCGGTCCGGGCTCGGACACCGTCTGGCTGCAGGCGAGGCACGACGGACTGCAGTCGCTGCCGGCCGTGATCGACCCGACCGCGTGGCCGACCGACGACGCGGTCGTGCTCGACATGCAGACGGGCGCGTTCTTCGAGGGCGTCGTCGTCGACGGCCACGGCGCGCCCGTCGCCGGGGCGACGGTCGCCGCCGATGCGACGCGCTTCACCACCGCCGATCGCGACGGGCGCTTCGTCCTCGGCCCGGCGGCCCTGCCGGGCTCGGGGACCGTGACGGTGTCGGCGCAGGCCACGGGCTTCCGGACCGGGACGTGGGAGGACACGGCGCCCGGCACGGAGCTCGTGCTCGAGCTGCAGCCGCTCGTCCACTGGCGGGGGCGCGCCACCGACGCGGGCACGGGGCTGCCGGTCGCGCGCGTGCACCCGCGGCTGCAGGCCGAGCGGCCGGGGCCCGAGGGCCTCGCCTGGGAGGACGTCGAGGCGGACGCGCGGCGGGTCGGCGAGCCCGGCACCTTCGAGGTCGAGCTCCCCGACGCGGGCCGCTACCGCCTGCGCGTCTACTCGGCGGACCACGTCCCCGCCGAGAGCCCGGCCGCGGACTTCGACGGGACGCACGCGCCGCCGGTCGCGGACCTCTACCTCGCGCGCGCCGCCGTGCTCGAGGTGAAGGTGGAGGACCCGACGGGCCGGGCGGTGCCCGGTTACACGGTGTGGGTCGTGCCCGACGAGCTCGCCGCGGGACGCGACGTCCCGTCCGGGCTGTCCGGCGCGGGGCTGCGGCAACAGCGCACCGACGAGGAGGGCCGGACGCGCTTCAACCTCGGGGAGGGGCTCCGGCTGCGGCTGGCCTCCGGCCCGGGCGCGTGGCTCGACGCGGGTCCCGTGCTCGTGGCGCCCGGCGCGGTCGTGGAGCGGCGCGTCGTCGTGCCGGCGCTGGGCGGCATGGACCTCGCGCTGCTCGACGAGGACGGCGAGCCCGTCGCCGGTCTGGGCATCGCGCTCGAGAGCGCCGGGTCGTCGCGCGTGCACTCCGTGCGTCGCGCCGGGACGGTCGAGGCGGCGCTGCCGCTCATCGAGGTGCGCGACCTGGCGGCGGGCGAGTACACGGTGACGGTCGAGCACGACGCCTACGCCCCCGTCGAGCGGCGGGTCCTCGTGGAGGGCGGCCGGGTCGCGCCCGTCGACGCGGTCCTCCGCGCGGTCGACACGGCCGCCGCCGACAGGTGACGGTTCCCCGGGGCGCTCGCCTCCTCTAGTCTCGGCGGCATGACACACCTCGACCGATCGTCCGACACCGACACGACCGCCGCGGCACACCGAGCGTCCGACGCCGCCGCCCTCGCGCGCCGCGACTTCCTCACGTGGGTCGGCGCGTCCTCGCTGCTCGCCCTCGCCGCGCCCGGCTGCGCGCTCGGGCCGAGCGGACCGCGACGTGCCGCCGACGCCATGAACGTCGGGCAGCTCGAGCTCGCCGCGCGCGCGAAGCTCGACCACGACGCCTGGCTCTACCTCGCCGGCGGCGCCGACGACGAGCGGACCGTCGCGCGCAACGTCGAGGCGTTCCGGGAGATCGGCATCCGCGCGCGCCGGCTCGTGGACGTCTCGAGCGTCGACACCTCGGTCGAGCTCTTCGGCGTCACGCACCGCACGCCGATCCTCCTCTGCCCGGTCGGCTTCCAGCAACTCTTCCACCGCGAGGCCGAGGTCGTCTCCGCGCGCGCCGCCGCCGCGCGCCGCCACGGCATGATCCTCTCGTCGGTGTCCAACCGGTCCGTCGGAGAGGTCGCGCGGACCGGCGTGTCGCCGCTGTGGTTCCAGCTCTACCCGACGACGGACCGCCGCATCACGCAGGGCCTGCTGCAGCGCGCGGAGGACGCGGGCTGCGAGGTCGTCGTGCTCACCGTCGACGCGCCGGTGCTCGGCAACCGCGAGCGCCAGCACACGAAGCTCGCGGACATGCTGGCCATGGGCGACCTCCCGCTCGGCAACTACGAGGGGTTCGGCGAGATCGAGAACGAGTTCGACCCCACGATGACGTGGGACATGGTCGACTGGCTGCACGACCACTGCGACATGCGCGTCGTGCTCAAGGGCGTCGTCACGGCGGAGGACGCCGAGCTCGCCGTGGCGCGCGGCGCGGACGGCCTCGTCGTGAGCAACCACGGCGGTCGGCAGGAGGAGAGCGACCGCGCGACCATCGAGTGCCTGCCGGAGGTCGTCGCCGCCGTGGACGGCGCGATGCCCGTGCTCCTCGACAGCGGTGTCCGGCGCGGCACCGACATCTTCAAGGCGCTCGCCCTCGGCGCGGACGCCGTCTGCGTCGGCCGGCCCTACATCTGGGGGCTCGCGGGCTTCGGGCAGCCGGGCGTCGAGCACGCGCTCGACCTGCTGGACGCCGAGCTCGTGCGCATCATGCGGCTCGCCGGCGTGACGCGGATCGCGGACATCGACGCGGGGTTCGTGACGGGGTGAGCGGGACCGGACCGCCCGCGGCCCGCTACCCGAGCTGCTGCTCGAGCCAGACGCGCGCCATCTTCCAGTCCAGGTAGACGGTGCGCTCGCTCACGCCGAGCGCCTCCGCCGTCTCCGGGACGGACATGCCGGCGAGGAACCGCAGCTCCACGACGCGCGCCTGCCGCTCGTCGAGGCGCGCGAGCTCCGTGAGCGCGTCGTCCAGCGCCACGAGGTCGATCTCGCGCGACGCCTCGTCGCCCGCCTCCTCGAGCAGGACGCGCTGCCGGTCGCCGCCCCGCTTCTCCGCGCGGCGCGCCCGCGCGTGGTCGACGAGCAGCTGCCGCATGGCCATGGCCGCGACGCGGAAGAAGTGCTGCCGGTCCGCGTAGGAGTCGCTGCCGACGAGCCGGAGATACGCCTCGTGCACGAGCGCCGTCGGCTGGAGCGTGTGGTGGCCCTGCTGCTGGCGGAAGAGGTTCACCGCGAGCGCGCGGAGCTCGTCGTAGACCAGCGGCAGCAGGCGCTGCTCGGCGCCGGCGCCGTCCTCGCCGAGGTCCGCGAGGTGGCGCGTCACCTGGTCGCGGGCAGTCGGGTCGGTCACGAGCGGCGTCCTCCCTCCCGCATTCGCCTTGCAGGGTCTCGGGTCGATTCTCGTTCTTCGCTCACCGGGGTCGCAACCCCGGGCCCCGCCTGCGTCCCGAGTGAACGAGCCCGCCGCCGTCCGACGACACCCGCTCCGCTACCATGCGCTCCCCCCCGCACGACCGACGCCGCATGCCCATGGACCCCGCCGAGTACCAGCGCGCGCGCGAACTCTTCCACCGCATCGCGGAGCTGCCGCCCGAGGAGCAACGCGCGCAGCTCGAGGCGGCCGGGCTCTCCGACGAAGGTCGCGCGCTCGTCGACACGCTGCTGGGAGCGGACGAGGAGACCTCCCTGCTCGGCGACGCGAGCGGGTCGCGCGTCGTCGAGCGGCTCGTCGTCGGGGCCGAGCAGGTCCCCGAGCGCATCGGCGAGTACCGCGTCGAGGGCGTGCTCGGGCGCGGCGGCATGGGCGTCGTGTACCGCGCCGTGCAGGACCGCCCGCGCCGCGAGGTCGCGATCAAGGTCCTCAACTCGTTCACGGCCTCGCCGGCCGCGCTGCGTCGCTTCGAGTACGAGGCGGAGATCCTCGGCCAGCTCGACCACCCGTGCATCGCGAAGGTCTTCCAGGCGCGCGTCGACGGCAGCGGCGGCGTGGGCCCGTACCTCGTCATGGAGCTCGTCGACGGCACCGACATCGTGACGTGGTGCGACGCGCACGCGCTCGACGACCGGCGGCGCGTCGAGCTCGTGCAGCGCCTCTGCGAGGGCGTCGAGCACGCGCACCAGCGGGGCGTCGTGCACCGCGACCTCAAGCCCGCGAACGTGCTCGTGTCCGCCGACGGGCGCCCGCGCATCCTCGACTTCGGCATCGCGCGCCCGCTCATGGACGACGGCAACACGACGCCCGGCCGCACGCTCGCGGGCGAGGTCGTCGGCTCGCTGTCGTGGATGAGCCCCGAGCAGGCGCGCGGCGAGGTCGACCGCATCGACGTGCGCACGGACGTCTACTCGCTGGGCGTGATCCTCTACCGGCTGCTCACCGGGCGCATGCCGCACGAGCTCGGTTCGGAGGCCGTGTGGGAGGCCGCCCGGCGCATCAGCGAGGACGATCCGACGCGCCTCGGGCGCATCCGCAAGGAGCTGCGCGGCGACCTCGAGGCGATCGTCTCGATGGCGCTCGAGAAGGACCCGGCGCGTCGCTACGGCGGCGCCGGCGCGCTCGCGCGCGACCTCGAACGCTACCTCGCGCACGAGCCGGTGGACGCGCGCCCGTGGAGCGGCGCCGAGCAGCTGCGCAAGCTCGCGCGACGGCACCGCGTGCTGCTCGGCACCGCCGCGCTCGTGCTCGTGTCGATCGTGGCGGGGCTCGTCGCGACGTTCGTGCAGTGGCGCCGCGCGGAGGACGAGACGCTGCGCGCGAACACCGAGGCCGGCAACGCCAAGGCCGCCGCGGCGCGCGCGGACCTCGAGGCCGGCAACGCCCGCGACGCCGCCGCACGCGCCGACGAGGAGGCGCGCCGCGCGGAGGAGAACGCCGCGGTCGCCCGCGACGAGGCGCGCACGAGCGCGGAGGTCGTGGACTTCCTCGTGGACCTCTTCGACAAGTCGGCGGCGTACACGGGCGACGACGACCTCACCGTGCGCGAGCTGCTCGACGTCGCCGAGGGTCGCATCGACCGCGAGTTCGAGACCGAGCCGCGCATCCGCGCGCGCCTGCTCGCGACCATGGGCGTGTCGTACGGCGCGCTCGGGCTGCTGGACCGCGGCGATCGGCTCACGGAGCTCGCGGTCGAGACGGCCTCGCGCGCCCTCGACGAGGACGACCGCGTGACCTACGACGCGCTGAGCGCGCGCGGGCGGATGCTCGCCAAGCGCACGCGCTACGACGACGCGCGCGCCCTCTTCGAGCGCTGCATCGAGGGCTACTCGCGGCTGCTCGGTCCGCACGCGGCCGAGACCCTCCAGGCGCGACAGGACCGGTTGCAGACGCTCCTGTGGAGCTCGGAGGTCGATGCGGGCCTCGCCGCCGAGGTCGAGGCGGAGACACGGGACCTCCTCGCCGCGTACGACCGCTCGGGGCGCGGACCCGGTTCGGCGCGACGGCTGCTCGCGACCTTCGCCGACTTCCTGTTGCACCAGGGGCGCGTCGAGGAGGCCGAGGCGGCGGCGCGCGACGCCCTCGTGCGCGGGGCCGCGATCGGCGACGGCGGATCGCCCGAGGCGCTGCGCCTCCAGCGTCTGCTCGCGACCGCCGCCGGTCGTCGCGGCGCTCCCGGCGAGGCGCTCGCCCTGCTCGAGGAGGCGCAGGCCGCGGCGCGCGAGACGCTGCCTCCCGAGCACCCGGCGGTGCTCACGCTGGAGATCGACCTGGGACTCGTGCTCCTGAAGCTCGGACGTGCCGCGGAGGCGGACGGGTTGCTGACGCACGCGGCGGGCGCAGCGCGCGAGGTGCTCGGCGACGAGAGCCTGGAGACGCAGCGCGCGCTCTTCCTGCTGGCCAACCTGCGCAAGGGCCAGGGCCGCATCGCGGAGGCCGCGGAGATCTTCGAGACCGTCTGGCGCATCGAGCGCGAGCAGCTCGGGCCGCACCACCCGACGACCCTCGAGTCCGAGCTGAGCGCGGGCGCCGCGCTCGCGCAGCTCGGGCGGTTCGAGCGCGCCCTCGAGCACTTCGAGTCGGTGTACGCGGGGTACAGCGGGGCCGGCGGCCCGACGGACCCGCGCGCATCCGGTCCGTACATGGGGGTGGTGCAGACGCTGGCCGCGCTCGGGCGCTGGGAGCGGTTCCACGAGATCACCGGCGAGGTGATCGACGCCCACGTCGAGGCGTTCGGCGACGACGACCCGCGCACGCTCCGCGTCCGGCTGCTCCGCTCGGCGTTCGCGGTGAACGAGTCGCGCTCCGACGCATCGCTCGACGCGCTCGAGCGCGACGTGCAGGCCGGCCGCGTGCTCACCTCGGCCGACCCGATCTTCGTCATCGGCCTGGGGCAGCTCGTGCACGCGCTCATCGACGAGGGCCGGGCCGCACGCGCCGTGCCCTACGCGGAGGAGCTCGTCGAGGGGACCCCTCCGGGCGCCCCGACCCGGCCCGAGCGCGAGGCCATCCTGGAGCGGGCGAGGGCCGCGGCGCGCTGAGCGGCCGCCGAGTGCGGGGACGGGCGGCCACGGTCGCCGCGGCGGCCACGTGGCGGTCCTGCCGGAGATCGGCCCCGGAGCGATTGCAGGGTTCGCCGCCCGTTCCCGTTCTTCCTCCGACCGACCACCACGGCCGCCTCCGGCCGGCACCGAACAGTCCCCCAATCGAGAGTTCCGACCATGAAGACCTTCCTGAACGTCACCCGCTCGGCCCTGCTGCTGGGCGCCGCCCTGTCCTGCCTGGATTCCGCCGCGCTCGCGGCCGGCGGCGGCGGGACCCCCAAGCTCGCCATCAACCACGGCTCCTGGAGTGACCCGGCGATCTGGTCGCCCGCCGGGGTGCCCGGACCGGACGACGACGTCGAGATCAACGGCTTCCAGGTCACCGTCGGTGACCCGGGGCAGGTCGCCGGGACGGTCCGCCTCGGGTCGGGTTCGGGCATCACCACCTTCAAGGTGCCGGCCGGCGGCGAGCTCACCGTCGACTCCTTGTTCGTGGGCGTCGGCAGCTCGAACTCGTGCACGATGTCGCTGGAGGGCGGCGAGCTGGACGCCGGTTGGCTCGAGGTCGGCAGCCAGTCCGCGGGCAGGCTCCACCTGAGCACCGGCGTGCTCCGGGCGGAGACCCTGCGGCTCGGCGCCGACGGGCACGCCGCCGACATGATTGGTTCCGGCTCCGAGCAGGACCTCACCCTGGAGGTGGGCAGCCTGGTCCTCGGCCCCGGACTGTTCCTCAGCGTCACACCGGTGGACGGCTCCCAGAACCTCGCCCCCTTCGAGGCCGTGGACGTGGACCTGGGTACCGGCTCCCAGGTGTTCCTCGAGGCGGCCCAGCTCATGCAGGGCGAGGTCTTCGAGATCGTCCGCTACTCCGGCACCCTCACGGGCAGCATCGGCGAAGTCCTCGAGCTCGTCCCGGGTCTCGAGTACGACGTCGACGACGCGACGCCCGGCCTCGTGCAGATCGTCGTGTCGCAGGCCGACACGCCCTGGAGCATCCACGGCCAAGCGCTCGCCGGCGCGGCGGGCGAGCCCTTCCTGCGCGGGACCGGCGACCTGACCGCCGGCTCGACGGTCGAGCTGTTGCTGACCGACGCCGCGCCCTTCGCGCCCGTCTACCTCGTCCTGGGGCTCCAGAGCCAGCCGGTGGCGTTCTACGGCGGCACGCTCACGGTGTTCCCGTTCGTGAGCTTCCGCCTGGTCGGCGGCTCGGACGGCGACGGCGACCTGACGCTCTCCGCCACGACGCCGGCCGGCATCCCCGCCGCCACGGAGCTCTGGGCGCAGATGGCCCTCGTCGACGCCGGCAGCCCCGAGGGCGTCGCGCTCACGCACGCGGTGCGGGGGCTCACGCCCTGACGGACGCCACGAACCGCGGCCGGTCCCGACGCTCGTCGTCGGGGCCGGCCGCTTCGCGTTCGTGCCGCGACGCGCGCCGCGGTCCGCGCGATCTCCGGGAGACGCTTGCGTTCGCGGCGCGCAGACCGCGCGATGGGGCGCGCGCCGTCCGACCGGCACCTCCCGGGACACCGTCCGATGACCGACTCGCTCCGCCACGCCCGCCGCATCTCCGGGCTGCTCGTGAAGGACCACGTGTTCACGCTGCCGCTCGTGCACGCACGCGACGACGACGCGCGTCGCGACGAGCGCACGCTCGAGGTCTTCGCGCGCGAGGTCGTGCCGCCGGACCGGGACGCCGACGACCTGCCGTGGCTCGTCTTCCTGCAGGGCGGTCCGGGGCACGGCGCGCCGCGGCCGCTCAAGCGCGACGGCTGGATCCGCCGCGCGACCGAGGAGTTCCGCGTGCTGCTGCTCGACCAGCGCGGCACGGGGCTCAGCTCGCCGGTGACCCACCGCACGCTCGCACGGCTGCCCGACGCCGCCGCGCAGGCGGAGCACCTCACGCACTTCCGCGCCGACTCCATCGTGGAGGACGCGGAGGCGATCCGCCGCCGGCTGTGCGGCGACCGCCCGTGGACGGTGCTCGGCCAGAGCTACGGCGGCTTCTGCCTCGCGACCTACCTCTCGTTCCGGCCCGAGGGCCTGGCCGGCGGGATGTTCACCGGCGGCATCCCGCCCGTGACCGGGTCGATCGACGAGGTCTACCGCCGCACGTGGCCGCGCGTGATCGACCGCAACGAGCGCTACTACGCGCGCTACCCCGAGGACCGCGAGCGCGTCACGCGGATCTGCCGCGCGCTCGACGCCGGCGACGTGCGGCTGCCCGGCGGCGACCGCCTCACGTCGCGGCGCTTCCTGCAGCTCGGTCTGCAGTTCGGGTTCAGCGACGGCGCGGAGCACGTGCACTACCTCGTGGAGAGCGCGTTCGTCGACGGGCCCGACGGGCCGGAGCTCGGCTACGCGTTCCTGCGCGCGTCCCTGGGCCTGCTGTCCTACGACACGCACCCGATCTTCTCTGTGCTGCACGAGGCGGCCTACGCGAACGGCGAGGCGACGCGCTGGTCCGCGCACCGCCTCCGCGCCGAGCACCCGGAGATGGCCGCCGACCGCGAGCCCCCGTTCTTCACGGGCGAGATGATCGAGCCCTGGCAGTTCGAGGAGATCGGCGAGCTCGCGCCCCTGCGCGACGCCGCGCACCTCCTCGCGGAGAAGGACGACTGGACGCCGCTCTACGATCCGTCGCAGCTCGCGCGCAACACGGTGCCCTGCGCCGCGGCGGTCTACCTCGAGGACATGTACGTCGACTGCGAGCTCTCGCTGCGCACCGCGCGCGCCGTGCCGGGGCTCGACGTGTGGGTGACCAATGAGTACGAGCACGACGCCCTGCGTGCGGACGGGGCGCGGTTGCTCGGGGAGCTGCTGGAGCGGGTGCGCGGGGGGGGGTGAGGGGGGTGGGGCGGGTCCGGGGCGTGATCGGAGGCCGTGACCGGCGGTGCGTAACGGTTGCGCGGTTCTCCCGTCCGCTCTAATCTCTGGACACCGGTGACCGCCCACGGGCGCCACCCACTAACCTCCCCCGGTGTCTGGCTTCGCCACACGCCGGGGTATTTTTTTGCCTGGGGGACTCGTGGTCGGCGGTCGGCAGCGCGCGGTGCTGTTCGTGGACGGCAGCAACTTCTACCACTCCGTCAAGGCGACCGGCGTGACGGAGCCCGGGCGGCTGGACTTCGCGAAGCTGGGGGCGGACTGCGCTCGCGCCTGCCTAGATGTGGCAACCGGAGACACGGTCATAGGCTTCCTGTGACCCCGCGGAATCGGCGGCGGCTGCTGGCGCAGCAGCACACCTGCGTCGATCCCCCGGCGATGCCTCGTGTCTTTCGCTCGGGGACTCGGCCCCGCTCCTCGAAAGATGCTCCATGCCCAGCGATCTCCTCGAGCGACTCCGTCGGCTGATCGGTGAGACCGCCCTGCCGGACCTGACCGCGCTCGACCCCACCGACGAACGACACGTGGTGCGGGCCGGCCGGCTCCTCGTCCGCCGGCTCGCGTCGACGGGCGACCTGGCGACCTACGAACTCCTCGTGGACGTGTCGTCGTCCCGGCTCTCGCAGATTGCGACCCGAGTTGCCCGCGACGCCGGCCTCGCGAATGACCCGCGTGAGCTCGTCGCCGCCTGGTTCGAGCACCTCTTCTCGGGCGGTGCAGCCTCATGCGCGGAGGCCCCCGGCTACCTGGACCACGCCGCTGACTGGATGTCCTGGCACGCCGAGTCGCTCGTCCGCGACATGGCGCTCTCGGAGTTGGACGATGTGGCCGTCTCTCCAGACTCCACAGGCACGCATGAGGAGATCCGGGAGCGAGCCATCTCCATCGCCTTCCACCGGCTCTCGCTCCCTGATCGCCGAGCGCTCCTGACGCTCCAGGCCCGCGGGTTCCAGCCGGACGACGCGGCGGACGACCTCGGCCTCTCGGCCTCGGAGTCGAGCGCCCTCCTCGTGGAGGCCATGGACCGGATGAATCGGACACTGGAGCGCGTTGAAGGAGGCGAACGGTACCGCAGGCGCATTGCCAGACAGTTGGGCGAGATGGCCCGGCGCTGCCTGTTCCTTGCGGGGAGTCCCGGCGCGAGTCACACCCGCTGGTTCGTCGACCCGCTCCCGGTCCAGTCCCTCTACGACGAGTATGCACGACTCGAGGAGGGCACAGGGTTCGTCCCCGACGGCGAACGGATTCCGCGCGTGGACCCCGTGGGGCAGCAGGCGATCGAGCGCGGGTTCGCGTGTCTCGACGCCATCGCGCGACTGGGGTGCGAGACCACCATGGACCGATACCTCCGGTACTACATCCTCGCCAGCTCCGGCGCCGTCGAGGAGGCCGCGGAGCGCATGGAGCGACTGGCGCAGGGACGAATCGCTGCAACGACGGCAGCGGTCATCCGAGAGGGTCGCCAGTCCCTACTGATCGAACTCGGCCGCTTCCAGGAGACCGCTTCGCTGGGGCAGACGCTCTTGCGATGGAACGAGCGCAGACCGGACGCGGCCTACAACATGCTCGCCGCCCAGAGCTGGATGGACCGACCGCCCTCGGAGTTCCTCGAGACCGCGCGTCGCTTCCGACACGCCGTCGCCGACGTGGAAGACCGGACGTTCTACACGAACCTGATCGCGTCTGAATCGATCGCAATCGGTGAGGGCTTTCTGCTGGACCCTGTGGAGGTGGTCGGGCAGCTGACGCCGAGAGAGTGGGTGGCAAGCTGACCTTAGCGGCGGGCCTGACCGTGCGAGTGTCAGGACCAACCTGGGAGCCGCCCCTGGTAAGCTCCCGCGATGCGCGGCCTGGAACGGGGACTCTACGAGCAGCTCATCACACGTGAGCTCGAGGCGCGGCTTCGTGAGGTCGACGCGGCGCGGCTCATGGCGGAACGGGGCGCGCTCTCACCAGCCGAAGCCCCCGATCGCCTCGCGCTCCACCTCGCGCGCCTCATCCGCAGGGTCGTTGCTTCGCTGCCGGACAAGGAGCGCGTCGCTCGCGGCATGGAGCTCGCGCGGCAGCTCGTGCGGCTCATCCATGGCGACCTCGGGGACGGCCGGCGCCTCGACGTGCTCGGCGCCGCGCCCGCCGCCGAGAACGAGCTGCTCCGCGCGCTCCTCGCGCGGCGGCCCGACGGCGAACCCGAGACGCTCACCGAGCCACTCACCCCGCTGCTCGACACGACGCTGCTCACGAACTCGCCCGGTGAGCCTCGCATCGGCTCGCAGGTGAGCACGGAGATCTCTTCGGCCGACCGGATCGACGTCGTCATGGCGTTCATCCGCAGGACCGGCATCCGGCAGATGCTCGAGGGCCTGCGCGCACACTGCGCCGCTGGCCGCCCGCTCCGCGTTCTCACGACGACGTACACGAACTCAACGGAAGCCGCGGCACTCGAGCAGCTCCGCGAGCTTGGCGCGGACATCAAAGTGTCGTACGACACGAGCGGAACGCGACTGCACGCCAAGGCGTGGCTGTTCCATCGCGGGACAGGCTTCTCCACGGCGTACATCGGCTCGTCGAACCTCACCTGGTCCGCACAGGTCACGGGCATGGAGTGGAACGTCCGCGTGTCGGGCGCGCGGAACCCCGACGTCATCGAGAAGTTCTCCGCCGTCTTCGAGAGCTACTGGAACCACGCCGACTTCGAGCCGTACGACCCGGCACAGTTCCTCGAGCGGACGGCGAGGGCGGAGCGCGACGACGTCCAGATCGTCCTGAGCCCGCTCGAGCTCGAACCGCGACCGTTCCAGGAGCGGCTTCTCGAGCAAATCGAGCTCGCGCGTCAGAGCGGCCATCACCGCAACCTGCTCGTCGCCGCGACCGGCACCGGCAAGACGGTCATGGCCGCGGTCGACTACGCGCGGCTCCGACAGAGGCTGCCTCGTGCGCGCCTGCTCTTCGTGGCGCACCGCAAGGAGATCCTCGACCAGAGCCTCGCGACCTTCCGTCAAGCACTGCGCGACCACGCGTTTGGCGAGCGCTGGGTCGGGGGCGAACGCCCGCGCCGGTTCGAGCACGTCTTCGCATCGATCCAGAGCCTGAGCGCGGCACGGCTCGATGACCTGGACCCCGCGCACTTCGACGTCGTCATCGTCGACGAGTTCCACCACGCGGCGGCCCCCACCTACACGGCGCTGCTCGATCACCTCCAACCGAAGGAGCTCCTGGGGCTCACCGCGACGCCCGAGCGTGCCGACGGGATGCCCGTCATCCATTGGTTCGACGACCGCATCGCCGCGGAGCTGCGGCTTTGGGACGCCATCGACCAGCAGCGGCTCACGCCATTCCTCTACTACGGCATCCACGACGGCACCGACCTGCGTCAGGTGACGTGGCGACGTGGTCGGGGATATGACGTCGAGGGTCTCTCGAACGTGCTCACCGCGGACGACGGCCTCGCGCGCTTCGTGCTCGATCAGCTCCGCGACCACGCCGAGGACCTGCAAGCGTGCCGCGCGCTCGGCTTCTGCGTGAGCGTCGAGCACGCACGCTTCATGGCGCGCGTGTTCCGCGCGGCCGGCATGCCGGCGACGGCCGTCTGGGGGGATACGCCACGCGGCGAGCGCGAGGCGGCGCTGCGTGACCTCGCCGAGGGGCGCGTCCGGGTCTTGTTCTCGGTTGACCTCTTCAACGAGGGCGTCGACGTCCCCACCGTCGACACGCTGCTGCTGCTCCGGCCAACCGACAGCGCGACGCTCTTCATCCAGCAGCTCGGGCGCGGGTTGCGCAAATCGCCGGGCAAGACCGCATGCACGGTCCTCGACTTCGTCGGGCAGCACCGCAAGGAGTTCCGGTTCGATCGGCGGATGCGCGCGCTGCTCGGCGGGACACGCAAGCACCTCATGGAGCAGGTCGAGGCTAGCTTCCCGCTACTGCCGGCGGGCTGCCACATGGAGCTCGACGCCGTCGCGTCGGAGATCGTCCTCAGCAATCTGCGCGACGCGGTACCGAGCAAGTGGGCGGCGAAGGCGGCAGAACTCCAGCGGTTCGCGGCGGAGACCGAGGGGGACGTGCAGCTCGGCGAGTACCTCGACGCGAGCGGGTTGGAGCTCGACGGCCTCTACGATCGGCAGGGTCGCGGCTGGTCGGACCTGCGGCAGGCTGCCGGCTTGAGCGTGCGCGAGCCGGGCCCCGACGAGGCGGTGCTGCGTCGGGCGTGCGGGCGGCTGCGTCACGTCGACGATCGCGTGCGACTGGAGACCTACCGTCGCCTGCTCAGGATACGCGAACCGCCGAAGGTCGCGGGCCTGCGCGAGCACGACCGGCGACTGCTTCGCATGCTCGTCGCGTCGGCGACGGGTCAAGCGGTCACGAAGGACACGTCACTCGAGGACGGCATCCGGCTGCTCTGGGACCACCCTCAAGTGGCTTACGAGCTCATCGAGCTCTTCCATTTGCTCGAGGCGCGCGTGGACCACGTGCACGCGCCGCTCGAGACGCACCCGGACGTGCCACTTCAGGTGCACGCCCGGTACACGCGCGTCGAGATCCTCGCGGCGTTCGGCGAGGGCGAGGGCGCGAAGACCGCGTCCTGGATGACGGGTGTGCACTGGGCGAAGAACGCGAAGACGGACCTCTTCGCGTTCACGCTCGACAAGACGACGGGGCACTTCTCACCGACGACTCGCTACAACGACTATGCGATCAGCCGCGAGCTCATCCACTGGGAGAGCCAGTCGGCGACGCGTGCCGACTCGACCACGGGCCGTCGCTACCAGGACCACGTCGCGATGGGCACGAGCGTCATGCTCTTTGCGCGGCTCGACACGAGCGACAAGGCCTTCTGGTTTCTCGGGCCGGCGACCTACGTGAGCCACGAGTCCGAGCAGCCGATGAAGGTGGTCTGGCGGCTGAAGCACCGGCTGCCGGGGGACCTGTTCGCGGCGTTCGCTGCCGCGGTGGCTTGAGGGCGGAGGCGGTCGGCAGGCGCAAGCGCGCTCGGAGTCGACTACTCGATCACGACCGTGATGCTCTGCCCCGCCAGCAGCGGCACGTCCTCCGCATCCGAGCCGAGCACGTCGAGCATCAGTCCCGGGAACGCAGGCAGCAGGAACGAAACATCTCCCGACGCATCGGTCGGTGCGAGCGCGAGCGTGACGCCCGTGTCCGTTCGGACATGCACCCACCACGGGCCGGACGCCTGGCCGACTGAGGTGACATGCACGAACGTCGGTAGGCACGCGAACGAGAACACGCTGCCGCCGGTGAGGTTGACGAAGAGCGGACCCGTTCCACCCGCGCCGCCTCCTGGAGGTGACAGCGGCGGAATGGACCCTGACCCTCCACCGCCGCCGCTGAACTCGGTCACTCCACCACCGGCGCGGATGGCTCCGGCGGGTTGCGCAAGGCAGCAGACGAGCAGTAGGGCGACGTCACGGATTATGAGCGAATCCAGTCTCAATGCGTCCTCCTGTCATTCCCCGAGTCGCTGCGTCTCTGGGCCCGCCCGAGTCACTCGCGCGTTCTTGCGTGTGCCCGCGAGCGCGTCAGACCACGAGAAGTGGTGCTCCCCGTCGCCCTGGACTCGTCAGTTCACCTGGATGGTCAGCACCTGGCCTGCCTGAACCGGCAGGCCGACGACGCCCGTGCCGAGGACCGTCAGCTCCAGGTCGGCCACCCACGGCACCGACATCGCCGCGACGCCTTCCGCGTTCGTCGACTCCACGCAGCTGAACCCACCCGGCGTGGTAACCACGACCGTGTAGGCCGGAAGCGCCCCCTCGACCTTCACGACGAGGAACGTGTCGACGACGTTGCGCGGGGAAGGTGCGGCGGGTTGGGGCATGGTGGGCGGAAGCGAACTTCCTCCTCCGACTCCACCGGAGAACGTGTATGGCCCGCGGGCGTACGCGCTTGCCCCGACTCCGAGAACCAGAGTCGAGAGCACGAGGGCGCTAGCGACGCGCGTGCACTGCACAATGAGACTGTATCGGGCGGTCATGGCAGCTCTCGCCTACCGTCTTGCGCTTGCTGCTCGGGCATCAGCGAAAGGACATCGGCCGGATCGAGGCCGAGGGTCCTAGCGAAAGCATCGGCCTCTCGCTGAAGGAGCCTGACCCAGAATGCCGGATCCGGAACGCCGATCAAGCTCTGAGCGAAGCGAGGGGCATCGACGTGAAACTGCTGTCGCATACCCGTCCAGGTATATGCGGCGAGAACGTTGAAGCATCCCCACGGGCTGGGGGTGCGGTCCTGCATCAACTGCTTTCCAATCGAGATGATCGACTCGTAGTCCTGGCAGCCAAACAAAGCGTGCTGAAGACCTTCCTGGACCTGCTTCCACTTCCTGCGGGACAGCGGGGTCTTCAGCATGTGCCGAAGCATGTCGGCGGCACCGGCATCGTCACCAGAGATCCGAGCGAGCGTCGCTCGAGCATACTGAACTCGTGGCGTCGAACCCTCGAGCGACTCCGTGAACTGCAGGCATGCGTGCCCAGCAGGAACCGCCTGATCTCCCAGAGGATCAGCGGCCGGCAAGACTTCCATCTCCAACCTCTCGCCGAGCCGCTTGGAGATGCGCGCCATGTCTGCCCGCTGGTCAAGCACGGAGCGCGGCTCGATAAACAACCTCAGGTGAGCGACGTGCTCACCTTCAGCGACCTTGGCGCACGCCCGCGCCATCCCGTACGACAGGTTCGCCATCTCGCGGCGACCGCGGGTCATGCCTGCCTGGATGAGGCGCTCCATCATGAGCTCGTGGGAGGTCATGGCCTGCCTCCGTCGAGCTCGCGTTCGATCGCTTCCGTGAGTCGGAGCGTCGCTTCGCTCAGTAGCTCCTCCACCTCGTGGGTGGTGAGCGTCAGCCGACTCGCGATCTCCTCGTGGGTCAAGTTGTCGACGTCCTTCGCTCGCAACGCCCTACGGTAGGGCTGATCGAGCCGGTGGAAACAGATCCGCGTCGCACGCTGATGGCGATCGGCATCTGGGATTTGCCGATGACCATCTTCCCACACGGCCGGGCTTTCAGGGTCGTCCGCGCTGGACAGCGCGATGTCGCGTACCCACGACTCCGCGTCAGCGCTCATCGCATTCCTTGCTGACTTGAGGAACGACTCGGTCGCTACGCCGCGTGGACGCACGTCGACGAAGAGCGACTCGAAGAATCGTACGACCAGTTCGTCAGGGTCCTCGAGGAGCCCGAGCTCTCGAATGACCTCCCGGGCGAGACCTCTCAGCCGCTCCTCCGTGAGGTCGCAGAGCAGCTTCCAGGCCTCGACGTCATCCGAAGCCAGGAAATGCCGGTGCAGCGCAGCAGCGACCTTGTCGACGTGCAGGTCGTTGCGCCGATCGAGTCCCGCCACGTCGGGCAACACGTCGACCCCGACCGTCTTCTGGATCCGTTCCAGGAGATTGTCGGGCATGACGCGGGGGACTCCGACCGACGAGTGCGAGGTTCACCGCGACGAACACGGCGTCCGACCATTCCGGGAGGTGCGGGGCCCGGCGCACACCTCCTCCCTTCGGGGAACCGGATAATAGGTGGGGGCAGGAATTGCGTCAATCCGACGAGGAAGGTGTCGGCGGGCGGAACAGGCATTCTGCGCTGCGCATTCGACGAACTCCTTCGCCTGCGCGGGTCGGCTCGTGAGGAATTCGAACGCACGCGCGGAGCTGTGCAAAGCCTTGGACTTGGCGTAGCCGGATCACCGCGAGTCGGCGGCGGGAAGAGGGTTCGAAGCGTTGGCCGAGGACCCGCTGCCCGGCTCTCCGAACGCGCCCTACTCGAGCTCCCCGACCCGCTCCGCGACGTCCTCGACGAGCGCGCGGAACACCACCCCGAACCGCTCTCCCGGGTGCATCCGCGGGTCGGGCAGCGCGATCCCGTTCCACGCGAGGAAGCGACCGAAGCGCTCGAGCAGGTCGCGGGCCTCCGACGCGAGGACGACGGGCGCACGTCGCTCGTCGTCCGCTGCGTCGATCCAGGCGCGACACGCGACGAGGAATGCGAGGAGCTGCGTCCAGAAGCGCCACGGCGGGACGTGGAGCGACTCCTCGCCCTCGGCGACGCGCGCGGCCGCGTGGTACGGGTCCCACAGCCGGAGCACGCGCGCCCAGGGCTCGACCTCGACGGTGTAGACGGGCGGCCGGTCCGCGCTCTCCTCGACGAGGCGCGCGAGCTTCATCTCCGTGACGGCGCGCGCGATCGACGGGCGCGAGTAGCCGACGGCGCTCGCCATGACGCTCACCGTCGCCCAGATCTCGCGCTCCCGCTGCGCCGAGGCGGCGCCGATCAGGAACGCGAGCACGTCGGCCTTGGCGCCCACGCCGAAGCCGGCCCGCAGCCGCAGCAGCAGCGTCGCGGGGTGCAGGAGCTGCAGATCCTTGGGACCCTTGGCGCCGCGGATCGGCTCGTCCGTCGGCGCGCTCCCGACGAGGCTCTTCCAGCGGACCCCGTCGGCCTCGACCGCGCGCGACGCGAACCACTCGACGCCGCCGGCCAGCCGCGCCTCGGGGAACATCGCGCGCAGTGTCCGGATGCGCTGGACGCTGAGCAGCTTCGCGCCGTGCGCAACCCACCAGCAGAGGACGTCGGAGAGCCGTCGCTCGTGCGCGCGCATCGCGAGCGAGGCGAGCAGGAGCCCCTCGGGGTCGATCATCGAGCGGACCGGGTTCTCGCCGAGCGGGACGCCACCGTCCTGGACGGCGCGCCACTGTCGCCAGCAGAGGTCGGTGACGACGTCGTCGAGGCGACTCGCGAGGCTAGCGGACATGGGCGATGACCTCGTCGACGACGCGGGGGAAGTCCGGGTTCAGGTCTTGA
>JAUIEF010000118.1 GCA_030428785.1 bacterium
CGACCGCCGAGCGCCGCGGCGTCGTCCGGCACCGTCCGCAGCACGACCTCGTAGGCCTCGAGCGCCTCGTCCCACTCGCCGAGCCGCTCGTGGGTCGCGGCGAGCGGCAGCCACGCGGAGAGCATGCCCGGGGCGAGCGACACCGCGCGGCGCAGGCAGGTGCGCGCGCGCTTCGGCCGGTCCGTGCGCAGCCAGACGAGCCCGAGGTTCGACCACGCCTCCGCGAGCGTCGGGTCGAGCTCGAGCGCCTCGCCGTAGGCCGCGGCCGCGCGCGTGTCGTCGCCGGCCGCCCCGTGCGCGGCGCCGAGGTTCACCCACGCCCGCGTGTAGGCCGGCTCGCGTCGCACCGCCTCGGTGAGCTCCGCGACCGCCTCCTCGTGCCGCCCCAGCGCGAGGAGCACCTGCCCGAGGTTGTTGCGCGCCTGCGCGTAGTCCGGCGAGAGCGCGAGCGCGTCGCGGTAGAGGTCGACGGCCTCGAGGCGCTCGCCGCGCTCCGCGAGCTTCACGCCGAGGTTGTAGAGCATCGTCGCGCGCTGGCCCTCGACGTCCACGAGCGGGCGGTGGCTCCACCACGCCGCCGCGGGCACGAGCACGAGCGCCGCCGCCCAGCGGAGCCCGACGCGCCCCGGCGTCCCGGGCCGCAGCGCCGGGAGCCCGTCGAGCCCCGCCGCGGCGAGCAGCACGAGCGGCGGCACGAGCGGGTAGCGGTAGCGCGCGAACACGTAGAACAGGAGCAGCGTCGACGTGTAGGCCGCGACGACCACGAGCAGGGGCGCGAGCGCCGCGCGCCGACGGCACAGGACGACGCCGAGCACGGCGAGCGGCAGCAGGACGCCCATGCCGAGCACGGGCAGGAGCACCGCGAGCACCGGCGACCAGTCGGCGTAGGTCGCGATGTCCTCCGCGTCGACGACCTCCGCGTCGTTGAACGCGAGCGACAGCTTGCGCAGCAGGAGCGTCGCCCAGCGCGCGGGGTCCGCGGCGACGTCGTCGAGCGCGCGCTCCGTCCAGAAGGCCGACACCTCGCCGGGCGTGAGCTCGCGCCCCAGCGCGTCCTGCGCGAGGTCCACCGCGTCCTGCTGCTCGACGAGCGCGTTGTCGCGCCCCGCGAGGAGCGGCCGGTACGTCCCGTCCGCCGACGCGTTGTTGCCGATGTAGAGGTTCGGCCCGAACTGCGACGTCGTGAGGTGCAGCTCGCCGCCGACCGCGAGGTTGCGGAGCGCCACGGGCAGCAGCACGAGCGCGAGCCCCGTGACCGTGAGCAGGAGCGGGACGACCGCGCGCCGCCGCCACCGCACGACGAGCCACAGCCCGAGCGCCGCGACGACGACGAGCGCGTTCTCCCGCGTGAGCGCGAGCAGGCCCGACGCCGCGCCCAGCCCGAACGCGGACAGCCGCCCCGGCGCGTGCACGAGCTCCGCGACGAGCCGCAGCACGAGGCAGACGAGCACGCTCGCGAGCGCCGCCTTCTGCACGAGACCGTCGAAGAACACGGCCGGCGGATAGAGCGCGAGCAGCAGCCCCGCGACGAGCCCCGCGCGACGCGAGACGAGCCGGCACCCCGCGCCCGCGATCAGCACGCAGCCGAGCGAGCCCAGCGCCGACTGCACGACGCGCACCGCCGTGACGCTCTCCCCGAACACCGTCTGCACGACGCCGAGCAGGTACGGGTAGAGCGGCGCCTGGTAGAAGACGCTGTCGCCCAGCCAGTCGCCGGCCGCGAGCCGCCGCGCCCACGCGACGTACACGGCGCCGTCGCCCATGACGAGGTCGCCGACGGGCGCGTGGTGCAGCGCCGCGACGTGCACGAAGCGGACGAAGAACGCCGCCCCGAAGACGAGCCAGCCCAGCCTTCCGAGGCGACGTGGGAGGTCGGGCTCGGACATGCGCGGACGCGCTCGGGGTCGACGGGGACCTCCGGCGCGGCGCCGGAGCGGCCCGCGATCCTACACCGCGGGCCGCGACGCGCGGTGCGCCGCTACTCCTCGAGCACGTAGTAGAAGCGGTCGTCCGCGAGCTTGCGGACCTTGCCCGTCGTGATGTCGCCGTCGTCCATCATGAGGTCGACGGCGGCGAGGTCGGCGTCGGCCGGGACGTCGCCGCCGTTGAAGTGCGCGCCCACCGCCGACACGACGCCGAAGCTGTTGAGCTCGGTGTCCCACACGCCGCCCAGCGGCGTCGGCGCCTCGAACTGGTCCTGGCGGATGTAGCCGTCCCATTCGGTCGGCCAGACGCCGGAGCTCGTGTCGGGCAGCGAGCTGTCCTCGACGACCTGGTATCGCTCGGCGGCGTCGGCCAGGACGCTCATCTCCGTCGCGAAGGCCGTGATGCGCGTGTCGTCCGTGACGCCGCCCATCGTCGGGATGACGACGGCGGCGAGCACGCCGAGGATGATGACGACGATCAAGAGTTCGACGAGCGTGAAGCCCGCGGCGCCGCGCGCCTTCGGTCCCGGGTGTCTCATGGAGGTCCCATCGGCGCCCGGCCCCCGGCGACTTGCGCCCGTCCGCCGCCCGGCCGCAGACGCCGCTGGACCGCGCCCGGTCCCGCGGGGACGATGTCCGGCTTGGCCTCCCCCGCCGAAACCGACGCTCCGACCGCGAACGGGCCCGTCATGCCCGTCTCGCAGGTCGTCCGCCTGTGGGCGCCGCTGGCCGCCTCCTGGATGCTCATGGCCGTCGAGCTGCCCATGCTCACGGCGGTCGTCGCGCGGCTCCCGGACGAGGAGATCCACCTCGCGGCCTACGGCTCCCTCGTGTTCCCCGTGTCGCTCGTGGTCGAGGGGCCGATCATCATGCTCCTCGCGGCGAGCACCGCGCTCTGCTCGCACGGGCGCGCGTACCGCCAGGTGTACCGCTTCATGATGTGGGCGAGCGCCGCGCTCACCGCCGTGCACGCGGCGATCGCGTTCACGCCGCTCTACGACGTCGTCGCCGAGGGCATCATGGACGCGCCGGAGGAGATCCTCGAGCCCGGGCGGCTCGGGCTGCAGATCATGACGCCGTGGACGTGGTCCATCGCGTACCGGCGGTTCCACCAGGGCGTGCTCATCCGCTTCGAGCACGGGCGCGAGGTGAGCGTCGGGACGGTCGTGCGGCTCGTCGCGAACGGCACGGCGCTGCTCGTCGGCTACGCGCTCGGGCTGCCGGGCATCGTCGTGGGCGCGTCGGCCATCGCGACGGGCGTCGTGACGGAGGCGGTGTACATCGGGTGGCGCGTGCGGCCGGTGCTGCGCGACCGCGTGTACCCGGCGCCGCCCGAGGGCGAGCCGCTCACCGTGCGGAGCTTCCTCGCGTTCTACGTGCCGCTCGCGTGCACGCCGGTCATCACGCTCATGATCCAGCCCATCGGGGCGGCCGCGATGAACCGCATGCCCGACGCGCTCGAGTCCGTGGCGGCCTGGCCCGCGGTGCACGGCCTCGTGTTCATCACGCGCAGCGTCGGCATGGCGTACAACGAGGTCGTCGTGTCGCTCGTCGGCAAGCCCGGCAGCGTGCCGGCGCTGAAAGCGTTCCAGACGCGGCTCATGCTCGTGACGATGTCCGTGCTCGCGCTGCTCGCCGCGACGCCGCTCGCCGACCTGTGGTTCGCGCGCGTCTCCGACCTGCCGACGGGGCTCGTCGTGCTCGCGACCGTCGCGATCGGGATCGCGGTCCCCATGCCCGGATACGCGGTGCTGCAGAGCTGGTACCAGGGCGCGCTCGTCAAGGCGCGGACGACGCGGCCCGTCACCGAGGCCGTGCTCCTCTACTTCGCGCTGAGCGCGGCGCTGCTCTCCGTCGGGATCGCACGACAGGACGTGCCGGGCATCCACTGGGCCGTGGGCAGCTTCGTCGTGGCGGGCATCACCCAGACGGCGTGGCTGTGGTGGCGGAGCCGCGGCGTCCTGCGCGACCTCGCGCGGGCCTGACGATCGACGCGTCGACGCGGGCCGGAGCCCGTCGCCGCCCGCGGCGCTTGCGCGCCGGGCCGCTCCGGTGAATCCTGGGGCGATGCCACGCGATCGACGCGACGAGGCCGACGCCTACCGGGAGCTCTTCGAGCACTCGACGGACGCGATGCTCATCCTCGAGGGCGACACCTTCGTGGACTGCAACCCCGCCGCGGCCGCCATGCTGCGCGCCCCCAGCCGCGAGGCGGTGCTGCGCCTGCACCCGTCGGAGATCTCGCCGCCCAGGCAGCCGGACGGCCGCGACTCCTTCGAGAAGGCGAACGCGATGATCGCCCTCGCGTTCGAGAACGGCAGCCACCGCTTCGAGTGGGACCACATGCGCTCGGACGGCGAGGTCTTCCCGGTCGAGGTGCTGCTCACGGCGATCCAGGAGCCCGGCAGGCGCGTCCTCCACGCGCAGTGGCGCGACATCTCGGAGCGCAAGGCCCTCGAGGAGCAGCTCCGCCACTCGCAGAAGATGGAGGCCATCGGCAAGCTCGCGGGCGGCATCGCGCACGACTTCAACAACCTGCTCGTCGTCGTGCTGGGGCACGCCGACCTGCTGGGCCGACGCGTCGAGCACGACGCGAAGGCCGTCGAGTACATCGGCCGCATCAAGAAGGCCGGGACGCGCGCCGCGGCGCTCGTCGAGCAGCTGCTCGCGTTCGGTCGCAAGCAGCAGATGCTGCGCAGCGTGCTCGACCTGCGCGAGGTCGTCGCGAGCACGGCCTCCCTCGTGCGGCCGATGCTCGGCGGCACCGTCGAGCTCGAGGTGGACGCCTCCGACGAGTCGGTGAGCGTGCTCGCGGACCGCGGCCAGCTCGAGCAGGTGCTGCTCAACCTCGCGGCGAACGCCCGCGACGCCATGCCGCGCGGCGGCAAGCTCGTCCTCGCGACGTCGGTCCTCGAGACGGCGGACCGCACGCTCGCGACGACGGCGGCGCTCGAGCCCGGACGCTACGCCGTGCTCGAGGTCGGCGACTCCGGCACGGGCATGCCGCCCGACGTGCAGCGGCGCGCGTTCGACCCGTTCTTCACGACGAAGGCCATCGGCGAGGGCACGGGCCTGGGCCTCGCGACGGTCTACGGCATCGTGAGCCAGTACGGCGGCGCCGTCGACCTCGAGAGCGCGCTCGACGAGGGCACGACGGTGCGCATCCTGCTCCCGCTCTCGGACGAGGTCGCCGACGACACACCCTCCGAACGCTTCGAGCCCGACGACCTGCGCGGCACGGAGACCGTCCTCGTCGTCGAGGACGAGCCGGACGTCTCGCTGCTCGTCGTCGAGACGCTGCGCTCGCGCGGCTACACCGTGCTCACCGCCGGCGACGGCAAGCAGGCGCTCGAGCGCTACCGCGAGCGCGCGGACGACGTCGACCTGCTGCTCACGGACGTCATCATGCCGCGCATGACGGGCGTCGAGCTCGTGCAGGAGCTCGCGCGCGCGGGGCACCAACCCACCGTGCTCTTCATGTCCGGCTACACGAACAACGCGCTCAACCAGCTCGCCGGGCTCGAGGCGGACATCGACCTGCTGCGCAAGCCGTTCGACACCGCCGAGCTCGCGCGACGGATCCGCGGCGCCCTCGACAACGCGAAGACGGCGTGAGCGGGCCCGCCCCGCCGCGGGTCGCCGCCTACGTCTACGCGGGCTGGCACCCGATCCCCGAGCGCGACGCGTCCTTCCATCCGGGCTTCACCGAGTGGGAGCTGCTGCGCGACACCCGCCCGCGCTTCGACGGGCACGCGCAGCCGCGCGTCCCGCTGCTGGGGCCCTACGACGACCGCGACCCGGAGCAGGTGGGCCGCCGTCTGCGGCTCGCGCTCGACCACGGCGTCGACGCGTTCGTCGTCGGCGTGTTCTGGTGCCGCGGGAAGCGCGTCTTCGAGGCGGGGCTCGACGAGGGCTTCCTCGGCAGCGAGGAGGGCCGGACCGCTCCCTTCGCGTGCCTGTGGGCCAACCGCATGCCGCGGCGCGTGCTCCCCGTGCGCCGCGCCGACCTGCCCGTCATCGACCCGGCGCGCCGCGCGCCCTCCGACGTCGACGACTTCGTCGCGTTCGTGCGCACGCTCGCCGAGTCGTGCTTCGCGCGCCCCAACTACCTCACGGTCGAGGGCCGGTCGTACCTCTCGATCTACGACTCGACCTTCTTCCTCGAGGAGCTCGGGCCGTCGGACGCGGCCCGCGCGATCGACGCGGCGCGCGCCTGGCTCTCCGACCACGGTCACCGGGACCTGCACCTCGCGGCGATCGAGCCGAACGCGCGCGCCCTGCCGCTCGTGCGCGAGGTCGGCTTCGACAGCGTCACGCACTACGTGCACCTGCCCGACTGGCGCGGCCCGTTCCTCCAGGACTACGCGACGCTCGCCGCGAGGCGCGCGACCGAGTGGGCCGGGTTCGCGGAGGCCTCCGGGCTGCCGTACATGCCCGCGATCGCGACGGGCTGGGACGCGACGCCGCGCGGCGCCGACTTCGGGGACGCGCGGCCCGACCGCTACCCGTGGTCGCCGGTCGTCACGGGCGAGCACCCGGACCGCTTCCGCGAGGCGCTCGCGCGCGCGCTCGCGTTCCGCTCGCCGGTGCCCGTCGACGACCCGCTCGTGCTCGTCGCCTCGCTCAACGAGTGGACCGAGGGCCACCACCTCGAGCCGGACGAGCGCTTCGGGCACGGGATGCTCGAGGCGGTGCGCGCGGCGCGGAGGGACGCGGCGGTCCCCTGACCGCGCCCGCGCTCACGGACCGGAGAGGTTCACCCCCATCTGCCCCGACGCCATCTCGACCTCGAGCCGCTCGTCGCCGCGGAAGAGCCCGACGACGACGCGCTCCTTGCCCGCGTCCGTCGCCGCCTGCTTCGCCGCGCCGAGGTCCGCCACGGAGTCCACGCGCGCGCCGTCGTAGGTCGCGAGCCAGTCGCCCGCGAGGAGGCCCGCCTCGGCGGCGGCGCTCCCGCCGGACACGTTCGTCACGCGCAGCACGGGCGCCGGCACGAGCGCGTCCGGCTCGCGCGACAACAGCAGGAAGCTCCGCACGACGTGGCTCGCCTGCGCGACGTCGCCGTCCGACGGGCGCCGCTCCTCGGGCACGTCCGAGAAGTCGTACGGCTGCGGCTCGTAGAGGAAGCGCGCCTTCGCGCCGGGCACGATCCGCGACGAGAGGTCGATCCACCACGGCCGCACGACGTCGCCCGGCGCCCACCCCGCGCGGCTGTACTTCCACGTGCCGAACTGCGGGCGGTTGGGGTTGAGCCAGCAGTCCGTCTTCCAGAGCGTGTCCTCGAAGCGCAGCGGCTCGCCGTCGGCGCCGACGTCCGGGTCGACGACGATCGCGCGCACGGACGGCGTGAACTCGCCGACCTGGCTGTGGCCGGTGGTCGTCGTGCGCACGCGCGCCGCGATCGTCTCCGGCGGGATCGCGACCTCCACCGGCCGGTACGCGTCGCGGAAGTGGTTCTCCGGCGCGCCGTGCCGCGCCGTGAGGTGCCACAGCGGGACGACCGCGAAGGGCTCGTGCGGCCGTCCGTCGACCTCGGGCGTGCCGTGGTGGAAGTCCAGCGACACGCTCATCGCGTAGCCGCGGTCCTTGTAGAAGGTCGTGCCCGCGTGGATCTCGAAGCGCGTGGACCCCGCGAGCAGCGGCCGGAAGGGCGTCACGTCGACGACCCAGCGGCACGGCGTCCGGTACGAGGTGATGAACGGCACGATGTCCCACTTCGATCCGTCCTCGTCGACCACGTAGAGGTGCCCGTTGCGGTCCCACTCGTCCCAGGAGCTGCCGGCGTCGTGGATCTCGAGCGTGAGGAGCACGCGGCCGAACGCCCAGGACGCGGGCGGGAGGTCGACCTCGGCGTCGTAGGACGTCGTCGAGTTGTCCGTGAGCACGTGGTGGAAGACCTCGACGCGTACAGGCGGGCGCACGGGCCCGGCGTCCGGCCCGCGCTCGAGCGCGAGCCCCGCGACGTCGAAGCGCGTCGCGACGTCGTCGCGCGTGCCGGCGCCCGCCGCGAGGCGCGCCTCGTACGGGTGCATCCCCGCGACGAACCACCGGTCGTACACGACGTCCTCGCCGAGCCGCACCGTGATCTCCGCCCCGCCGACGACGTGCTCGACGAGGACGTCGAGCTCCGTCTCCGCGCCGCGGAACTCCTGCGCCGCGACGCGCTTCACGAGCTCGCGCCCGTCCCAGTGCAGCGAGACCTCGCGCTCCGGCATGGCCTGGTAGTTGCCCCACGGACCGAAGGGCTCGCTGTTCGGCGGGTCGTGCACGTCGAGGCCCACGGCGAGGCAGCGCTCGAGGTCGGGCTGCGTCCAGAGCGGCAGGAACGGCGGCGGACCGCGCACGCCCCAGCGGTCCGTGTCGAGCAACAGGAACGCGCCGCCGTCGCCGCCCTCGTCGACGCGCACGCGACCGGTGATCCGCCACGACGCGGCCGCGCCCTCCGCCGCGCGATCGAACGCGATCGCGTTCGACTGCCCGAAGGTGCCCGCGTCATCGAGCAGCCGGACGACGTCGCCGTCGACGGACGGCCCGCTCCCCGCGCCGAAGCACGCGAGGTGGAGGGCGCCCTCGTCGGGAGCGGCGGCCGCGGGCGGGACGGTCCGCGCGGGCGCGAGCGCCACGACACCGAGCGCCCCGATCGCGATCAGGACGGCGAGCGGGCGGGGGCACCCGCGACGGACGAGCGGGGCGGCGGGGAGCGGACCGAGAGTTCTCATGGGGCCTCCGGAGGGTCGCGTGATCCTATCGCGACCGACGGAGGCGGTGCCGTCACGGGCCGGGCGACGGAGCCACGGCGCGCGATCCCGTGCCGGCGGAGGTGTTCCGGATCAGGCGCCGGCCGCGCGCGCCAGGTCGTCGCCGGTCGGCGTCACGGCGTGGCCCGCCAGGAACGCGACCTCCTCGCGACCCGGCGCGCAGCCGCACAGCCGCTCGTGGTCGCGCACGCGCTCGGCCACCCTGTCCGGCACCCAGAAGCCCAGGCTGCGCGGCCCCTCGACGACCTCGATCCACGTGCAGGGCGCTCCCGCGACGGGGACGCTCGGACCGAGGTGCAGACGGGGACTCTCCATGCCGAGCGGTTCGCGGGAGGGGCGGGGCCGGATGCGCCGCCGGGATCGGGCCGGCGTCGCGGGACGCGGGGGGACGGCCGGCGGCCGGTCGATCCGACACACCGGGCGCCTGCTACGCCCCGTATTCCCCCGGCGTGGGACGCCTCGTGACGCGCACGGGCGTCGACGCGCACTCGTCCCGACGTTCCCCGACCCCGGTCTCCCGCCCCGCCGGCGGAGCAGCCCCCCGCGACGAGCGCCGCGGGGGGCCTCCCTCCTCAGCGACCGCGGCGTCGGGCGGCGAGACCGCAGTCGCGGAGCCTGTGCTCCATCTCCTCCGCGAGCTCGTCGAGGAGGTCCCGGTCCGTCAGGACCTCCTCCGCCCACGGGAAGAGCGTCTCCTCCTCGTGGAGCAGGTGCTCGCGGTACGTGTCCGCGAGCTCCAGGCAGATCTTCCCCGCGGTGATCGCGTCGCGACGAAGGATCGAGACCTTGAGCATCTCCTCGAGCACGCCGTGTCCGCGGTGGTCCTCGCGGACGCGCTCGAACGCCGCGCGAACGCGCGCGCCCCGCGGGTCGAGCCGGCACAGCTCGGGGAAGAGCGTCGTCTCCTCGTCCTCCGCGTGGAGCGGCATGACGACGTCGAGGAACGCGAGCGCGGCGCACAGCTCGGACAGGTGTTCGCGACGGAAGCGCCGGTCCGCGAGCAGCGACCGGCCGACGCCGTCGACGACGTCGAGCTCGCGCCGGATGTCGTCGTGCGCCTGACGCAGGTTCGTGAACACCGGGTGCTCCGTCCGGCGCGCGGTCGGACGGACGGTGGGGATCTCTCGGGTGGTGAGCATGGCGTGACCTCCTCGTCGCGCCGGGACCCCGCGGCCCCGCGGGCGACGTCCCCTCATCGTCGCGCGACGCTCGCGCGCTCGTGCGTCGAAGGGCGTAGCCGGAGGACGCAGGCGGCGGAGGTCGCCGGCCACCGTGCGCCGAGTCGTCCCCGTGCGCCGGGTCGTCCCCGCGCACCGCATGCCGGGTCGTCCCCGCGTGCAGTCGCCGCGCGCCGTCAGTCGGGGCGCACGTGCTCGTCGAGCAGCGCGTCGACGACCTCGGCCGTGAGCTCGTGCCCCGTCTCGAACGGGAACCCCTGCCACCGCACGACGCCCTGCGGGTCGACGAGCAGCACGTGCGGGATGCCGCGCACGCCCACCTCGCGCGCCATGCGCCCCTGCGTGTCGACGGCCACCGCGTACTCGATGACCGGGCTCGTCATGGCGTGCACCGCCGCGGGCTGCTCGCTCGTGAGGCCCACGACGAGCAGCCGGTCGCCGAAGCGACGCTGCCACGCGTTGAGCTCCGGGATGAGCGCGCGGCACGGCGGACACCACGTGGCCCAGAAGTCGACGAGCACCATGCGCCCCGCCGGCTCCGGCACGGCGCCCAGCCACTGCTCCACGACGAGCGGCGGCGACGGGCTCCCGACGAGGTCCGTGTCGGCGTGCGCGCTCCCGCCGGACCCGCCGAGCCCCCACAGCGAGAACACGGCCCAACCGACGACGGCGAGCAGGACGGACGTGCGGAGGCGTCTCATGGGGTCTCCCGGGTGGGTGCGATCCCCTCCCGATCGACCGTCCGCCCGCGCCGGCTGGAGCCGACGACGTGCTAACGTCGCTCGTCGCGCGCCTCGCCCCCCTCCGTGCCTCCGACGTGCCGCTCCCGCAGACCCCGTCCCTCCTCCGAACACCCGCGGTCGCGCTCCTCGCGTCCGCCACGCGCCCCTCGCTCGCCACGCTTCCCGCGTCCGCCGCGCGCCCACGACCCCTCGCGCTCCTCGCGCTCGTCGCGTCCGCCGCGCTCCCCGCCTGCGGCGAGCCGTCCGCCGACGCGCCGCCCGCGCACCCCAACGTCCTCCTCGTCTCGCTCGACACCCTGCGCGCCGACCACCTGGACGCGTACGGCTACGAACGCGAGACGGCGCCGCACCTCGCCCGGCTCGCCGCCGACGGCGCGCTCTTCGAGCGCTGCCTCGCCGTCGCGAACTGGACGCTCCCCACCCACGCGACGCTCTTCACCGGACTGCACCCCGCGGTGCACGGCGTCGAGGAGCACGACGACCGCCTCTCCCGCGACGTGCCGACCCTCGCCGAGGCCTTCGCCGCCGCGGGCTACGACACGGCCGGCTGGTACTCCAACCCCTTCGTCGGCGAGCGCTTCGGCTTCGTGCGTGGCTTCGGCTCCTACGCCATGGCGAAGCCGCCCGGCGGCGCGGCGGCGCGCGTCGAGCACGCCGGCACCCCGCGCGGAGCGATCACGCGCAGCGCGCACCCGGAACCCGGCGCTCGCGCAGAGGACTACTTCGTCGAGCGCACCGCCGCGGCCGTCTCCTCGGAGGCCGTCGATTTCCTCGACGCGCGCGACGGCTCGCGACCGTTCTTCCTGTTCCTCCACTACAACGACATCCACAGCGACTACATCCCGCCCGCGCCCCACGACCGCCGCTTCGACCCGGACTACGACGGCACGCTCACCGGCGAACGCTACCCGCACAACCCGCGCGTCCACCGCGACATGCCCGCCGAGGACCTCGAGCACGTCCGCGCCCTCTACGACGGCGAGATCGCCTGGGTCGACGAGCAGTTCGGCCGCGTCCTCGCGCACCTCGACGCGCTCGGGCTCGCGGACGACACGCTCGTCGTCGTCACCGCCGACCACGGCGAGGGCTTCTTCGAGCACGGCTTCAAGGAGCACCACTACGGGCTCTTCGAGGAGCTCGTCCACGTGCCGTGGATCCTCCGCTGGCCCGCGCGCGTCCCGCCGGCGCAACGCGTCGCGGAGCTCACCGGGCAGCGCGACATCCCGGTGACGATCCTCGACCTCGCGGACGTCCCCGGCCTCCCCGACGCGGGCGGCCGTTCCTGGGCCGACGCGCTCACCGGCGACGGACCGCCGCCCCCGCAACGACCCCACATCGCCCGCGCGATCCTCGACCCGATCCTCGAGCGCGAGGGCGACGTCCTCCACGCCCTGCGCACCGACGCGCTCACGGTCATCGAACGGCGCTCGCCGGACGGCCGGCTCCGGACGACGGTCTACGACAGGCGCACCGATCCGGACGAGCTCGACCCGCTCCCGGCGGACCACCCCGGCGCGGCGCGGATCCTCGAGCTCCTCCGCCAGGCCCGCGAGGCCCTCGCCGCCCGCCGCCGCGCCGTGGGCGAGGCCGAGACCGTGGAGGAGGCCGACCCCGAGCTCCTCGAGCAGATGCGCCAATGGGGGTACATCAAGTGACGGAACGGCCCAACTGCACGTGCACGTGCATGTGAACGTGCACGGCCCCCGTGCACGTGTAGGTGAACGTGCACGGCCTGCGCGGACGTGTGTCGCCCCACGTCTCCGCGGATGTCGACGTGCACGGCAACGACAGGGTGTGCGTGATCCGATCGCATCACCGACAGACACGAGCGCACGCTCCGCACGAGTCCACGGACGCCACGCACCATCACGCCGGCCGTCACCGGCAGCGCCCACGTGCACGAGGGTCGCGCACGTACACATCCGCGTGCACGGGGGCCGTGCACGTTCACGTCCGCGTGCACGGGGGCCGTGCACGTTCACGTCCGCGTGCACGGGGGCCGTGCACGTTCACGTCCGCGTGCACGTGGGCCGTGCACGTTCACGTTCGCGTGCACGTCCACGCGGGCCGTGCGTCAGCACGGCCCGCCGTCACCCGAGGGTGGCGCGGAGGGACCAGAGGAGATCGAGATAGACATTGCCCATCCAATCCGAACGGAGGAACTCCGTGGGAAACCGCGGATTCCCCACGAACGGTCGGAGCGCGTAGGCGAGCTGGAGCGCGACGAAGAGATGGAGCGTGGGCCAGACGACGAGCGCGAGGCGATGGCGACGGTCCTTGCGGAGCAGCGGTCGGTAGTGGCGCGCGAGGGTGAGCTGGCCGGCGAGGGCGGCGAGCGCGAAGACGCCGACGTTCACGAGCTTGGCGACGTGGTATCGGCTCGACGAGGCGTACGCGACGACGAGCAGCGGCGAGAGCGCGAGGAGGGTGAGCGCGAGGGTGGCCTGGCTGCAGAGGACGGCGCGGCGCGCGGCGGGTTCGTCGTCGGCGAGACCCAGGACCGCGTGTACGACGCGGAAGCTCGGCACGCAGACGAGCGGCGCGAGGCCGAGCAGCAGCGGGATCTTGGCGGCGGAGTAGAGCGCGCCGAGCGGGCCGGCGAAGCTCCCCATGACGGCGCCGTGGAGCGCGCCGGCGGTGGCGACGACGAGCGCGAGCCGGGCCTGCGGGACGGGCGGCGGCGCGGCGGAGCCCGCGGGGAGCCCGCGGGTCGCGGCGCGCGACCCGGTCGGGTCGTGCGTGGCGTAGGGTCCCGTCGCGCGGAGCAGCGCGGCGAGCTCGAGGCCGGCACGGGTGACGAGGCGTCCGACGCGGGCACGTGTCCGGGCCGTCGTCGGCCCGGGCCTCGTCCGCCCCGCGTTCCCGGCCGGTGCGCCGTCGTCCATCTCAGCGCCAGCCGTCGCCGAGGTCGCGGAGCAGGTTCGCGAGCGCCTCGAAGATCGTCGAGTCGCGGCGGTGCCGGAAGAGCACGAACTCCATCGCGGGGTTGCCGACGAACGGGCGCAGCAGCCACCCCATCTGCGCGCCGACGACGCCGTAGATGAGGAGCCACGTCCGGAACACGAGCTTCGCGCGGCCCTGCGAGCCGCCCTGCGCCGCGTCGCCGAAGAGCACGCCGACGGCGCGCGAGAGGAAGCCGAGGCTCACGGCGCCGCTCAGCACGAAGAACGCGACGTCGAGCAGCACGATGAACGGGTAGCTCGTCGTGAAGAGCGTGAAGAAGGCGACGACGGGTCCGAAGCTCGCGAGGACCGCGCCGTTCACCGCGACGGCGCCGACGAGCAGACGCAGCGTCGGCAGGAGCGTGAGCCGGCTGCCGGCGAGCGTCGCGAAGACGTAGAGCGACGGGAAGGTCACGAGCAGCGTGAGCAGGAAGAGCAGCGGCACCTTGAGCGCGGAGCTCAGGAGCTGCCACGCGCCGTCGGACGTCTCGCCCGTCGCGGCGAAGAGCCCGAGGCACAGGCCGAAGACCGCGCCGCAGACGAGCGTCGCGAGCACGAGCCGCGGCGCGGAGAGGTCGACGCGGCCCTCCCGGAGGGTCTCGGGGCGCGTGCTCTCGCCGCGCAGCAACCTGTCGAGGTCGAGGAACGCCGGCATGTCGTGGGGCTCCCGGGGGTGGAGTGGGCGCTGTCCCTGCATCGCGCGATGCGTGCGCGGCGGGCGCAACGCGATCCCGGACGGCGCGGGGACGCGGTAGGGTGGCGGGCGCGGCCGGGCGCGTCGTCCGGTCGCTCCGTCGGGGCGTGCGTGGGGACCCGCCCGCCCCGGGACGCTCCCAGGACCGCCGCCCGCCGGACGCCCCCGTGGCCGCCGACACCGAACCGCCCGCCGACGACGCGCTGCTCCGCGAGGTCTACGACGACCTCCGCGACCTCGCGGCACGGCACCTGAGCCGGGAGCGCGCGGGCCACACGCTCCAGCCGACGGCGCTCGCGCACGAGGCGTGGCTGCGGATGAGCGTGCAGCGGGCCGGCCCGCCTCCCGAGCGCTCGGCCTTCCTCGCGGCCGCGTCGACGACGATCCGTCGCGTGCTCGTGGACCACGCCCGGGCGCGCGGCGCGGCGAAGCGCGGCGGCGACGCGCAACGCGTCGAGGCGGAGCTCGTCACGGAGGACGGCGCACGCGCCGTCGACCTCATGGCGCTCGACGACGCGCTCGGCGAGCTCGCGACGCTGCAGCCGCGTCAGGCGCGCGTCGTGGAGCTGCGCTTCTTCGGCGGCCTGGGCGGAGACGAGGTCGCCGAGGTGCTCGGTGTGTCGCCGCGCACGGTGGACAACGACTGGCGCGTCGCGCGCGCGTGGCTCGCCGCACGGCTCGCGGACGGACCGGCGTGACGCGGCACGGCGAGGCCGACGTGACGGCGGACGGCGGCGCGTCGTCGGCCGCGCGCGGCGCCCGCACGGACGCCGCGCTCCACGCGCGGGCGGGCGCGGTGTTCCTCGAGGCGCTCGAGCGACCGGCGACCGAGCGCGACGCCTTCGTGCGGGAGGCCTGCGCCGGCGACGACGAGCTCGCGGCGCGCGTGACCGCGCTGCTCGCCCACGACGGCGACCTGCCGCTCGATGCGCCGGCGCTGGGGCTCGACCTCGACGCGCTCTGCGCGCGCGCCGACGTGCCGCTCGACGTGCTCCCCGAGCGTGTCGGCCCGTACCGCGTGCTCGGCCGCCTCGGCGCGGGCGCGACGGGCCTCGTGCTCCGCGCCGAGCAGGACGCGCCGCGCCGCGAGGTCGCGGTGAAGCTGCTGCGCGGCGCCGTCGCGGACGAGCGGCTCGTCCGGCGGCTCGCGTTCGAGGCGGAGGTCCTCGCGGCGCTCGACCACCCCGGCATCGCGCACGTGTACGACGCCGGCTGGCACGAGCACGCGGGCGGCTCCTCGCCGTACCTCGTCATGGAGCTCGTGCGCGGCCGGCCGCTCACCGCGTGGGCGGAGCGGGAGGACCCGTCGCTCGATGCGCGCGTGCGCCTGCTCGCGGAGGTCTGCGAGGCCGTCGCGCACGCGCACGGCCGCGGCGTGATCCACCGCGACCTCAAGCCCGACAACGTCCTCGTGACGGAGGACGGCCGTCCCAAGGTGCTCGACTTCGGCATCGCGCGGATGGCGCGACCGGACGGCGACGGCACGACGCTCGTCACGGGCGGGCAGGTCGTCGGGACGCTCGCGTACGCGGCGCCGGAGCAGGTGGGTCCGCGGCCCGAGACGCTCGACACCCGCGCGGACGTCTACGCGCTGGGCGTCGTCGCGTACCGCCTCCTCGGGAGCCGCGCGCCCTACGACGTCTCGGGGCTCGGGCTCGACGAGGCGGCGCGCGTCGTGCGCACGGTCGTGCCGCCCCCGCTCGGTCGCGTCGACCGGCGCCTCCGCGGCGACCTCGAGACGGTCGTCGCCCGCGCGCTCGAGAAGGACCCCGCGCGGCGCTGCGCGTCGGCCGCGGAGCTCGCGGCGGACCTGCGGCGCGTGCTCGCGGGCGAGCCCGTACACGCGCGCCCGGAGGGGAGCTGGCGCCAGGTGCGGCGGCTCGCGCGGCGGCACCCGCTCGTCGCGTCGGCGATCGGGATGCTGCTCCTCGCGCCCTTCGTGACGACGGTGCTCCAGCGCGAGGCGAACCGCGCCCTCGTCCGGCAGACGGAGGACCAGCGCGCGACGCAGGCGGCATGGGCGGACCTGCTCGCGAACAACGCGCGCGGCCGCTGGGCCGGCGAGGAGACCGTGCCGGAGCTCATGCGGCGCGCCGACGTGCTCGTCCCGCACTACGCGCGCGGCGACGCGGGCCTCGAGGGCGCGCTCTGGGCGATGGTCGGGCGCTACCTCGCGCACGACGAGGTCGTGCCCGGTCAGCGACGCCGCGCGCGCGAGGCGCTCGAGAAGGGCGTCTCGCTCCAGGCGCGCGTGCACGGCGAGGACGACCCGCGCACGCTCGCCGCGCTCGTGGACCTCGCGGAGTTCGAGTTCCTGGGCGGCGACGGCGAGCGCGCCGCGCAGCACCTGCGACGGCTGCTGCGCCACGCGCCGCGCGTCTTCGACCCGGGCGACGAGCGGCTGCTCGCAGCGCGGCTCCTCGAGGCGCGGCTCGAGCTCGAGGACGGCCGCGTCGCGCGCGCGGAGCGCCTGCTCGAGGAGGTCGTCGCACGCGCCCGCGAGCACCTCGGCGACGACAGCGACCTCGCCGTCGACGCGGCGCGGCTGCTCGCGCGCGACGGCGGCGTCCGCGGCCCGCTCGACGAGCTCGTCGACGCCCTGGAGACCCGCCTCGACGGCGGCGCCGCCGACGAACGCACCGTGCGCGCGACGATCGCGCTGGCCGGGACGCTCGGCGCGCTCGGCGCCGACGAGGACGCGCGCGGCTTCGCGCTGGAGGCCCGCGCCGTCCGCGCGTTCGACGCGGCGCGCGGCCCCGACGACCCCGCGGCGCGCGAGTACTGGAACCACCACGCCCGCCGCCTCGCGGCGCGCGGCGAGCTCGCGGCGGCGGAGGCCGTGCTCCGCGAGAGCCTGGCCGTCTTCGACCGCGACCCGGGGCCCGCCGCCCGCCCCGCGCTCGCGTGCGCGCTCCAGCTCGCGACGCTGCTCGACGGCGCGGGCCGCGTCGCGGAGGCCGAGGCGATCGCGCGCGACGTCCTCGACCGGCTGCCCGACCGCTGGTCCGCGCTCGACC
>JAUIEF010000119.1 GCA_030428785.1 bacterium
TGGCTGCGGACGTGCTGGTCGCCTCCGACGGGCCGCGCCTTGTGCCGGAACGGCCGACGATTTTTCTCGGCTCCCGCGGCACTGCGACGTTCAAGCTTTCGATCAACGCCCGCGATGGCGGTCACCATTCCGGCAATTGGGGCGGCCTGCTGGCCAATCCGGGCATCGTGCTGACGCACGCGCTCGCGACCATGGTCGACCGGCGCGGCCGCATCGGGTTCGGCGCGGACGACAACGCGTCCGGCGTCGCCGCGCTGCTCGAGGTCGCGGAGGCGCTCGCCGTCGCGCCGCCGCGCCGCTCGGTGCTCGTCTGCGCGTTCGCCGCGGAGGAGGACGGCCTCGTCGGCAGCCGCGCCTTCTGCGACGACCCGCCCGTGCCCGTCGAGCGCATGGCGGCCATGATCAACATGGACATGGTCGGCCGCGGCGACGCGCGCGAGGTCATCGTGCTCGGCGTCGACCAGAACCCCGAGCTCGAGGACGTGCTCGACGACGCGCGCAAGCTCGTGAAGACCGGCGTGAAGAAGGTCGTCACGGGGCGCGGCCAGGAGCTCTTCCGCCGCAGCGACCACTTCCCGTTCCACGAGAAGGGCGTGCCCGCCCTCTTCTTCTTCGAGGGCCTCCCCATCTCGGACAACGAGGACTACCACACCTGGCGCGACACGCCGGACAAGGTGGACGACGAGAAGGTCGCGAACACCGCCCGGCTCGTGTACGCGACGGCCTGGCTGCTCGCGAACGCGGACGAGCGCCCGCCGTCGCCGGAGCGCTGAGGCCGCGGGGTCCCGGCGCCGCCGCGCCGCGGGTCGCGTCGCCGGGGACGGGGGCTCGTGTCGCGCGCGGTCCCGCGTCAGTCCGCGGCGACCTCGCGCACGAAGGCGACGAGCTCGCGGTGGAAGGTGTCCGGCTCGTCGAGGTAGGCCGGGTGGCGCGCGCCGGGCAGGACGAGCAGCCGGCTGTCGGGCCAGCGCCCGAGGAGCGCGTCGGCCGTCTCCACGGGCAGCAGCGTGTCCCCGCCGCCCCACACGACGAGCGTCGGCACGGGCTCGTCGGGCAACCGCGGCGCCCACTCGGGGATGCCCACGGGCGCGACGGGCACGAAGCCCGCGACGCGCTCCGGAGCGGACGCGAGCAGCGGGAAGCTGAAGCGCCCGCTCATGGACGGCGAGACGACGACCGGCCGCGGCGAACCCAGGGCGTCGAGCAGCGCGGCGAGGAAGGTCCCGGGGTCCGCGTCGCCGGCCGTGCTCTCGCCGAACCCCGGCAGGTCGACGGCGATGACCCGCAGGCCGGCGGCACCCAGCGCCTCGACCGTGCCCAGCTCGACCCAGGTGCCGGAGTGGAACGCCGCGCCGTGGAGCAGCAGGACGGGCGGGCCGTCCGCGGGGCCCGCGGTCACGCCGTGGATCGCGGCGCCCTGCACGTCGAGCGCGAGGACGTCACGGGGCACGGTCGTCTCCTCCTCTCCGGACGGGTCGGCCTCCGGCCGGGCGTCCGCGGGCGCCCCTCCGACGACCGCGTCGGCGGGCGGCCCGTCGGACTCCCCCGCGCTGCAGGCGACGACGAGCGCGGCGACGAGCAGCGCGCGCCGCGTCGCGGTCGCCCGCCGCGCGATCAACGCAGCTCGTCGCCGATGCCGTTCACGAAGAACTCGACGCGCCCGCACTCCGGGCAGACGTAGACGTCGCAGCTGTCGTGCTCCTCGTCGAAGAGCTCGCCCAGCGCGCGGAACGCGCTCGAGCCGTCGCCGTCGTGGAACTTGCGCGTCCCCTTGTGCTCGAGGGCGCGCTCGCACCGGGGGCAACGGAGCGGGCTGAGGGGGTCCGGGCTGACCATGATGGGCACCTTTCCGCCGGCCGCGGCCGACCGCCCCGGGCATCGGGGCGAAGCGGACATCGTAACCGTTCGTCCGGAGGCCGCGCACGAGCGTCGGACGCCCCCGCGGGCACCCGCGCCGCGGCTCAGAAGATGGAGACGGGCTCGTGCCGGCCGAAGACGCCTTCGAGGCGGCCGCAGACCTCGCCCACCGTGGCGCCCGCCTCGACGGCGGCCACGATCGTCGGCATGAGGTTCGCCTCGCCGGCGGCGGCGTCCGCGAGCGCGGCGAGCGCCGACTCGCAGGCGTCGGCGTCGCGGGCGGCGCGCCACGCGGACAGCTCGTCCGTACGCTTCGCCGCGAGCGCGTCGTCGACGCGCAGGATCGGCGGCGTCACCTCCTCCTCGACCTCGTAGCAGTTCACGCCGACGATGCGCCGGCTGCCGTCCTCGACGGCGCGCTGGTGCTCGTAGGCCGCGCGGTGGATGTGCTGCTGCTGGAGCCCCGCCTCGACCGCGCCGAGGGCGCCGCCCCGCGCGTCGACCTCCGCGATGAGCTCGCGCGCCGCCGCCTCGACCTGGTCCGTGAGCGCCTCGACGAAGGGCGAGCCGCCCAGCGGGTCGATGACGTGGGTCGCGCCGCTCTCCTCCGCGATGACCTGCTGCGTGCGGAGCGCGAGGAGCGCGGCGTCCTGGGTGGGCAGCCCGAGCGCCTCGTCGCGGCTGTTCGTGTGCAGCGACTGCGTGCCGCCGAGCACCGCCGCGAGCGCCTGCATCGTGACGCGCACGACGTTCACGTCCGGCTGCCGGCTCGTGAGCGTCGAGCCCGCGGTCTGCGTGTGGAAGCGGAGCCGCATGGCCGCGTCCTTCTTCGCGCCGAAGCGCTCCTTCAGCAGCGTCGCCCACATGCGGCGCGCCGCGCGGAACTTCGCGACCTCCTCGAAGAAGTCGTTGTGCGCGTTGAAGAAGAAGGAGAGCTGCCCGGCGAAGTCGTCGACGTCGAGACCGCGGTCGACGGCGCACTGCACGTACTGCAGGCCGTTCGACAGCGTGAACGCGAGCTCCTGCGGCGCCGTGCAGCCCGCCTCGCGCATGTGGTACCCGCTGATGCTGATCGGGTTGAAGCGCGGCAGCTCGCGGTGGCAGTACTCGATGACGTCCGTGACGAGGCGCAGCGACGGCTGCGGCGGGAAGCGGAACGTGCCGCGCGCGATGTACTCCTTGAGCAGGTCGTTCTGCAGCGTGCCGCGCAGCGCGTCGGGCGCGACGCCCTGCCGCTTGGCCGCGACGACGAGGAACGCGAGCAGCACGGCCGCCGTCGAGTTGATGGTCATCGAGATGCTCACCCCGCCCAGCGGGATGCCCTCGAAGAGCCGCTCGAAGTCGCCGAGGCTCGCGATGCTCACGCCCACCTTGCCGACCTCGCCGGCGGCGAGCGGCGCGTCGGGGTCGTGCCCCATCTGCGTCGGGAGGTCGAAGGCGACGGACAGCCCCTTCTGCCCGCGCTCGAGCAGGAAGCGGAAGCGCGCGTTCGTCTCCTCCGCGGTGGAGAAGCCCGAGTACTGGCGCATGGTCCACGCGCGCCCGAGGTACATCGACGGGTACGGCCCGCGCGTGAACGGGAAGCCGCCGGGCAGGCCGAGGCCGGGCGTGTCGCCGGGCGGCGCGTAGAGCGGCTCGAGCGGCAGGCCCGAGCCGGTGGTCACCTCGCGCGCGGCGCCGTCCGGCAAGGACGGCTCGAAGCGCTCGGTCTTCCAGGTGCGGAGTGCGTCGTCGTCGGTCATGTCGTCGCCTGGGCCTCGCGCAGGATGTCCACCGTCTCCTCGATGTCCGCCGGCAGCGGGGACTCGAACGTCACCTCCTCGCCCGTCGTCGGGTGCCGGAACGTGAGCACGCGCGCGTGGAGCGCCTGCCGCGCGAGCGACGGCGCGCGCAGCTCCGCCTCGCGACGCGCGGCGATCCAGCGCCGCCAGCTCTCCTGCTGGTGCTTGCCGTAGCCGGGGTCGCCCAGGATCGGGAAGCCGAGGTGGTCGAGGTGCACGCGGATCTGGTGCGTGCGACCGGTGCGCGGCGACACGTCGAGCAGCGTCGCGACGCCGAGCCGTTCGCGCACCTCGTAGTAGGTCGACGACGGCTGGCCGCCCTCCTCGACGACGGCGCGCAGCTGCGGGCGCCGCGGGTGCACGCCGAGCGGCAGCTCGATCCAGTCGCTGTCGAAGGGCATGACGCCCCACACGACCGCGGCGTAGGTCTTGCGCACGGTCTTCGCCTTGAACTGGTTCACGAGCGACTTCGCGGCCTCGTTCGTGCGCGCGACGACGAGCACGCCCGTGGTCTCGCGGTCGAGCCGGTGCACGATGCCCGGTCGGTCCGCGCGCCCGACGACCGCGAGCTCCGGGTACCGCGCGAGCAGGCCGTTCACGAGCGTGCCGCTCGACGCGCCGCTGCCCGGGTGGATGACCAGCCCCGACGGCTTGTCGACGAGGATGACCGCCTCGTCCTCGTGGAGGATCGTGAGCTCCTGCTCCTCCGGCTCGGGGAGCCCGGAGGCCGGCGTGCCGAGGTCACCCTCGACGAGCATGCCGGGCGACACGCGGAACGCGTTGCGCACCGTCTGCCCGTCCACGGTGATCGTGCCCTCGCCTAACAAGGCCGACAGGTAGGAGCGCGAGTAGTGCGGCGCGAGGGCGCGGCCCAGGAGCCGGTCGATCCGCGAGCCGCCCTGGTCCTCGGGGACCTCGAGCCGCAGACGGCCCTTCTCGTCCACGTGAGGCGGTCTTTCGGCGGGTTCCATGCGTCGTCGAGGTGTGGCGTCTGCTGAATTCGGCACAGGTTGACAGTCTGGAGGCCTCTGTTACAGTCTCGCGGCCGCTAGACTACATGCATGGATCCGGTCGGCGCGTCTCCGACCGTCCCGATCGTCAGGGTTCGGGTCCCCGAGCACCTCGCAGCGCACCCGAAACGCCCGAGGAGCAGGAGCAGCAACCCCGAGCGCCACACCCGAGGAGCCCAGCGCCCCGTGCTAGCTCGCGCCGTCGCCGTCCTTTCCGTGTGCCTCGTCGTCTCCCCGAACGTCGAGGCGCAGAGCCGCCGCCCGACCGTCCAGTCCCAGGCCAGCTTCCAGGTGAAGCACCAGGCGCGGACCGCCGTGCCCAGCGACCTCCACAAGGAGGTGACGCTCAAGACGGACCCGGACAACCCCGAGCCCCCGTACGGCATGGTGCTCGTCACGGGCGGCGAGGTCGTCATCGGCACGGACCCGGACGAGGTCCCGCGCCTCGGTCAGAACTTCCAGGCCGAGATGACGATCATCGCGGCCGAGACGCCGCGGCACACCGCGGTCGTCGGCTCGTTCTTCCTCGACGAGACCGAGGTCACGAACCTCCAGTGGAAGGTCTACCTCGAGGCCACCGGCCGTTCGCCGTCGGAGATCCTCGTCGAGTACGGGTGGCCGGGCGGGAAGATCCCCGAGGGCCAGGAGGACTTCCCGATCACCAACGTGAACCTGCCCGAGATCAACGACTTCCTCGCGTGGTGCGGCAAGCGGCTGCCCACCGAGGAGGAGTGGACGCGGGCGGCGCGCGGCGACGACGCGCGGGACTACCCGTGGGGCGAGCGCTGGAACTCCAAGGTCGTGAAGTACGGCGGCCAGCCGCCGGCGATGCCGGTGAGCGTGAACTCCTACGAGGAGGGCGCGAGCCCGTACGGCGCGCTCAACATGGCGGGCAACGTGTTCGAGTGGGTCGACTCGCCGTACTCGCCCTTCGACAAGTTCGAGCCCATCGACTTCAAGGTGAGCAAGCGCGAGGTCATCCAGCTCACGCCCGAGTTCGACTCGCGGCGGCGCGTCGCCAAGGGCGGCTGCTTCGTCTCGACGCGTGACCAGTCGCGCATCGACTACCGCCTGAGCCTCGACCCGAACGACTCCGACGCCGCGCTCGGCTTCCGCGCCGCGCGCTCGATCCACGACGGGGTCGAGGTCATCCGGCACGGCTACCGTCGCCTGCTCCCGTCGCTCATCACCAACGAGGACAGCCTCGACTTCGAGGACGTCTTCGCGCAGGAGCGCGCGACCTACCTCGAGGGCAGCGACGGCCGCATCGTCTCGGGCTTCCGCTACCTCGCGTTCTCGCACCCGAAGCCGGAGCGGCGCGCGGGCCTCGCGCGCATGCGCAAGGAGGCGCGCGACGAGCCCGTCACCCTCGGTCTGCTCACCTGCAGCGAGCCGATGATGGAGCCGAACCTCCCGCCCGGCGACTACGTCGTGGCCTACAAGGCCAAGGGCGAGTCGAAGAAGCACAAGGAGGAGCGGCGCAACCGGGACAAGGACGAGGACGAGGAGCCCGTCGTGATCGCCGGCGCTCCGAACCCCAACGGCGACTCCGACAGCGGCGGCGTCGCACCGTGGCCCGGCATCGCGGTGAGCGACGTCCTGCGCGACATCGACTTCCCGCAGGACAAGGACGTCTTCCTCTTCTACAACGTGAACAACGCGGTCGTCGGCTGGTGCCCCACCGGCGACATCCGCGAGGACGAGTTCACGCGCATCGACCACTCGAGCGACCCCGACGGCAAGGACTGGGAGATCGAGTTCTCCCTCGACGTCGTGTCCCGCCGCGTCCCGCGCTTCACCCTGCCGATCAAGCTCGCGGGCCCGGGGCTCGGCAAGGCCGCGCAGTAGGAGGCGCGACGCCGGGCGACGCCCGGCGCACGAGAGCAGACGCAGCGCCCGGGGTCGCGGTCCGTCCGCACGGCAGACCCGCGCCGGCTGGCCCCCGCGGAGCCGACGCGTCGTCGCGCCGGATGACGTGCGCCGCGAGCGGTCAGCCCAGCGCGGCGAGCAGCCCCTCGATGCGCTCCTTCTCCGCGGCGAGCTCGTCGCGGCGGGCGCGCTCGCGGGCCACGATGTCCTCGGGCGCGCGGCTGACGAAGGACTCGTTGCCCAGCTTGCCCTCGACGCCCGAGAGCTGCTTCTCGACCTTGCCGAGGGCGCGCTGCAGGTCGGCCTTCTGCGCCTCCTTGTCCACGAGCCCCTCGAGGTCGAGCAGCACCTCGAAGGCGGCGGGCGACTCGCCGGCCAGGTCGACGGCGGCGCCGGCCGGGCGTGACGGGTCCGCGCCCGCGGTGAACGCCTCGAGGTTCGCGAGCCGGCGCACGAGGGCCTCCGCCCGTGCGAGCGCGGGACCGCGCGAGCCGTCGAGCACGACGACCGTGACCTTCGCGGGCTTCGACTCGGCGACGTCGTTCTGCTGGCGGAGCTTGCGCACGCTGCTCACGACGAGCCGTCCCGCGTCGAGCGCGGCCTCGGCGTCGGCGTCGTGCGGCAGCCCGTCCGTCGTCGGGAAGGGCGCGCCGGCGAGCACTTCGGGCAACGCCGTCTCGCTCACCGCGCGCAGCCGCTCCCACACCGCCTCGGTCACGAAGGGCGTGAGCGGGTGCAGCATCGCGAGGATGTCCGCGAGCACGCGGCCGAGCACGGCGGGCGCGACGGAGTCGGCACCCTCGCCCTCGAGGCGCGGCTTGCAGGCCTCGACGTACCAGTCGCAGAAGTCGTTCCACACGAAGCGGTAGAGCGCGTTCGCCGCGTCGTTGAACTCGTAGCGCTCGTAGTGGCCGTCGACGGTCTCGATGGTCGAGCGCAGCCGCGAGAGGATCCAGCGGTCCTCGAGCGTCTCGACGGCGCTCGCGTCGAAGGCCGGCAGCCGTCCGGCCTTCACGAGCACGAAGCGGGATGCGTTCCAGAGCTTGTTCACGAAGTTCCGGCCCATCTCGAACTTCTCGGGCGCGAGCTTCGTGTCCTGGCCCTCCTTCGTGAGCATGACCAGGCTGAAGCGCACGGCGTCGGCGCCGTACTGCTGGATCATGTCGAGCGGGTCGATGCCGTTGCCCGCGCTCTTGCTCATGCGCCGGCCCTGCGCGTCGAGCACGGTCGCGTGGATGTAGCAGGTGCTGAACGGGCACCGCTCGCCGCCCTCGCGGTCGTCCATGAACGCGTAGCCGGCCATGACCATGCGCGCGACCCACAGGTAGATGATCTCGCTGGCCGTCGACAGGAACTGCGTCGGGTAGTACCGCTGCAGGTCGGCCGTGTCGTCCGGCCAGCCGAGCGTCGCCATGGGCCAGAGCCAGCTCGACGCCCAGGTGTCGAGCACGTCCGGGTCCTGGCGGACGATGGGCTTGCCGGTCTTCGGGTGCGCGGAGCCGATCTCGACGTCCGTCGTCGACGCGTGGGGCGTGCCGTCCTCGTCGTACCAGACGGGGATGCGGTGCCCCCACCAGAGCTGGCGGCTGATGCACCAGTCGCGCACGTTCTCGAGCCAGTCGAGGTACACGCGCTCCCAGCGCTTCGGCTTGAACGTGAGCGTGCCGTCCTTGACGGCGGCGATGGCCGGCTTCGCGAGCGGCTCCATCTTCACGAACCACTGCTCGCTCACGAGCGGCTCGATGACGCTCTTGCTGCGGTCGCTCACGGACACGTTGTGCTCGATGTCCTTGACCTCGCCCACGAGGCCCAGCTCCTCCATCGCCTTGACGACGGCCTTGCGCGCCTCCTCGCGCGGCATCCCCGCGAAGCGGCCGGCCTCCTCGGAGAGCGTGCCGTCCTTCTCGAGGATGTTCACGATGGGCAGCTTGTGGCGCGCGCCGCGCTCGTAGTCGGCGGGGTCGTGGCCGGGCGTCACCTTGACGGCGCCCGTGCCGTACTCGCGATCCACGGTGTCGTCCGCGACGACCGGGATGCTGCGGTCCATGAGCGGCAGGCGCAACGTCTTCCCGACGAGGTCCGCGTAGCGCGGGTCCTCCGGGTGCACGGCGACGCCCGTGTCGCCGAGCATCGTCTCGGGGCGCGTCGTCGCCACGACGAGGAAGCGGCCGTCCTCGCCCTCGACCGGGTACTTGAGCTCCCAGAGCCGGCCGGCCTTCGTGACGTACTCGATCTCGTCGTCCGAGACCGCGGTCTGCAGCACGCAGTCCCAGTTCACGAGCCGCGCGCCGCGGTAGACGAGCCCCTGCTCCCAGAGCCGCACGAAGGCGACGCGCACCGCGTGCGACATGTTCGGGTCGAGCGTGAACGCCGTGCGCGACCAGTCGCAGGACGCACCGAGCCGCTTGAACTGGTCGAGGATCGTGTTGCCGTGCTCCTCCTTCCAGTCCCAGATCTCGCTCAGGAACGCCTCGCGCCCCATGTCCTCGCGCGTGAGCTTGCGCTCGGCGTAGATCTTCTTCTCGACGACGGCCTGCGTCGCGATGCCCGCGTGGTCCGTGCCGGGCACCCAGAGCGTGTCGAAGCCCGACATGCGCCGGTGCCGCGCGACGATGTCCTGCAGCGTCCCGTTGAGCGCGTGGCCCATGTGGAGCACGCCCGTCACGTTCGGCGGCGGGATCATGATCGTGTACGTGGGCTTCGACCCGTCGCCGCTCGGCGTGAAGAGCCCGGAGGCGTCCCAGCGCGCGCGCATGGCGTCCTCGACGGTCCCCGGCTCGTAGCGGGAGGCCATCTCGTGCTCGTCGAGCGGCTTGGCGTCGGTCGTGCTCATCGGGGGCGTCCTCGTGTCGCGTCGTTCGGCCGGCCGCGCGGCGGGGGCGGTCTCGTTCTCTGCTGTCGGTCGTCGGGCGCCGCGTCCTGCAGCCCCGCCGGCGCCGTCACGCGCTCGCGCCGGTCTCCCGCCGGCTCCCCGCCGGCGCGACGCCGGTGGGGTGCGGCTTGAGCAGCAGCTCGAGCAGGGTGTGCCCCGGGTCGACGACGAGGTCGCCCGCGGCGGCGTCCTCCTCGGTGTACCGCACGCTGCGGTGGGACGACACCCCCGGCCCCCAGAGCGCGAAGGGCACGAAGGCGTCGGCGCCGTCCGTCCCGACGACCGCGGAGGTCATGTGGTCCGTCGTCACGAGCAGCCGGACGTCCATCCGGCGGCGGAGCTCGGCGAGCGCCGGGCCCACGAGGCGCCGGTCCAGGTCCTCGAGGACCCGCTGCTTGAGCCGCGCGTCCGTCTGGTGGCAGGCCTCGTTCGCCGCGGCCACGTGGAGCAGGACGACGTCGTGGTCCTCGAGCAGGGCCAGCGCCGCCTCGAGCTTGGCCTCGTAACGCGTCTCGGGGTCGCCCGTCGCGCCGTCCACGTCGGGGACCGTGGCGCCGATTGTGAGGCCCAGCCCGCGCACGAGCGGCACGGCGCCGACGACGCCCAGCCGCCGCCCGGTCCGCAGCTCGAAGGGCTCGATCACGGGCCGCCCGCCGCCGCCCCACAGCCAGATGCGGTCGGCCGGGTTCTCGCCGAGGTCGAGGCGCACGCGGTTCACGTCGTGCCGCCCGAGGATGCGCGCCGCCTCCTCCATGAGGTGCTCGAGGAACGGGCCGTCCGGGCCGCCGGGCGCGTGGTCCTCGACGGGCAGGCCCTGGGCGCGCGCGGGCGGCACGCAGTCGACGGCCAGCGGGCCGCGCCCGCGCACGACGAGCAGGTTGCGGTACCCCATGCCGACGTGGAACGACATGTGCTCGCTGCCGAGCTCGGCGTTGAGCGCGTCGACGAGCACGGCCGCCTCCTCCGTGCGGATGGGCCCCGCCTGGAAGTCCACGAGGTGCTCGCGGAAGGTCGACGCGAAGTTCATGCGCAGCGCGAAGTCGTCCGGGCCCAGCTCCACGCCGAGCGCCGCCGCCTCGAGCCCCGCGCGGCTCGCCGTCTCGCGCCGCGGGTCGTAGCCGAGCAGCGAGAGGAGCGCGGCGTCGCTCGTGATGGGCAGCCCCTCGGGCACGGGCCGCACCGTGCCGAGCCGCCCCTCGCGGGCGACGGCGTCGAGCTGCGGCGTGTCGGCCGCGGCGAGCGGCGTACGGCCGTCCAGCTCGGGGAGCGGGTGGTCGGAGAGACCGGTGGGGAGGAGGACGAGGGCCTTCATGGAGCGGTCGACGGGCGGGGCGGAGCGCCCCGCATTGTCGAGGACGGACGGCGCCCGTTGAAGGACGGACCCGCGCGGATCCCGTGTCGGGCGGGCGCCCCCTCAGCGCGGGAGCCCGACCGGGTGACCGACCGCGCGCGGCGGACCGGCCGTCGCCCGGCGCGTCCCCTCAGCGCGGAACCGAGACCGGCCCCGCGACCTCCGCGTAGTCGATGCCGCCCGAGCCGTCGGCCACGACCTTGAACGCGCCGCCCACGCGGCGCACGTCGATGCTGCCCGAGCCGTCCGCGACGACCGTGACGTCCCGGTCGACGTCCGTGACGTCGATGCTGCCGCTCCCGTCGCCCGTCACGGTCACCGAGCCGCTCACGTGCGCGACGTCGATGCCGCCCGAGCCGTCCGTGATCCACACGTCGCCCTCGACGCGCTCGATGTCCACGCTCCCCGAGCCGTCCTGCACGCGGACGTCCCCGCGGATGTCCCGCAGCACGATGGAGCCGCTGCCGTCGGAGACGTCGGCGCCGGCCGTCCCGGTGACGGTGATCGACCCCGAGCCGTCGTGCACGACGAGCGGCAGGCCCTCGGGCAGCTCCACGACCATGTCGAGGCCGCACGCGAAGTCGTCGCCCTCCGGGTACACGGCCGCGACGACGAGCGTCGATCCCTCGCGCGACACCTCGAGACGCACCTCGTCGAGCAGGTCGAGGCGCGACGCGCAGGCCTCGCCGCTCGCGCGCGCCTCGCGGAGGTCGGGCAGCGCGCGCACGTCCAGGCTGCCCGCGCCGGACTCGATGCGCACGTCGCGGACACCGTCGACGTCGTAGGTCTCCTGCGGGACGAGCGCGGTGTGGTTGCAGCTCGCGTAGAAGAGGTTCACGCAGCCGGGCAGCGCGGCGGCGAGCAGGACGGCGGCGAGGGCGGTGCGGGTGGAGGTCGTCATCGGGCGGGCTCCGGTCGGAGGCGTCGTCGCGCGCCGGTCGGTCGACCCGTCCGCGCGGCGGGGCCGCGTCCCGTCGCGACCCGGTCGCCATTGTGACGGCTCGCCGCCCGGACGGCGAGCGCGCGGGGTCGGCCGCGGCGGATCGTCACGAGCCCGCCGCGTCGCCGCGGCCGGCGCTCAGGCGTCCGTGAGCTCGAGCTGCAGGCCCGCCGGGTCGTGGAAGCGCAGGACGCGCCCGTCCTCGGCGACCCAGAGCGCGACGCGGCGCGCGGCGCCGCCCTCGGCGGACGCGTACTCGTAGCGCCAGGCCGGCATCCGGCGGCCGCCGACGACGAGCTCCTCGAGCCCCGTGCAGCGCACCGTGCGCGCGCGCTCGACGCGCGGCTCCGCGCCCAGCGAGAGGACGGCGAGCTCCGTCTCCGCGCCGAGCTCGCGCGGCAGCAGCGCGACGAGCCGCATGAGCGCCTGGCGGATCGTGAAGCGCGCGGGCACCGCGAGGTCGACCGCGCTCTCGAAGGTCGCGCCCGTCGCGCGTCCGTCGCGCACCTCGACGCGCGACCAGGTCGGCGTGTCGGCGCGCGCCGGCGCCTGCGCCTCGACGACGCGCGGCGTGAAGTGGTCGTCGAGCCGGCAGGCCGCGGTCCACGCGTAGTCGACGGGGTCGTCGCCGCCCTCGGGGTCCGCGACGCGCGCGACGTCCTCGAGCAGCAACACCGCCTCGCCGTCCTGCTCGACGACGCTCTGCCGCAGCGTCATGCGCCCGACGGGGCGGCCGCGGTCGGAGATCGCGTAGCGCTCGACGGGCCACGCGTCGACGAGCGCCTCGACGCGCGCGACCCACGACGCGTCCGGCGGCGGCGGCGCGGGCGAGGCGCAGGCGGCGGCCAGCGCGAGGAGCGCGACGACGAGCCCGGCGCCGCCCGGGCGCACGATCGCGAAGACCCCGGCACGCGAGCGGTCGGCGCGGCGCGGCGTTCGGGCGGCGGTCGTGGCGGACGGTCTGGGCAAGCCGGCTCCCTCGGAGGGCTTGGTAGGATACCGCGCGCGCGGCGCGGCCCGCCCGGCCCGCGAGCGCGCCCCGGGACGCGGCGTCCACCGCGCCCCACGCTACCCGCCCGGATCCTCCCCATGCGCATCGGCCCCCTCGACTTCGTCCGCGGCGGCCCGCTGCTCGTCATGGCCGGACCGTGCGTCCTCGAGGACGACCGCTCGCCGTTCGACGTCGCGCGCACGCTCAAGGAGATGACCGGCGAGCTCGGGCTGCCGTTCGTCTTCAAGGCCAGCTACGACAAGGCGAACCGCACCTCCGTCGACGCCTTCCGCGGGCCGGGCGTGCGCGAGGGCCTCGACCTGCTGGGCGCGATCCGCGACGAGGTCGGCGTGCCCGTCATGACCGACGTCCACGAGCCCGCGCACTGCGAGCTCGCCGTCGGCAAGGTCGACCTCCTGCAGATCCCGGCCTTCCTGTGCCGGCAGACGGACCTGCTCGTCGCGGCCGGCCGCTCGGGCCTCGCGGTGAACGTCAAGAAGGGCCAGTTCCTCGCGCCCTGGGACATCGAGCACTGCATCACGAAGGTCAAGAGCACCGGCAACGAGGACGTGTGCGTCACCGACCGCGGCGTGAGCTTCGGCTACAACACGCTCGTGAGCGACATGCGCGCGATCCCGCAGATGCAGTCGTTCGGCGTGCCGGTGGTGTTCGACGCGACGCACAGCGTGCAGCAGCCGGGCGGCGCGGGTCGCTCGACGAGCGGCGACCGCACGATGGCGCCGGTGCTCGCGCGGGCCGCGGTCGCCGCGGGAGCCGACGGCCTCTTCGCGGAGACGCACCCGCGCCCCGACGAGGCGAAGTCCGACGGCCCGAACATGATCCCGCTCGGTGAGCTCGCGAAGCTGCTCGCGACCCTGAAGCGCGTGCAGGCGGCGGTGCGCGAGGACTAGGCGCGGCCTACCCCGCGAAGTACTCCACCCACTCCGCCTCGAGCTCGTCGATGCCCTTGCCGTAGACCTCCTGGAAGACGCGCTCGATCTCGCCCATGTCGCTGCGCGGGACCTTGCCCATCGCGTGCAGGAACTCGTCGAAGGACTTGCGGTACGGGCCTTCCTTGAGGAACAGGATGATCGACGCGGCCTGGCCGTAGTTGCCGCCCGCCCCGCCGGCGCCCTTCGTGTTCTCGCCCGCGCTGAAGAGCATGGACTTCGCGGCGAGGAGCTGCCGCCACGTCGCCGACTGCTCCGTGCGGATCTGCATGCGCGCCTCGGCCCGCCGGTTGAACTTCCGCACCTTGTCCTCGTAGTACTCCGCGATGCCCTCCTGGAACCACGAGCCGCCGCCGCCCAGCCTCAGGATGTTCTTCATGATCTGGTGCGCGCACTCGTGGAAGTGCACCGGCGCGCGCGGGCTGCTGTAGGACGTCGCGTAGTAGTCGCGGTACTGGATGCCGCCCGTCGACGACGCCCGCTCCCTGCTCATGTCGAGGTGGCGCATGAGGAAGTCGATGTAGCGGTCGCGCGTGTTGAACAGGTAGATCGGCATGCGCCGCATGTTCGCGGGCTTGTCGAACGGGAAGAGGTCGCGGAACCCGTCGTAGACCTCGTTGTCGAGGATCTTGCCGAACTTCTTGCCCGACCCGCTGTCCGTGAAGATGAGGTAGTGCTTGCTCTCGATGACGTCGACCTTGTCCCAGAGCTCCTCCGGGAACACGGACTTCAGGCGGACCTCGATCTCCTCCTCGCTCCACTCGACGCCCTCGCCGGGCTTGGGCTCGCCGCGCCCCATGGAGAGCCGGAACGCACCGCGACCGCCGTGCAAGGCGCACGCGTCGAGCAGGTATCGGCGCCCGCGCTCGAGCTCGGTGACGATCCGCGAGTGCGTCGCGACGAGGCCGTCGTCGTCCTCCGCGACGACCTTGCCGGACGCGTCGCGCAGCACGAGGTACGTGTCGAACACCGCGCTCCGCATGTCGAAGTGGTAGGTCGACGAGCGGCCGGGCTCGACGACGTACCGGCGGCCGATGACCGGCGCGTCGACGTGCGCGTCCGAGATGACGTCCGTCGTCACGACGTCCTCGTCGCCGGTGATCTCGTCGACGACCTCGTCCCGCTCTCCGAGCTCGGGGAGGTCCTCCTGCGCGGCGCCCCAGGGCGCGAGCAGGACCACGGACAGCAGCACGGACAGGCGGCGGGTTCCCAAGGCGCTCCTCCTCTCGTTCCGGCCCCTCCCCGGGGGGCCGCTCCTGCGTCCGAGCCTACCCGATGACCGCCGACCCGAGCGCCTCGACGACGAGGGCCAGGGCGTGGCGGTGCAGCGCCGCCGGCTCGCCGTAGCGCTCGACGAAGCGCGCGCGGGCCGCCTCCGGCAGCGACGCGTCGTGCGGCAGGCCGGCGAGGAGCTGCGCCGCCGCCGAGCCCGTGCCGATGGCCGCGGGGCAGCCGTGCGCCTTGAAGCCGGCGCTCGCGACGACGCCGTCCTCCACGCGCAGCGAGAGCACGAGGTGGTCGCGGCAGGCGGCGTTGCGCGCCTCGCCGCGGTGCGTCTCGCCGCCGGGCGCCGCGCCCACGTGGCGCGGCTCGCGCAGGTGCTGCAGGAGTTCGTCGGGGAGGCGGGTCACGGCGCGCATGGTAGCGCGGCGGGCGTCCCCGGATCGCTCCGCGGACCCGCGCGTCAGAACGACTCGTCGAGGATCACGAGCGTCGCCGGCTCGCCGAGCGCCAGCGTCCCGGAGGCCGTCTGGACGATCGCCTGCGTGAACACGCGCGCGGACTCGCCAACGAAGGACGGGAAGACCACCGGCATCTCGAGCTCGCCGGACGCGGGGACCGGGCCCACGATGAGGAGCCGGAGCGGCGAGTCCAGGAGCAGCCGGCCCGAGAGACCGGCCGCGGTCGCCGAGCCGGGCGCGAGGCTCCAGAGCACCGCGGCCAGGTCGCCGGGCTGACCGGACAGCGTCACGACGACGGACTCGCCCTCGCGCACGGGCACCGGGACGTCGAAGGCCCGGTGGAGGCCGCCGGCCGCGACGACGGGCGCGTTCGACGCGGCGCCGTCCGGGCCCGCGGCCGCGGGCGCGCAGCCCCCCGCGCCGCCGCTCCCGGGGTCTCCCCCGGGGCCTCCGGCGAGGAACGTGTTGCGCGACTCCGCGACGGTCGCGCCCACCTGTCTCACGGCGAACCCGCCGCGACCGCCGTCGCCGACGACGCCGCCCGGACTGCACGGACCGCCCGGCCCGCCGCGCCCGCCGACGAGCACGCAGCCGGACGCGTGCAGCGTCGACTCGCGGAGCTCGACGGCCGGACCGCCCGTCGCGCCGTCGAGACCGGTGAGCGTGGAGCCCGCCCGTCCTCCGGTGATCGAGCAGCCCTGGAGCACGAGCACGGCCTCGTCGACGCGCACGGCCGGCGGGCCGTCGCCCGTCGGCGTGCCGCCCGGGGCGGGCCAGGGCGCGGTGACGCAGTCGGTGAACGCGACGTTCGCGCTGCGCTCCACGACCACCGGCGCGAAGCCCGTCGTGGCCGGGAGGATCGTGCAGTCCTCGACGCGCACGCCGCCCTCGTTGTCGTGCACGTCGAGCGCCGGCAGCGAGAGGCTCTGCTCGAACGTCAGCCCCGACACGAGCACGTGGTCGTCGGGCTGGAGGTTGTGCACGGTCGAGCGCCCCTGGACGACCACCGTCGCGCCCGTGTCCGCCACGATCGAGATCGAGCGGAACGAGGCGGAGAAGGAGCCGTAGACGCCGTCGTCGACGAGGACCGTGTCCCCGTCCGCCGAGGCGAGGACCGCGGCGGCGATCGTGGGGTGGTCCCCCGCCGGGCCCACGGTGAGGACGTCGGCGAGCAGGCCGGGCGTCGCGACGAGGACGGCGAGGAGGGAGGCGGCACAGCGCATGGGAACGGCTCCGTCAGGAGTCGGCGTCGAGGCCGACGAGCGTGAGCGGCCCGCCGAAGGTGAGTGCTCCGCCGACCCCGAGCGCCAGGGACTGGCAGAAGAGCTGCACGGACTCAACCCCGGGGCCGAGGTCGGGGAGGGTCACGACCGTCGTGATCGCGCCGCCCGAGGGCGCGACGCCCACGACCAGCACCTGGAAGGACGGGGCGAGCGCGACGAGCGCCGGCCACGTGACGCCGAACACCTCGCCGGCGGCGGCAGCACCGCTCCAGACCACGGCGACGAGGTCGCCCGGCGCTCCCTGGAAGGTCACGGAGAACGGCTCGAGTTCGTGGACCGGCATCGCCGCATCGAGCCCGCGGTGCACGCCGCTCGTCGTGACGAGCGTGCCCGTGCCCGTGTGGACCGGGCCCGGGGCGCCGGGCCGGCCGGGCGTGCAGTTCGGCCCCGAGGCGTCCCCGGGCATCCCCGGGGCGCCGCCGGTCGCCGTGCAGTCGCGGAGCCGGACGGTTCCGGCGCTCGTCTCGAAGGCGGGCCCGCCGTCGCCCCCGTCGCCCGCCGTCGTGAGCAGGCAGGCGCCGCCGTTCCCGCCGTCACCACCGAGGATCGCGCTGCCCGAGGCCCGGA
>JAUIEF010000120.1 GCA_030428785.1 bacterium
CGATCATCTCGACGACGTTCGGGGTATTCACCTTCGTGGTGCTGACGCTGCTGGATGTGCCGCAACCGCTCCTGTTGTCGCTGGGCAGCGCGATCCACTTGAGCCACGGCTTCTCCCACTTCAGGTGCATGAAGTAGAGGCCGACGAGCAAGGCCTTGCTCACCGCGAGGATGACCAGCAGGAGCATCTTGGTGGTCTTGTTCCACTCGGCCGACCAGACCGTCGGCACGAAGACCTCGAAGACGGTCAGGATGCCGAGCACCAGGAAGATGGTGATGTACTCGGCCTTGTGGCTCTTCTTGTGTCCGGCGTGGTCGCCTGCTTCGTGTGCACTCATGTTCGCGTCGCCGATCAGAGCAGGTAGATGAAGGTGAAGACCAGGATCCAGACCAGGTCGACGAAGTGCCAGAAGAGCCCGACGAGCTCGACCGGGCTGTAGCTCATGCCGCCCTTGGTGTACTTGCCCGCCATGGCGCCCTTGAGGATGCACATGAGGTAGATCACGCCGGCCGTCACGTGCAGACCGTGGAAGCCCGTCACCGCGTAGAAGGTCGAGCCGAAGAGGTTGTTGATGGGCTCCCCGTGCCAGGTGCTCGTGGCGAAGGTGATGCCCTCCGCGACCAGGTGCGTGTACTCGTAGTACTGGATGCCGAGGAACGACAGGCCGCCCAGGATGGTCACCATGAGCCAGCGCACCGTGCCCGCCTGGTTCTGCTCCTTGGCCGCCTCGACGGCCATGACCATCGAGACCGACGAGCAGATGAGGATGAAGGTCGCCGTCGCGGTCAGCGTGATGCCGAGGATCTCGGCGGGCACCGGCCAGTCCGTGCTGAAGATCCTCAGCAGGCCGTAGGCCAGGAGCAGACCGCCGAAGGACATGCCGTCCTGGGCGATGAACATCCACATGGCGATCTTGCCGCCCGTGGCTTTTCCGAAGTGCGCGTCCTCGGTCACCCCGTCGTCGTGGTGACCGTGCGCGTCCTCGAGGACCTGATCGGCGGTGGCGTCAGCCGTGCTCATCGGGTGGGAACCTCTAGAAGACGAAGAAACCGAGATACAGGACGACCCACACCACGTCCATGAAGTGCCAGAACATCGCGGTGTTCTGCACCGTGGAGATGCGGTGTGCGCCGTATCGGCCCGTGCGGATCCCGAGCTGGATCCACAGCAGCGCGAGGAGCGCCACGACGACGTGCGCGGCGTGCACCCACGTCAGGCCGAAGAACAGGGACTCGTAGGTGCCCGCCTGGGGGCCGCTGCCCGCGGCGAGCAGGTCGAACCAGAGCCAGGACTGGAGCGCGGCGAAGGCGACGCCGAGCACCGTGCCCAGCGCCCACAGGCCGGCGAAGCCGCCCGCGTCCGCGCGCCCGCGCTTCACCGCGGCGTGCACCGCGACGCTGCTGCCGAGCAGCACGAGCGTCGCGACGGTCGCCATGGGGAAGCTCGGCAGGACGATGCCGGGCGGCGGCCAGGTGCCGACGCGCTCCCGCAGGATGAGGAACGACAGGAACAGCGTCCCGAACGCCATCGACCACGAGCCGATGAAGAAGATCATCCCGAGCGTCGCGTTCGCGCGCGACCGGGGATCCTCCCGCGGTGTGTCCATGGCCAGCGTGGTCATCGTCCGGGCGGGCCGTCAGGCCGGCAGCTCCTCGGTCTGCGGGATCCAGTCGCGGTCGCCCAGCTTGGGGTGGCTGAACTCGTGGGGACCCGTCTTGACGACCGGGATCTCCTTGAAGTTGTAGTGCGGCACCGGCGTGGGCATCTGCCAGTCGAGGGTGCCGACCTCCCACGGGTTGTCGCTCGCCTTGGGACCCCACCAGCGGCTGCGGATGAAGTTCCACGCGAAGATGAGCTGCGCGGCGCCGAGCAGGAACGCGGAGTGCGTCGTGATCGTGTTGAGGTGCTGCAGCGGCACGAGGTAGTCGGCCGACGTGTGGTCGTAGTACCGACGCGGCATGCCGCCGTAGCCGCTGATGAACATCGTGCAGAACACGACGGTCAGCGGGACGATCGTCAGCCAGAAGTGCAGCTTGCCGAGCTTCTCGCTCATCATCCGGCCGAACATCTTCGGGAAGAAGAAGTACGTCGCGCCGAACGCGCCGAACAGCGCCGACGCCGCCATCGTGAGGTGGAAGTGGCCCACCACGAAGTAGGTGTCGTGCAGGAAGATGTCCGTGCTGATGGTCGCGAGGTAGAGGCCGGTCAGGCCGCCCAGGCCGAACACGAAGATGACGCCGAGCGCGAAGAGCATGCTCGTCGTGAGGCGCAGGCTGCCTCGCCAGATCGTGTGCAGCCAGTTGAAGAACAGGATCTCGCCCGGCACCGAGATGATCATGGTGAGGAGCATGAAGCTCTCGCCGAGCATCGCGTACATGCCGGTGGTGAACATGTGGTGGCCGTAGACGACCGCCGACAGCACCGTCACCGCGAACATGGCGCCGACCGTGACCTTGTATCCGAAGGCCGGCTTGCGGGCGAAGAACGACAGCAGGTCGGCCACGATGCCCCAGGCGGGCAGGATGAGGATGTAGACCTCGGGGTGGCCGAAGATCCAGAAGAGGTGCTGGTAGAGGATCGGGTCGCCGCCGGACGCGCCGCTCATGATGCTGGCCGGCACGTAGAAGCTCGTGCCGAACACGCGGTCCATGATGAGCAGCAGCATCGCCGAGCCGATGACCGGCAGGAACAGCACGTTGAGCACGGCGGTGAAGAACAGGCCCCACACGGTGAGCGGCATGTCCGACCACTTCATGCCCGGCGCGCGCAGCCGGATGATCGTCGTGATGTAGTTGATGCCGCCCATGATCGAGCTCGCGCCGATCAGGAACACGGCCACCGCCCACAGCGTCTCGCCGTCGCCCTGCGTGCCGACGGTCGTCGACAGCGTGGGGTAGCCGGTCCAGCCCGCCTCGGTCGCGCCGAGCGGCACGAAGAGCGAGTAGAAGCCGACCGCGCCGCCGAGCGCCACCGTCCAGAAGGACAGCATGTTCAGCAGCGGGAAGATCATGTCCCGGGCGCCGATCATGAGCGGGATGCACCAGTTGCCGAAGGCGCCGATCAGCACGGGCGTGAGCCCGAGGAAGATCATGATCGTGCCGTGCATCGTGAACAGCATGTTGTAGCTGGCCGGGTCGATGACGCCGCCCGTGCGCGGGAACAGCAGGCCGCCGATGACGGGCACCGGCGAGCCGGGGTTCGCGAGCTGCCAGCGGATCATCATGGCCATGACGCCGCCGACGAGCAGCCAGATCAGGCCGAACCAGAGGAACTGCTTCGCGATGACCTTGTGGTCGACGGAGAAGACGTGCTTCTTCAGGAAGCTCGTCGGTTCCGGGTGGATGTGATCGCCACTCATGATTCGCCTACTCCTGCCATTCCCAGGCCCAGTGGGCCTCGGTGTCTTCTGCGTCGTGAGCGGCCACGGCCAGGCGGCTCGCCTCCTGCTCCCACTCGTCGAACACGCCCTTCTCGAGCACCTGGAGCTTCCCGTGCATCTGGTAGTGCGCGTAGCCGCACAGCTCCGCGCAGAGGATGTCGAACTCTCCGTCCACCACCGGCTGGAACCAGGCGATGTTCACCGCGCCCGGGTTCGCGTCGCGCTTGACGCGCATGTCCGGCAGGAAGAACGCGTGGATGACGTCCTTGCTCGTGAGGTTCAGCGAGACGGGCCGGTCCTTCGGCACCACGAGCGTGTTCGTGCTCAGGATGTCGTCGGCCGTGCCGAACTCGCCGTCCGCGCCGGTCGCCCGGAAGTTCCACGCCCACTGCTGGGCGAGGACCTCGACCTTGTAGGTCTTCTCGTCGTCGGGCGCGGGGATGTTCCAGTAGCCCTCGCGCAGGTCCTTCATCGCGACGACGAGCACCCAGGCGTCGAGCACCACGAACACGATGAGCGACACGACGGCGGTGAAGCGCTTGTCGTGCAGGCTGCTGCCGTGGTCGTAGTGCGCCTTCTTGCCGGGCTTCGCGCGGTCGCGCAGCACGGGGATGAGCAGCAGCACGCAGACGATCGCGAAGCTGACGCTCACGAGCGTGGTGATGAGCCAGAAGAGGTACTGGAAGTCCTCGCCGAAGGTCGACGCGGGGTCGGTGGGACCCCAGCGCTTCGCCACGTCCTGCGCCGTCGCGCCCGCGGAGAGCAGGCCCAGGGCGAGGGGCGTCGCGAGCACGGCGGCGACGGCCTTCGTCGGGAAGGAGAAGAGGCTTCGCAAGGCGTTCATCCCCGTCAGTTGCCCCGGCGCAGTCCGGACATGAACCGGCTGCGCTCGACGGGCTTGTCCTTGTAGTTCTCGATCAGGTCGTGGACGTAGTGGGCCATGGCCCAGATGTCCTCGTCCGGCAGGCTGCCCTTCCACTGCGGCATGGCCGTCCCGCCGATGCCCGACGCGATCGTCTCGAAGAGGTCGAGCGGCGTCGTGCCGGAGCGGATGTCGTGCCACGTGAAGTCGGGCGGCAGGAGCAGCACCGGGTGGCCGTCGACGTCGTACTTGTCGGTCGCCTTGGCGAGCGGGTAGGTGAAGTCCTCGCGCACCTCGCCGCCGGTGATCTCGGTGAACCGGGCGGGCGTCACGTAGCCGGGGTGGCAGCTGTGGCAGCGCGCGGTGCCGTGGTAGACCTCCTCGCCGCGCTCCAGCGCCTCGGCCTTCCGGCCGGCCCACGGGTCGTCACCGGACTCGACGATCTGGCCGACCTCGGCGTAGATGTCGCGCCAGCCGCGACCGGGCGGCGAGAGCGACTTCACGTACTGGACGATGTCGCCGAGCTGCTCGTCGGAGAGCGCCCAGGGCAGCATGGGCGTGCCGTCCAGGCCGCGCTTGACGAGCCGCACGAGCGCCTCGTCGCTGGGGAGCTGGCTGCTCGCGACCTTGCTGAACTTGAACGCCGGCTTCGTGAAGTTGCGCGGCGGCGGGCGCAGGTGCTGCGCCGAGCGGCCGTAGCCCGCGCCGTCGAAGCCGTGGCAGCTCGCGCAGAACTGGACGTAGTCGCGGCGACCGCGCGTGAGCTGCTCCGCGGAGACGAACTGCCAGTAGGCGAGCTCGTCCTCCTCGGGGTCGTAGCGGTACTCGAACTCGCCCTCGTTGTCGCGCCAGCCCGCCTCGTAGTCGCCGTCGATCTCGACGAGCTCCTCGACGTACTCGAAGCGACCGGGCTGGGCCTCGGCCTGCGCCTCGAACCAGTCCTCGCCGGGCGCCTTGAGCCAGGTGTCCTCGGTGACCTCGAGGACCACGTCGTGGGGCGCGCGGACGTGGGTGGGCGTGGGGGGGAGGGCGGCGCTCCCGTGGCCGTCCTCGTCCGACGCGGGATCGCTGGGGAAGGCCAGGCCCGTCGAGAGGGCCGCGCCCGCCAGCACGAGGGTGAGCGTGTTCATCGTCGTCTCACGGTCGGGAGAGGACGGGGCAGGGGATCACCGCTCACCGGGTCCTGCTCGGGGTCGCGGGAGGCCGCCCGACCGTCGTCCTCGGGGTGGTCCGATCCGCCCGCCGGGCCCTCATTCCTGCACCCGCGGGCAGAGTCGGGGCGGAGTCTATCGCGCCGGGGTCCGCGGGGACAAGACGCCGATCGGACCCCGCGCTCCGGTGCTCGGCGGGGCGCCGCGGGCCGGGGGGGCGCCGGGGCCTATGATCGCGCGCCGGGCCGCGCCGGGAGCGCCGGCGGGCCGACCCGACGGGAGGACGACATGGGCGCGTGGTGGTGGCGGCTGACGGTGGCGTGCGGGACGGCGGGGCTCCTCGGGCCGGGCGCGGCGGCGGACGAGCCGGACCCCGACGACGACCGTCCCGCGGTCCTCGTCACGGGCGCGAGCAGCGGCATCGGCCGCGCGACGGCCGAGCACCTCGCGGCGCACGGCTTCTTCGTCTACGCCGGCGCGCGCAAGGCCGCGGACCTCGAGGCGCTCTCCGCGCTCGACCACGTGCAGGGCGTGCGCCTCGACGTCACGGTGCAGGCGGAGGTCGACGCGGCGGTCGAGACGGTGCGCGCCGGCGGGCGCGGGCTCTTCGGGCTCATCAACAACGCGGGCGTCGCGGTCGTCGCGCCGCTCGTCGAGGTCACGGAGGAGGACCTCGCGTTCCAGATGGACGTGAACGTCACCGGCGTGTGGCGCGTCACGAAGGCGTTCGCGCCGCTGCTCGTCGAGAGCGGCGGGCGCGTCGCGACGACGAGCAGCATCTCGGGCTTCACGACATGGCCCTTCGGCGGCCCGTACACGATGAGCAAGCACGCGGTCGAGGCGTTCACCGACGTGCTCGCCGCGGAGCTCGAGCCGTTCGGCGTGACGGTGGGCGCCGTCGAGCCCGGCAACTACCGCTCGCGGATCGGCGAGTCCATGCACGAGCGTCTCGTGGAGAGCGGCTACGACCCGGCGACCTCGCTGTACGGGGAGCGCATGGCGCAGCTGCTCGCGGAGCCGGACGACCGCGAGCGCTACCAGCCGCCGGACGACGTCGCCGCGGCCTTCCTCGCGTTCCTCACGGACGAGGCGCCGCGCCGCCGTTCGATGGTCGTGCCGCGCGTCGAGGAGGGCGAGCTCACCCTCCGCGCGGCGCTGCGTCGCGTCGCGCAGCTCGACGCGGGCAGCAACCGACCGCTCGGTCGCGACGCGCTCGTCGCGATGCTCGACGAGGAGCTCGCGGCGGCGCGCGCCGGACGCTGACGCTCAGCCGCGCTCGAACCGCGCCGCCGGTCCGCCGTAGAGGTGGACGGTCCCGTCCGGCGCCTCGACGCGAAGCCCGCCGAGCACGCCGGGCTGCACCCACGGGTAGTCCAGCGGCACCTTGCCGTGGCCGCCCGGGACGTCGAGCAGGTAGCGCGGGAGCGCGTGGCCCGGCACCGTGCCGCGCAGCGCGCGCATGAGCGCGTAGCCGCGCTCGACGTGCGTGCGCAGGTGGCCCGTGCCCGGCACGAGGTCCGCGTGGTGCAGCGCGTAGGGCCGCGCGCCGGCGCGCAGCAGCGCCCAGAGCAGCGCGCGGTGCCCGTCCGGCTCGTCGTTGATCCCGGCGAGCAGCACGGACTGGTTGAGCACGTCGACGCCCGCGCCGCGCAGCCGCCGCACCGCGCGCGCGAAGACGCCCGTGACCTCGACGGCGTGGTTGGCGTGCGTCACGACGAGCGTCGGCGTGCGGAGCGCGCCGAGCCGCGCCGCGAGCGCCTCCGTCACGCGGAACGGGTTCACGACGGGCATGCGCGTGTGCAGCCGCAGCGACCACACGTGCGGCAGCGCGTCGAGCCGCTCGAGCAGCGCGAGGAGCTTGTCGTCGCCGAGCGTGAGCGGGTCGCCGCCGGTGAGGATGACCTCGTGGAGCTCGGGCTCGCCCGCGATCCAGTCGACGGCGGCCGCGAGCGCGGCGTCGTCCACGGCGTAGTCGGCGTTCCCCACGACCCGCTTGCGGAAGCAGTGCCGGCAGTGCACCGAGCAGACGGGCGTCGGGTAGAGGAGCACGCGGTCGCGGTAGCGGCGCGTGAGCGCGGGGTGCGGGTGCAGGCCGTCGACCTCGTCGCCGATGGGGTCGTCGCGCTCCTCCGGGAGGCGCACCGTCTCGCGCGGCGACGGCACGGCGAGCGCCCACACGGGGTCGTCCTCGGCGGCGCGCTCCGCGAGGTCGAGGTAGTACGGCGTCGCGCGCATGCCGTAGAGCGCGATCGCCGCCTCGATGCCGGGCCGGTCGAGCGCGGCGAGGTCGAAGCGTCCGGGGAAGAGCGCCTCGACGTCGTCGAGGCTCGTCGCCGCGCGCGCGTGCTGGCGTCGCCAGTCGTCGGTGCGCGGGTCGAACGCGGGAGGCGCCACGTCGGGCGGGGACACGTCGGGGGCGGCGGGTCGGACGGCGCGCTCGGGCATCGCCCCATGCTACCGCCCGCGCGCCCCCGGACGTCCGCGTCGACCGTCGCTCAGAACCTCCAGGTCGTCGCGGCGTAGACGTAGTCGGCGTCGTCCTGGCCCGTGTTGTTCGGCGCGTTGCGCACGAAGCTGCCCGCGAAGAAGCGGGCGTAGCCCCACTCGAGGCGCCAGTTGCCGGGGGCGACGTCGTGACGCACGCGGATCTCCGCGAGCTGCCCGACATCGCGGCCCGAGTCGCCGGCCGGGTCGACCAGGCCGCTCGTCGTCCACGCGTCCTTCTTCTCGGCGAGCCAGCCCTGCCGCGCGGCGACCATGACCTGCGTGCGCTCGTCCGGGCGGCACGTGTAGCGCACGCCGGGCGAGACGAGGTTCGAGCGCGCGAAGACCCCGAAGAGCCCCGTGGGTCCGAACTCCCAGCGCCGCGCACCGAAGAGCGTGTCGAAGCGGCCGTTCGTGCTGTCGGTCGGGTCCTCGTCGCCGCTCGCGTAGTCGAAGAGCAGCTCGAGGTGCGACTTCGTCTCGTCCTCGAACCGGTAGCCGAACGAGAGGTGGTGGAAGTGCGCCCGGTGCGTGAGGTCGGTCGTGTTCGTGGCCGCCGCCCCCGAGCGCGACTCGCCGAACTGCACGGCCGACTCCCACTCGAAGCTCGTCTCGCCGGCCTTCGGCGGCGTGAGCACTCGCCCGCCGACGGTCCAGATGTCGCGGTCGCGCGTGGTCACGGAGCCGCTGTCGCGCTCGTCGAGGGCGAAGACGTAGCCCTCCGCCGTGCTGCGCTCGCCGACCGCGGTCGTGCCGTGCACGCCGAAGAAGCGCGTGCGCTCGAGCTCGTCGTCGAGCTCGCGCTGGTTGTCGTGCAGGTCGCCGAACGTGCTCGGCTTGCGCGCCTGCGGCACGACCGCGAAGGCCTGGAGCCGGTCCTCGCCGTCGCCCGTCCACACGGCGTTCACGCCCGTGAAGCCGTTGATCGTGTTGCGGAACCGGTTGCGCGCGACGAGGCGTCGGCTGCCCACGTCCATGGTCTGCCGGCCGACGCGCAGGTCCACCTCCGCGCCCTCACGCCCGACGTCCTCGAACACGTAGCCGGCATAGGCCTGAAGCGGCTCCACCGTGTTCACGATGGACGTGGCGATGAAGCCGTTGTCGGGGTCGTCGTAGACGCGGGAGTCCGCGAGCTCCGCGCCGAGGCGCCACGGTCCCTGCCGCGCCTCGGCCTTCACGAGCGTGCGCAGCGCGAAGAAGAAGTTCTTGCCGCGCAGGTTCCCGACGCGGAACTCCCGGTCGAGCCACTCGTAGCGGGCGCGGTGCTCGAAGGAGAGGTCGAGCCAGCTCGGCAGGCCGGCCTCCCGCGCGAGGGACCAGGGCTCGTCGTCGTCCGCGGGCCGCGCGGGCGCCGGCTCGGACACGGTCTCGTCCGCCGGGTCGAGGAGGAGCGGCGGCCCCGGCGGGGCGGGCGACGGGAGCGTCTGTGCGGAGAGGGTCGCGCCGAGCGCGAGCACGAGGGAGGCGAGGGTCGTCGTCGTGATCCGCGGCGTCGAGGGACGCCGCGCGCGGTCCGGGTCTGCGCGCACCGGGGGCTCCGAGGGTCCGAGGGAGGGAGGCTTCGGGCACGGCCTTGCCGTCGTGCCCGCGCCTTGAACGGCGCGCCGTCGGCGAGCGGACGCGAGGGGTCGCACGCGACGTGCGCGGACGCGTCGCGAGGGGTGGCCGCATGCTACCGTGACGCGCCCCGGCTCCACCCCGACGCACGCCCGCACCCCGACACCGGAACCGCCCGCACCATGAAGGAGTACCTGGACCTCGTCCGCCACGTCCTCGAGCACGGCGAGCGCAAGCCCAGCCGCACCGGCGTCGACACGATCTCCTGCTTCGCCGCGAGCTACAGCGTCGACCTCGCGCAGGGCTTCCCGCTGCTCACGACCAAGAAGATGCAGTGGAACTCGGTGCTCCGCGAGCTGCTCTGGTACCTCTCCGGCGAGGACCACATCCGCAACCTGCGCGAGTACACGAAGATCTGGGACGCGTGGGCCGACGAGGACGGCAACCTCGAGACGGCGTACGGCGCGTACTGGCGGCACTTCCCGAGCGCGACGAAGGACGGCGACGGCCGCTGGCACGTCAAGGAGGTCGACCAGATCGCCAACGTGCTCCACGCGCTGCGCACCGACCCGAGCAGCCGGCGCATGGTCGTGACGGCCTGGGAGCCCGGCAACGCGTGGTCGAGCCGGCTGCCGCCCTGCCACTACACCTACGCGTTCCAGGTGCTCGGCGGGAAGCTCAACTGCCACCTCTCGCAGCGCTCGGGCGACGTCGCGCTCGGCATCCCGTTCAACCTCGCCGCCTACGCGACGCTCACGCAGATGCTCGCGCAGGAGGTCGGTCTGGGCCTCGGCCGCTTCGCGCACACGATCATCGACGCGCACATCTACTGCCCGCGCGCCGACGGCTCCATGGCGGAGTACGACCACATCGAGGGCCTGAGGAAGCAGCTCGAGCGCGAGCCCCTGCCGCTGCCCACGCTGCACATCGCGGACAAGCCCTTCGACCAGCTCGAGTTCGACGACTTCCGCCTCGAGGGCTACAGCTGCCACCCGCCGATCTCGTTCAAGGTCGCGGTTTGAACCGGGGTGTCCGTCTGATCCGAGCGGGGCGGAGCGCGTCGTGAGCGACTGCAGCCTCATCGTCGCGATGACGAAGGAGCGGCTCATCGGCCGCGCCAACGACCTGCCCTGGCACTGGCCCGAGGACCTCAAGCACTTCAAGGCGAGCACGCGCGGCGGGACGGTCGTCATGGGGCGCAAGTCCTACGACAGCCTCGGCGGCAAGCCGCTGCCGAAGCGCGTGAACCTCGTCGTGTCGCGGAGCCGCGGCGCGGACGCCGGACCGGGCGGACGCGAGGAGGACGGCGTGCGCGTCTTCGGCTCGCTCACCGACGCGTGCGCGTGGGTCGGGCGCGAGCGCCCCGGCGACACGGACCACTGCTGGATCCTCGGTGGCAGCTCGCTCTTCCGCGAGTCGCTCGCGCCGCTCGACGACGGCGTCGCCGCGTTCGCCCAGCTCGGGCTCCCCGTGCCGCGCACGCTGGTCGTGACCTGGGTGCCGTCCGTCCCGGTCGAGGAGGGCGACATCCTCTTCCCGTTCGACGAGGCGTGGATCGAGCGCCACTACGACGCGGCCGAGCGCCGCCGCGGCGAGACGGGCGAGCTCGAGTTCGTGACCTACGTGCTGAAGGACGGCGCGGGGGCGTGACCGGCGCGCGCGCGCGTGACGACGCCGCCTCGGGCGACGACGTCGCGCCGCGCGACGACGTCTCGCTGCGCGACGACGTCTCGCTGCGCGACGACGTCGCTCTGCGCGACGAAGTCGCGCTGGTCGTGCGGCGCACACGCCGGCTGCTGCTCGCGGCCTCGGTCGCGTTCGTGCTCGGCGCGGCGGCGTGCTGGGCGGCGTCGGAGCGGCTGCTCACGCCGTCGCGCATCCGACCCGGCCTGCCCGCCGCGCTCGCCGGGTCGGCGCGCCCCGAGGAGGTCGCGCTCGCGACGGCCGACGGCCTGACCCTCGCCGCGTGGGTGCTCGACCCGCCCGGCGCGCGCGGCACCGTGCTGCTCTTCCACGGCAAGGGCGGCTGTCGACAGTGGTCGCGCATGGCGTTCCTCGCGGCGCGCGGCTTCCGATCGGTGTCGGTGGACGCGCGCGCGCACGGCGAGAGCGAGGGCCGCTGGACGACCTTCGGCTGGGACGAGCGCCTCGACGTCGCGGCGACCTGGCGGCTCGCCCAGCGCCGCTGGCCCGACGAGCCGCTGCTCGGCTGGGGGACGAGCCAGGGCGCGGCGGCGCTGCTCTACTTCGCCGACGACCACGTCGCGCTGACCGGCGAGCGGGCGACGTCCGCCGCGAGCCCCGTGATCGAGCGGCCGCTCTTCGACGGCCTGATCCTCGAGAGCCTGTACACGGACATCGAGTCGGCGTTCCGGCGGCGCATCGTCCACCGCGTCGGCGCGTGGGCGCTCCTGCCGGCGCAGCCCGTGCGCTGGCTCGTCACGGTCCGGGCCGGGCTGGACCCGGCCGCGCTCCGGCCGCGGGACGTGCTCGCGCACGCCGCGCAGCGCGGCGGGCCGCTGGCCGGCGTGCCGGTCCTCGTCGCCACCGGCGAGGACGACTGGAGCGTCCCGGAGGAGGACGCCCGCGCCCTCGCCGCCGCCGTCCCCGACGGGCGGGCGACGACGGTCGTCGTCCCGGGGCGCGGGCACGTCGACCTGCTGGCCGCCGACGGCACGGGAACGGAATCGGTCCATACGGCCGCGATCGATGCGTTCCTGAGCCGTTTCCGGGAATGAGTCGAGCCGCCGCGGGCGCCGATACGGGAAGACGCTGAATCCCGTTCCCACGCCCGTTTCCCGGCCGGCCCGCACGCCGGTCCCGACGGCGTCGTCTCCCGCGCACGCGCGGACCGGACGCGCTCCGTCGGGGCCGCACCCCGCGGGTCCGACCGGACTCCGTCCGCACACGACCCCGGCCCGCCCGTCCATGACCCGCCGCCTCCCGCTCCTCGCGCTGTGTCTCGCCGTGCTCGGCGTCGCGGCCTGCGGTCCGGCGGACGAGGCGACGGACGCGCGCCCGGGCGTCGTGCTCGCGCCGGCGGAGACGCTGCTCGACCGCCTCGACGGCTGGCGCGTCGTCGACTACCCGGCGACCGGCCTGCCCGCCGACGTCGCGGTGACCGAGACGCTCGACGAGACGTCCGGCGTGCTGCGCGTACGCCCCGACGAGTGGGACGTCGCCGACGTGCTGCCCGCGCCCTTCCGGCACAGCCTCGCGCTCGCCGACGACGCGAAGGTCTTCCGCGCGCGACCGCGCGTGCCGTTCCGTCCGTCCGCCGGCGCGGAGCTGCGGCACGACGGACGGACCCTGCGCCCGTGGGTGCTGCCCGACGCCGAGCAGCTCTGGCGCGACGACGAGGCGGAGCTCGTCTTCTGGTGGGACACCGTGAACGGCACGCTCCACGCGCTCGGCCGCTGGCCGCCCGGGCACGCGACGCTCTCGCAGGGCACGGAGGTCGACGCGGATCCCGACGGCGACGGCGTGCCGACGCCGGCCGGCCTGCTGCACCGCCTCGCCGTCGACACGACGCAGCGCGACGGCATGCTCGTGCCGGCGCCGTCCGAGCTCTCGGTGGACCTCGCGGACCTCGACGCCGCGCGGCTGCACGTCGTCGTCGCCGTCGCGAAGCGCGTGTACCGGCGCGACGACGCGGGCCGCGTGCTCCAGCAGTCGTGGGACGAGCTGCCCGTCGCGTTCTCCGTCGAGGCGACGACGGACGGCCACCGGCGCGAGCTCTGGTCGCGCACGGTCGCGGCGGAGGACGGCTTCGTCGAGGACGTCGTCGACCTGTCCGGGCTGCCCGAGGGCGCGGTGACGCTCCACCTGCTCACGGGCCGCGCGGAGGACACGGACGGCGGGTGGGCGTTCGGGTTCTGGGCGGACCTCGGGCTCGACGGCCGGCGCACGCCGCCGCCCGCGGTCGGCCGCCCGCACGTCGTCGTGCTCGACGTGAGCGGGTTGCGCGCGGATCGCGTCGGGCTGCTCGGCGCCGCGCGCGACACGACGCCGCACCTCGACGACTGGGCCACCGCGCACGCGACCGTCTACCCGGACGTCACGGCCGCGGCGGGCGGGACCGTGCCGTCGCTCGCCTCGCTGCTCACCGGCCTCTCCGTCGAACAGCACGGCGTGACCGGACCGCGGCAGGCGCTCGGCGACGGCGCGCCGACGCTCGCGACGCGGCTCCGCCGCGCGGGCTACCGCACGTACGCGTCCGTCGAGGGCGGGGGGACGGGCGCGGCCTTCGGCTTCGACCAGGGCTTCGACATGTACGACGAGCGGCCGTTCCAGGCGATGGCCTGGCGCGAGGCGCTCGACTGGCTGGAGCGCGAGGACGACCGCCCCGGGTTCCTCTTCCTCCAGACGTGGGCCGTGCACGCGCCGTGGCCCGCCGACCCGCGGTTCGACGACCCGCGTCGGCCGTACGACGGCCCGCTCGCCGGGCGCGCCGTGACGTGGGAGGGCGTGCTCGAGCCGTGGGAGTCCGGGCGCCTCGCGCTCGACGAGCGCGACCGCGCGTACGCGACGTCGCTGCACGACGCGGCGGTCGCGCGCTTCGACGAGGACCTCGCGGAGTTCCTCGAGCGGCTCGACGTCGTCGCGCCGGCCGAGCGTCGCGTGCTCGTGCTCACGTCGGACCAGGGCGTGTCGCTCTTCGAGCACGGGCGCGCGGGCGGCGGGCGCAGCCTCTTCGCCGAGCGCCTCGCCGTGCCGCTCGTCGTGCAGACGCCCGACCGCGCGACGGGGCGCCTCGAGCCCGTGCCGGCCTCGGGCGTCGACCTCGTGCCCACCGTGCTCCAGGCGGTGGGCGTCGACGTGCCCGCGGGGCTCGCCGGCCGGCCGCTGCGCGAGCTCGCCGCCGACCCGCGCCCGCGCGTCGCGCACCACGGCGACGGCGGGCGGAGCGTGCAGTTCGACGGGTGGAAGCTCGTCGTCGGTCCGGTCGAGGGGCCGGACGGCGCGCTCGACGAGCTCCAGCTCTACGACCTGCACGCCGACCCGGGCGAGCTCGACGACATCGCGGAGGCCGGGCCCGAGTGGGTGCGGCGTCTGCAGGGCATGCTCGAGGAGGCGCGGCGCGAGCTGCGGCCGCCGGGGCCGGGCACGTCGCAGCCGGTCGTCGACGCGCGCGCGGTGGACGCGCTGCGTCGGCTCGGGTATCCCGGCGGGCGATGACGGCCGGCGACGACGCGCGCGCGAGGGACGACGACACGGGATCCGCGGCGCCGCGCGCGGACGCGCCGCGCGGGGACGGCCTCGCGTCGAGCGGTGACGCTGCGGCGCCGCGTCGGTCGCGCCGCCGCGGCCGCCTCGCGTTCGCGGCCGTCACGCTCGTCGCCGTCGGTCTCGCGGCGTGGGGGAGCTGGCGGTCGCGCGTCGTCATGCCCGGCGTGAGCCACGAGGGCCCGCGCCCCGCGCCGACCGTCGAGGAGATCTCGCTCGCCGAGCGCCTCGAGCGCGACGTCCGCGCGCTCGCCGAGGGCGTCGGGCCGCGCCACCTCGGCGACTTCCCGCGCCTCGCGCAGGCGGCCGAGTGGCTCGTCGGCCGGCTCGAGGAGCAGGGCCGCGAGCCGCACCGCGAGCTCTTCGCGTGGGAGGGCGAGCGCCCGGAGAACGTGTGGGTCGAGCGGCGCGGCACGACGCGCCCCGCCGAGGTCGTGGTCATCGGCGCGCACTACGACACGGTCGAGTACTCCGCCGGCGCGAACGACGACGCGTCGGGCTGCGCCGCGCTCCTCGCGCTCGCCGAGACGTTCCGCGAGGAGGACACGGCGCGCACGCTGCGCTTCGTCTGGTTCGTGAACCGCGAGCCGCCGTACTACAAGACCGACGGCATGGGCAGCCTCGTGCACGCGCGCGGCTGCGTCGAGCGCGGCGAGGACGTCGTCGCGATGCTGAGCCTCGACTGCCTCGGGTACTGGAGCGACGCGCCGGACAGCCAGCACCTCCCCGACATCATCGCGCCCCTGTACCCGGACACGGGCGACTTCCTCGCGGTGGCCGGCGACCTCTCGTCGGGCGACCTCGTGCGCGAGGTCGTCGCGTCGCTGCGCGAGACGGCGGTCGTGCCCGTCGAGGGCGGCTCGGGTCCCGGCATGCTCCCGGGCGTCGGCTGGTCGGACCACTGGGCGTTCTGGGAGTGCGGCTTCCCGGCCGTCGTCGTGTCGGACACGGGCCTCTACCGCGACCCGCAGTACCACCGCTGGGGCGACCGCGCGGGCCGCCTCGACTACGACGCCATGGCGCGCGTCGTCGCGGCGCTCGAGGAGACGGTGCGCGCGCTCGCGGACGGGTGAGGCGGCTGGCCCGCGCGCGCGGGCGTCCGCGACACGGGCACGGCCCCGCGGCGCCCGGCGCCCGCCTCAGCCCGGCAGCCCGTTCGCGATGACGTCCTCGACCGCCTCGCAGAAGCGGTCGAGCTCCGACGGCAGCGTGTAGACGCTCGGCGACACGCGGATCCCCTCGAACTCGTCGTGGTGGATCGCCGTGCAGAGGATGCGGTGCTCCTGCCACAGGTGCCTGTTGAGGTCGCGGCTCGGCACACCCTCGAGCTGGAAGGTCGCGATGCCCGTCGCGAAGCCGGGCGCGAGGCTCGTGTGGAGCGTGACCCGGTCGTGCGCGGCGAGCCGCGTCGCCCAGCGGTCGCGCAGGCGCAGCAGCCGCGCGAGCTTGCGCGCGCCGCCGAGCGTCTCGTGGAAGGTGAGCGCCTCCGCGACGGCCAGCGTGTTCGCCGCCGGATGCGTGCCGATCTCCTCGAACTTGCGGATGTCCGCGTCGAGCGACTCGCCCGCCGCCATGAGCGGCCACACGTGCGGGATGCGCTCCCTGCGCACGTAGAGCAGCCCCGTGCCGTGCGGCGCGAAGAGCCACTTGTGCAGGCTCGTCGCGTAGTGGTCGACGTCGAGCTCGTCGAGCCGGAAGTCGAGGTGCGCGAAGGCGTGCGCGCCGTCGACGAGGCACGGGATGCCGTGCCGCCGCGCGAGCGCGGTCACCTCGGTCACGGGCAGCACCTGGCCCGTGAGGTTGACGACGTGGCACACGAGGATGAGCTTCGTGCGCTCGGTGATCGCCTCCTCGAAGCGCCGCACGACGAGCGCGTCGTCCTCGCAGGGCACCGGGAGCTGCACCGTCTTCAGGACGATGCCCTCGCGGCGCACGCGCTGCTCGAAGGTCGTGAGCATGCGCGGGTAGTCCTGCGTCGTCGTGAGCACCTCGTCGCCGGGCTGGAGGTCGACGCCGAACTGGAGCGTCTGCAGGCTCTCCGACGCATTGCGCGTGAACGCGATCTCCTCGGCGTCGACGCCCCAGTGCCGCGCGATGCGCGCGCGCACCTGCTCGCGCCGCGGCTCGAGCACGCGCCACATCGTGTACGTCGGCGCCTGGTTGCTGTACGCGAGGTGCCGCGCCATCGCGTCCTGCACGAAGGCCGGCGCCGGGCTCACGCCTCCGTTGTTGAGGTTCACGATCGAGCGGTCGACCGTGAAGGCGCGGGCGATGCCGCCCCAGAAGGCCTCGTCGTCCGCGACCTCCGCGGCGGGGCGCGGGTCGGCCTTCGCGGCGGCGAGCGCGGCGACGGCCGCCGACGGG
>JAUIEF010000121.1 GCA_030428785.1 bacterium
CCCCGTCCCCGTCAACGAGCCCGTCCGCAGCTACGCCCCCGGCAGCGCCGAGCGGGCCGGCGTCGAGTCGGCCCTGCGCGCTCAGCGCGGGAGCCAGGCGGACATTCCCCTGCTCATCGGCGGCGAGGAGGTCCGGACGGGCAACACCTTCGAGGTCACCGAGCCCCACGACCATCAGCGGGTGCTCGCCACCTGCCACTCCGGCGACGCCGACACCGTCGCCCGGGCGGCCGCCGCGGGCGCCGAGGCCTCGCACGACTGGTCCACCATGGAGTTCGACGACCGCGCCGCCATCTTCCTGCGCGCGGCGGACCTGCTCGCCGGCCCGTGGCGCGACCGCGTGAACGCCGCGACCATGCTCGGCCAGAGCAAGACCGTCTTCCAGGCGGAGATCGACGCGGCCTGCGAGCTCATCGACTTCTTCCGCTTCAACGTCGCCTACGCGCGCGAGCTCATGGAGATGCAGCCGGGGAGCCAGCCCGGCATGTGGAACCGCTGCGAGTACCGCAACCTCGAGGGCTTCGTCTTCGCGGTCACGCCGTTCAACTTCACGTCCATCGCGGGCAACCTCCCCACCGCGCCCGCCCTCATGGGCAACGTCTGCCTCTGGAAGCCGGCGTCGACGTCGGTGCACAGCAACTGGCTCCTCATGGAGCTCCTGCGCGAGGCCGGCCTGCCCGACGGCGTCATCAACTTCGTGCCCGGCTCCGGCCCGACCATCGGCGACCCGGCGCTCGCGCACCCGGACCTCGCGGGCGTGCACTTCACCGGCTCGACGGGCGTCTTCCAGGGCATGTGGAAGACCGTCGGCGACACCATCGCGCGCTACCGCAGCTACCCGCGCATCGTCGGCGAGACGGGCGGCAAGGACTTCGTCTTCGCGCACCCCAGCGCGGACTTCGACGCCGTCGCCACGGCGCTCCTGCGCGGCGCCTTCGAGTACCAGGGCCAGAAGTGCAGCGCCGCGAGCCGCGCCTACGTGCCGCGCTCGGCCTGGGACGACCTGCGCGAGAAGCTCGTCGCCGAGGTCGGCTCCATCCCCATGGGCGACCCCACCGACTTCTCGAACTTCATGGCCGCCGTCATCGACCAGAAGAGCTTCGAGAACTGCCGGAAGTACATCGAAGGCGCGAAGGCCGACAGCGCCTGCTCGATCCTCGTGGGCGGCGAGTGCGACGGCAGCACGGGCTGGTTCGTGCAGCCGACGATCATCGAGACCGCGGACCCGCGCGCGACCTCCATGTGCGAGGAGATCTTCGGCCCGATCCTGACGATCTACGTCTACGACGACGACAAGCTCGACGAGACGCTCGCGCTCTGCGACACGACCTCGCCCTACGCGCTCACCGGCGCCGTCTTCGCGCGCGACCGCGCCGCGGTGAACCACATGGCCGCGAGGCTGCGCCACGCCGCCGGCAACTTCTACGTGAACGACAAGCCCACGGGCGCGGTCGTCGGGCAGCAGCCCTTCGGCGGCGCGCGCGCGTCCGGCACGAACGACAAGGCCGGCTCCCTGCTCAACCTCGTCCGCTGGACGAGCGTGCGCACCATCAAGGAGACCTTCGTCCCGCCGCACGACTGGCGCTACCCGCACATGGGCGAGGACTGAGTCGTGCGCCGCCCCGCGCTCCTCGTCGCGCTCCTGACGCTCCTCACGGCGCTGACCGGCTGCGTCGCGCCGGCAAGCCGGTCCGCGGACCGCGCGCCGACGACCGCCGCGCCCGACGCCGCGACGTCGACGGCGGCGCCCGCCGCGACCGCGACCGACCCGCGCACGCCCGACGCCGCCCCGCCGCTCGTCGTCGCCTCCGACCTCGACAACATGCCCTTCGCGGGCGTCGACGAGGACGGACGCGCCGTCGGCCGCGACGTCGAGATGATGGAAGCCGTCGCCGCCGCCATGGGCCGCACCGTCCGCTGGCACCGCGCGCCCTTCGAGACGCTGCTCCCCGCGGCGCAGGGCGGCTTCGCCGACGTCGTCTGCGCCACGCTCGGCGTCACCGAGGAGCGCGCGGAGAAGGTCGCGTTCAGCCGGCCGTACTTCGAGACGGTCGTCACCGTCGTCGTGCGCGCCGGCCCCGGCGAGCCCCGCGGCTGGGACGACCTCGACGGCCTGCGCGTCGCCGCGGGGAAGGGCACGACCTCCGAGGAGGCCGTGCGCGCCAAGCTCCCGCGCGCCGTGCTCGTCACCGAGGCCAAGGAGGGCCTCACCTCCGCCGAGCGCCTCCTGCTGGGCGACGTCGACGGCATCGCCATGGACGGCCCGGCCGCCGACGCGCTCGTCGTGGGCAGCGGCGGCGCCCTCGCGACGCTCCACACGCCCCTCGCGCGCGAGCGCTACGCCCTCGCCCTGCCGATGGACCGCGCCGACCTCCTCGCCGCGGTCGACGCCGCGCTCCGGCAGTTCGAGCGCTCCGGCCAGATGGACCGCTGGAACGGCAAGTGGGGCCTGCGTCCGGTCGCGTCCGCGGCCGGTCGCTGACTGGCGGCGCGGGCCCCGGATCGGGCATCATCCCCGGCTCCCCGCGACGTCCCCGCCACCCCTTCGTCACGCGCGTCGGGCGGGCGGCCCCGGAGGGCTCTGATACGCTCTCCGGCTCGCGATCCGCACCGTTCTCCGGGAACCCGTCATGGCACGAACCACCTCGTCCCTCGCCCTCGCACTGCTGACCCTGCTCACCCCGCTCGCCTGTCGCGCGCTCCCCGCGGCGAACGACTCCGGCGGGTCCTCCGACGGCGGGTCCGCCGCGACGGCCGCCGCCGAGGACGGCGGCGACGAGGCCGCCCCGGCCGCCGAGGAGAAGAAGGGCGCCGGCAAGGAGAAGGCCGCGAAGGCCGCCCGCAAGAACGGCGGCGACAACGGCGGCGACGAGAAGAAGGACGACGACGACGAGGCGAAGAGCAAGGCCCAGAAGAAGTGGGACGAGACCCTGAAGGACCTCGAGGAGGCCAAGGGGCTGTTCACGTTCCACCACGACGAGAACAAGCTCTTCCTCGAGCTCGACGAGAAGGCGCTCGGTCGCGAGTTCCTCTACTGGGGCGCGCTCAACAGCGGCGCGGGCAACGGCAGCGTCTACCGCGGCGCCATGCTCTACGACAACCCGAACGTCCTGCGCTTCGAGCGCCGCGGCGAGAAGCACGTCGTGCTCGTCGCCGAGAACACGAACTACATGGAGGGTGACGACGCGCGCGAGAACAAGATGCGCGACGACGTCCTCTCGCTGGGCTTCGTGAAGTCCTTCGACGTCGCGGCGGAGCTCGAGGACGAGGGCCGCCTGCTCATCGACGTCGGCGCCTGGCTCAAGAGCGACAACCTCGAGGTCGCGCGCGGCCTGAGCGGCGGAAAGTACTCCCCCAGCAAGGACCTCAGCCAGTTCAAGGCCGTCAAGGCCTTCCCGCGCAACGTCGAGGTCCTCACCGAGATGGTCTTCACCGGCAACGGGAACGGCGGCAGCTCCGTCTACGGCGACGGCCGCGGCGTCCTGGTCGACGTGCAGCACTCCTTCGTGGCGCTGCCCGACCCCGGCTACAAGCCGCGCAAGTTCGACCAGCGCGTCGGCTACTTCTACACCGAGCGCAAGGACATGTTCGACCGCGAGGTCGACGACAACGTCCACCGCTTCATCAACCGCTGGCGCCTCCAGAAGAAGGACCCGACGGCCGAGGTCAGCGACCCGGTGAAGCCCATCGTCTACTGGGTCGAGAACTCCACGCCGCCGGCCTTCCGCCAGGCGGTCAAGGAGGGCATCGAGGCCTGGGAGCCCGCGTTCCGCAAGGCCGGCTTCAGCAACGCGATCGTCGCCAAGCAGATGCCCGACGACGCCGCCTGGGACCCGGCCGACGTGCGCTACGCCGTCGTCCGCTGGTCCGGTGACGAGAACATCGGCTTCGCCATCGGCCCGTCGCGCCAGGACCCGCGCACCGGCGAGACCTTCGACGCCGACATCACCATGCAGGCGAGCTTCCTGGACATCTACAGCCAGCGCTTCGACACCTACATCGACAAGCGCACGACGATGACCAAGGAGGACGTGCTCCGCGAGTACGAGGCGAGCCTCGAGGCGGTCGACCCCGCCGCGCTCGGCAACGACCCGCGCCGCATGTGCAACATGCTCGGCGACGAGTTCGCGCTGCAGGTCGCCTACGGCGCCATGCTGCTCGACGTCGTCGCGCCGGCAAAGACCAAGAAGGAGTTCCTCCAGGACATGATCCGGGAGGTCACGGCGCACGAGGTCGGCCACACGCTCGGCCTGCGGCACAACTTCAAGGCGTCCACCTGGAAGACGCTCGAGGAGCTGGCGAACGTCGAGGAGACCATGCAGCACGGCACCGCCGGCTCGTTCATGGACTACCCGGCGATCATCATCGCGCCGCCCGGCAAGCCGCAGGGCGAGTTCTTCCAGAGCTCCATCGGCCCGTACGACTTCTGGGCCATCGAGTACGGCTACACCGAGTTCGGCAGCAACGAGGACGCGCACCTCGCGAACATCGCGTCGCGCTCGAACGAGCCCGGCCTCGAGTACGGCACGGACGAGGACTCGTTCATCGGCGACCCGCTCACCGTGACCTGGGACATGGGCAAGGACCCCGTGGCCTTCGCCGCGATGCAGGTCGAGCTCGCCGAGTGGGGCCTGTCGCAGATGAAGGAGCGCGCCGCCGAGCAGGGTGACGGCTTCCACAAGTACGCCCGCTACTACTCGATGTTCTACAGCATGTACTCGCGCGCCTACGAAGGCCTGTCGCGCTTCATCGGCGGCTTCACGTACAACCGCGACGTCGTCGGTCAGGAGGGCGGCCGCATGCCGATCGTCCCGATCGACGTCGAGCTGCAGAAGAAGGCCCTCGACCTCATGATCGACAAGGGCCTGCGCTGGGAGGGCGGCATCCCGAACGAGGACCGCCTGCTCCTCGCGAACCGGAAGTACGGCAGCTTCGGCAGCTGGTTCGACTTCTGGAACTTCGACCCGCTCCCGCGGATCGTGAACTCGGCGCGCTACCGCACGCTCCTGCCCTTCGTCGACACCTGGCTCTACGAGCGGCTCGACATGCAGGAGATGCTGGGCCACGGCGGCTTCACCTCGAACGAGGTGGCGGCGCGCGTGTTCCAGGCGGTCTGGCCCGACACGCCCGACGAGCACGACCTGTGGATCCAGTCGGACTTCGTCGAGCGCTGCATCATGTCCGTGAAGCGCGACACGACTCCGCGCGTGACGGCCATGTTCGACCAGATGATCGATCGCGCCCTCGCGAAGCTCGAGGGCTACCAGGCGTCCGGCGACCCGGTCGTCTCGGCGCACGGCAAGTGGCTGGGTGACCGCATCCGCCGCTTCCGTCAGCGTCAGGTCGTCGAGGGCTGAGCCCTCCCCCGTCGCCCCGGGGGGCCGTCCACGGTCCCCCGGGGCGTCCGAACACCATGCCCGCGGACGACGCCCCGGCCCCCGACGCGCGCAGCGGGTCCCCCGCCGAGGAGTACGGCGCGCGACTCGCCCGCTGGGCCGCGGAGGACGCCCGGCTCGGCGGCCGCGCCGACCGGCTCGCGGGCGTCCGGCTCGGCACGTTCCTGGTCGGCGGCGCGCTCGCGCTGTGGATCATGGTCGAGCGGCCGACGTGGTGGCCGGCGCTCGTCGTGCCCGTCGCGGTCTTCGCCGTCGCCGTCGTGCTCCACCACCGCGCCGCGGTCGAGGCGCGACGCGCCCGCGCGCTCCACGGCCACTACGCGCGCGGCGTCGACCGGCTCGAGGAGCGCTGGCCGGGCACCGGCCCCGACGGCGCCGCCTTGCTCGCGGACGAGGACCGCTTCGGCCACGACCTCGACCTCTTCGGGACCGGCTCGCTCTTCCAGCGGCTCGCGACCTGCGCCACGTCGCTGGGTCACGACCGGCTCGCCGACCAGCTCACGCGCCCGGCGACGCGCGACGAGATCCTCGCGCGGCAGGCGGCCGTCGCCGAGCTCGCGCCCGACCTCGCCCTGCGCGAGGAGCTCGCGGTGCTCGCCGCGTCGCCGGACGACGCCGGCGCGTCCTCCGTGGGTCGCGACGCGCCGCCCGTCGCGCGCGCGCGCGCCGCGTCGTCCCCGCTCCCCGTCCGGCCCGACGCGCTCGCCGCCTGGGGCGCCGACACGACGGAGACGCCGCGCGCCGGCCTCGTGCGCGGGACGTCGTGGGTGCTCGGCGGGCTCGGCGTCGTCGCGGCCGTCGGCTGGGCGACGAGCACGCTGCCCGTCTGGACGCTGTCGCTCGTCGTGCTGCTCGACCTCGGGTTCGGGCGGCTCGTCGGCGGGCTGCTCGGCCGGCAGGGCGCGGACGTCGTGCGCGCGGGCGCCGGCCTCGAGTGGCTCGCCGGGCTGCTGCGCCACCTCGAGGACGGCGGCCACGAGGCGCCGGCGCTCCGCGAGCTCCGCGCGCGCCTCGAGAGCGAGGGCGCGCTCCCCTCCCAGCGCGTCGGCGAGCTCGTGCGCCTCGTCGACGGGCTCGAGGCCTCGCGCCGCAACGCCTTCTACGCGCTCTTCGCGTTCCTGACGCAGGCGCCGGTGCGCACCGCGCTCGCGCTCGACGACTGGCGCCGCGCGCACGGACCGCGCGTCGCCGAGTGGCTCGACGTCGCCGGCCGGTTCGAGGCGCTCGTCGCGCTCGCGACCTACGCCTACGAGCGGCCGCAGGACGTCGTCCCGGAGGTCGTCGAGGGCGCGCCCCGCTTCCGCGCGACCGGCCTCGGCCACCCGCTCATCCCCGACGAGCGCTGCGTCCGCAACGACCTGCGCCTCGACGACGGCCTGCGCCTCGTGCTGCTCAGCGGGAGCAACATGTCCGGCAAGAGCACGCTCCTGCGCGCCGTCGGCCTCAACCTCTGCCTCGCGCGGGCCGGCGCGCCGGTCAAGGCGACCTCGCTCGAGCTCACGCCGCTCGCCCTCGCCGCGTCGATCCGCATCGAGGACAACCTCCGCGAGGGCACGAGCCACTTCTACGCCGAGATCAAGCGGCTGCGGCTCATCGACGAGATGATCGACGGCGACGTGCCCGTGCTCTACCTGCTCGACGAGGTGCTCCACGGCACGAACAGCGACGACCGCCTCGCCGGCACGGACGCGGTCATCCGCAAGTTCGTCGCGCGTGGCGCGCTCGGCATGGTCACGACGCACGACCTCGCGCTCGCCGCCATCGCCGACGAGCTCGGCGAGGTCGCGCGCAACGTGCACCTCGAGGACAGCCTCGTCGACGGCGAGATGACCTTCGACTACACGCTGCGCGACGGCGTCGTGACGCGCGGCAACGCCCTGCCGCTCATGCGCTCCCTGGGTCTCGACGTCTGACGGAAGGGGCCGCGCCGGGGACCGCGTCGTCGCGCGGCCCGTCGCGACCGGGAGCGCCGCGGTCCGCCGCGGCGTCCGGCCTGTTCGCGTCGTCCGCCCCCGCCGCGCCGCCGCCCGCGCCCGCGGGGTCGTCCTGCGCGTCGTGCCCGAAGCGCACCTCGCCCCGCTTCCACGCGGCGCGCACGCGCGGCCTCAGCGCGAGGCGCACGCGCGGCGGCAGGCGCCGCTCCTTGCGGTTGAGCCAGTGTCCGAGCGGCGGGTGGCTCATGCCCAGGAGCAGGAAGCCCACGAGGTAGAACGGGATGCCCGAGATCACGGGCACGAGCCAGCCGACGACGCCCAGCGCGACGAAGAGCAGGCCCCCGACGGCGAGCAGCACGCGCAGCCAGAGCGCGCGCGCCACGGGCGGGATGCGCAGCAGGTCCTCGAGTTCGCCGGGCGCCGGGAGCGTCGGGGCCTCGTCGGTCCCGTCCGGCGACGAGCGCGCGGGGGGCGCGACGTGCGGGGACGACGTGCGGGGCGAGGTCACAGGGTCGGCGGGATCGGCGGGATCGGCGGGATCGACAGGATCGGCGGGATCGGCGGGAGCGGTCATGGGCGGCGTCGGGGCGCGGTCGCACTCCTTGGGACGACCCCGTCGAGGATGTCAGGCGCGAGCCCCCGGTCGTAGCCCCGGCTGCCGTCTCGCGCCGTCCTCCGGCGGGCGTCCTCCCGGGGACGGCGCCCCACCCGCCGGCCCGGCGCCCGCGGTCCCCGCCTCGCGCGGACCCCGCCTCGCGGGGACCCCGCCTCGCGCGGGCCCCGCCCCGCGCGGTCCCCGCCCCGCGCGGGCCCCGGCGCCCCGGATTCCCTACCGTGGGGGCCCGCTCCGATCCGAGGAGGAGGAGGCCGTCCCCCGCCGGGGACGCCCGCACGCCGCTCCCGCCGCACCCCGATCGGGCCCGCCGACCCCATGACGACCTGGAACGCCGACTGCCGCCACTTCCGGGGCGACCGCCCCTGCACGCCCCACAAGCTCCACGGGGTCGAGTGCGGCACCTGCACGGACCACTACGACCGCGTCGAGACGCGCCTGCTCCTCGTGAAGCTCGCGGCCATGGGCGACGTGCTCCGCACGACGAGCCTGCTCCCCGCGATCCACCGTCGCTGGCCGAACGCGCACGTGACCTGGGTCACGAACCCCGAGAGCGTGCCGCTCCTCGAGCGCAACCCGGGCATCGACCGCGTCGTCGCGTTCCGCGGCGGCGCCGCGCCCGTCGAGGTGCTCTCCGAGCGCTACGACGTCGTCGTGAACCCGGACGCCGCGCCCGAGTCCTGCGCCATCGCGCACCTCGCGCGCTCGGGCCACCGCGTGGGCTTCGCGTTCGACGAGCGCGGCGCGCCCGTGCCGCTCTCCGACGGCGCGCGCGCCTGGATGGAGATGGGCCTGTCCGACACGCTCAAGCGCGACAACCGCCGCACCTACCAGGACCTCATGGCCGACGTGCTCGAGGTGGACTACCGCCGCGAGCCGCCGGTGCTCGAGCTCACGGACGACGAGCTCGCCAAGGGCCGGGAGGTCGCGCGCCTCCACGCGCCCGCCGAGGACCGCCTGCTCGTCGGGCTGAACACGGGCGCGGGCGGCCGCTGGCGCTTCAAGCGCTGGACCGAGGAGGGCTACGTCGAGCTCATCCGCCGCCTCGGCGCCGACGGGCACCGCGTCCTCCTGCTCGGCGGCCCGGCCGAGGCGGAGCGCAACGCGCGCCTCGTGCAGGCGTCGCGCGGCGTCGCCGTCGACGGCGGCTCCGACAACGACGTCCGCACCTTCGCCGGCCTCGTCCAGGCGTGCGACGTCATGGTCACGGGCGACACGCTCGCCATGCACGTCGCGCTCGCGCGCCGCGTGCCGGCCGTCGTGCTCTTCGGCCCGACGTCGCTCCACGAGATCGACGTCTTCGACCGCGGCGAGCGCCTCGCCCCCGACCTCGACTGCCTCGTCTGCTACAAGATGGACTGCGACTTCGAGCCGAACTGCATGGAGTCCATCACCGTGGACGAGGTGCACGACGCGGTGCTCCGGTGCGGACGGCTCACCCCCCACGGCGACCTCGCGCGCTCCTGACGCGCGGCGCGGGCGCCGCGCCGACCGGAGTGCCCGCGTGAGAGGACTCGTGCTGGAGGACGGACGGGCGTCCGTCCGCGACGACCTGCCCGAGCCGGAGCCCGGCCCCGGCGAGTCGCTCGTCGAGGTGCTCGTCGCCGGGGTCTGCGCGACGGACCTCGCGTTGCGCGCCGGGTACATGGGCTTCACGGGCGTGCCCGGCCACGAGTTCGTCGGCCGCGCGCTCACGGGCCCGCTCGCCGGACGGCGCGTCGTGGGCGAGATCAACGCGGGTTGCGGGACCTGCGCCGACTGCCGCGCCGGCGACCCGCGCCACTGCGCGACGCGCACCGTGCTCGGCATCCTCGGGCGCCCCGGCGCGTTCGCCGAGCGCCTCGCGCTGCCGTCGGCCAACCTGCTCCCCGTGCCCGACGATGTGCCCGACGACGCCGCCGTGTTCGCCGAGCCGCTCGCCGCCGCGCTCCAGATCCCGGCCGACGTCCCGCTGCCGCGCGGCGCGCCGGCGCTCGTCGCGGGCGACGGCCGCCTCGGCCTGCTCTGCGCCCACGCGCTCCACGGCGCGGGCCTCGAGGTCACGGTGGCGGGCCGGCACGCGGAGCGCACGGACCTGCTCCCGCAGGGCGTCCGCCTCCTCACGGGCCTGCTCGAGGAGGGCGCACCGCCCCCCGCCGCCCGGGTCCCCGTGGCCGTCGACGCCACGGGCTCCGCGGACGTGCTCCCCCGCCTGCTGCCCCACGTCGCCCCGCGCGGCACGCTCGTCCTCAAGACGACCACCGAGCGGCCCGTGACCCTCGACCTCGCGGCCCTCGTCGTCGACGAGGTCCGGCTCGTGGGCTCCCGCTGCGGCCGCTTCGCCCCCGCGCTCGACCTGCTCGCGCAGGGCTCCGTGCCCGTCGAGCGCTTCGTGGCGGCGCGCCGGCCGCTCGCCGAGGCGGACCGCGCGCTCGAGGAGGCGGCCGCGCCGGGGGTGCTCAAGGTGCTCGTCGACGTCGCCCCCGACGCCCCCGCCTGACGAGACGGCAACGCCCTTCCATCTCCGGGAACGACGCCTCCCGGGGGTCGCCTCAAGACGGCGCGGGAGGATCCCGATGCGGACCTGTCCGTCCGTCCCCGGGTCGTCCGGGGCGGCGGTCCCGCTCCGCCCCGTCGCCGAGGCTCGTCCCCTGCCGTCGCCCGCCCGCCGAGACCGCCCCGTCGCGATCCCCCTGGCGCCCCCGCGCGCCCGGGCGACAATCGCCGGCCGTGGACGTCCCCGGCACCTTTCACGCGCGGCGCACGCTCAAGGCGGACCTCCTGGGGCGCGTCGAAGAGGGCACGTGGACCGCGCCCGACGGGTCGACGGTCCCCGCCGCGCGACGCGACGTGCGCGGCTGCCCGTGGTGGACGAGGACCGTCGCGCGCCGGCTGCTCGCGCGGGAGGCGCGCGCGCTCGCGGCGATCGACGGCGTGCCGGGCGTGCCGCGGCTGCTCCATCGCGAGCGCGACCGGCTCGTGCGCGGCTGGATCGCCGGACGCGCGCTGCACGAGGCGGGCGACCCGGGCACGGCCTGGTTCGGCGAGGCGCGACGCCTGCTCGTCCGGCTTCACCGCCGCGGCGTGACGCACAACGACACGGCCAAGGAGCCCAACTGGCTCGTCGCCGAGGACGGCTCGCCGGCGCTCGTCGACTTCCAGCTCGCGGCCGTCTCGCCGCGCCGTGGCCGTCTCTTCCGCACGCTCGCGCGCGAGGACCTGCGGCACCTGCTCAAGCACAAGCGCACGTACCGCCGCGACGAGCTCCGTCCGCGGGAGCGCGCGCTGCTCGCCGCGCCGAGCGGCGGGGCCCGCGCGCTCCGACGCCTCGCGAAACCCGTCTACAATGTCGTGACGCGGCGCCTGCTGGGCTGGCAGGACCGCGAGGGACGCGGCCCGCCCGCGCCCTGAGCCGCCTCACCGAGATCCGCACCCCCACGCCGGCCCGCCGGCCCCCCGCACCATGACCGCCCTCCTCGCCGCCGTCCTCGCGACGGCCGCGGCCTTCGCCGCTCCGCAGACCGCCGGCTTCGCCGACGACGACATCGCCGTGCTCGCCAAGGCCGCCATCGTGTCCGACGCGCGCACCGCGGGCCTCTCCGCGGACGACCTGGAGCGCGCCGCGAACGTCCGCCCCGACCTCGACGTCGCGAGGGACGTGCGCGTGAAGCTCGTCGGCCGGCTGGGCCCCGCGCTCGCGTCCTTCAGCGTGACCTGCCACCGCGGCGAGGTCGTGCTCGAGGGGAAGGCGCGCGACCTCGCGACGCGCGACGCCGCGGGCGCCGCCGCCGCGGAGGTGGCGGGCGTGCACCGCGTCGAGAACAAGCTGCGCGTCCCGGACGCGCCCGCGCCCGTCGACCCGCCCGAGGAGCCCGCCGACGAGGAGGCGGAGGCCGAGCCCGTCGACGACCCCACGGCGCCGTTCGCGTTCCTCACCCGCGACGGCCTCGCCGCCCGCGACGTGACACTGGCCGTCTCCTCCGGCGAGGTCACGGTCACCGGGCACGCGAGCTCCGGCGCCGCGCGCGAGTACGTCACCGCGGCGATCCGCCGCGTCCCCGGCGCGAAGTCCGTCGTGAACCGGATGACCGCGCGCACGGTCGACCCGTCCGAGGACCGGCGCCTGGGCGACATCGTCGCGGCGAAGATCCGCTGGTCGGAGCCGCTGCGCCCCGTTGCGTCGGGGCTGTCCGTCTCCGTGAAGGACGGCGTCGTGCGGCTCACGGGCCGCGTCGCGACGGAGGAGCAGGCGCACGTCCTGCTCGGCCTCGCGTCCTCCACGGTGGGCGTGGTCGTCGTGGACGACCGCGTCGCGGCGCCCGGTCGCTGAGGGGACCGCCCGCGCGGGCCGCCCTCAGTCGGCCCACTCGAACTCGAGCCCGGACGCGTGCCGGGACACGACGCCGATGAGCGCGCCGTCGCGGACCTGCCCGCGCGCCCGCACGCCGTCGACGACGAGGTCCACGGGCTCCGCGCCCAGCGCCTTCGCGCCGCGCAGCGCGTCGAGCGCGCCGACCGGCACGACGAACACCGACGTCACGACGCCGCAGCAGTCGTAGAGCACGTTCACGGCGCGCACGCCGTCGAAGCGCTCCTCGCGGGCGCCCAGCAGCTCGACCGAATGGTCGTGCACGCGGCCCGTGAGCGGGAAGGGCACCTGGCCGACGGCGTGCGCCGCGAGCATCGCGCGCACGCCGTCGGCGTCGACGACGGTGGGCGCCGTGCGCCGCTCGGCGGCCGCCTCCCAGGCGGAGACGAACCGTCCGGCCCAGTCCGGGCCGTCCTCGCGAGCCGCGCCCCGGTCCGCGAACCAGAGCGTCACGGCGACGAGCAGCACCGCGGCGGCCGCCACCCAGCGCCAGGCGGACGCGCTGAGCCGCAGGATCGGCGACGGCGCGGGGGGCGCGTCGGCGGGCCGGACGTCGACGCCGCCGGAGGCCTCGGCCGCGAGCCGCTCGTCGAGCCGGCGCGCGACGTCGGCGGGCATGCCCGAGGCCTCGACGAGCCGCGCGTCGAGCCGCTCGGACACGTCCGCGGGCATGGTCCCGACGCGGAAGACGTCGGCGAGCGCGGACTCGAGCCGCGCCTCGCGCTCGAAGCGCCGCGCGCAGGTCGCGCACACGGCGAGGTGCTCCTGCACGGAGGCGGTCGCGGCCGCGTCCAGCTCGGAGTCGAGGTACGGCATGAGGAGCGCGCGGGCGTCGCGGCAGTTCACGGTGGTCATGGGTCCTGGTTCCTCGCGAACCCCGTGGACTCGGCGTGCTCGGTGAGGGCCTCCCGCAGCTTGGCGCGGGCGCGGTGCAGGTGGCTCATCACGGTGCCGATGGGGATCTCGACGGCGTCGGCGATCTCGCGGTAGCTGAAGCCCTCGGCGGCGCGCAGCAGGAAGACCATCCGCTCGCCGGGGGACAGGCCCTTCACGGCGTTCCGCACCTCCTCGGAGACGCGGTCGAGCAGCGGCTCCGGGTCCTCGAGGACGCCCTGGTAGGCCTCCTCCTTGTCGAGCGCCTCGACGAGGTCCATGTGCTCGCTCGAGACGACCTTGGACTGACGGCGGCGCAGGCCGTTGTTCGCGTTGAGGATGCAGTTCGCGAGGATGCGGAAGATCCACGCCCGGAAGGACGTGCCGAGGGTGAAGGTGTCGAACTTCCGGTACGCGATGAGCACGGCCTCCTGGACGCAGTCCTCGGCGGAGGAGCGGTCCCAGCACACCCGGTCGGCGTAGCGCCAGAGGGCGTCGCGCTCGGGCTCGAGGAGGGCCGTGAACTCGGCGTGCCGGTCGGTCATGGCGCCCCCATGTGCGCGCGGTGCGGGCGTATTGCGGCGATCACGGGAGCAGCGCCTCGGCGGCGTGGTCCTCGGGCGCGGCGGCTCCGACCGCGGCGTCCCCGGCGGCGCCGGCGGCCGCGACGTCGTCGGGCGGGCCGTCCGGCCCGTCGACGTCCAGCTTCGCGATCTCGCCCGCGAAGCGGTTCCGGATGCGCAGCACGAGCGCGACCGCCGCGAAGAGCAGCCCGCCGCCCAGCGCCCACCACATGGCCTGCGGCCCCCCGCCCCAGCGGCGCGCGGCGAGCGTCCCGAGCGGCAGGGCGAGGATCCAGTAGCCCACGAGGTTCACGAGCATGGGCACGCGCGTGTCGCCGATGCCGCGGAGCACGCCGGCCGCGACGACCTGGAGCCCGTCGAAGAGCTGGAAGCCCGCCGCGAGCGGCACGAACACGAGCGCGAGCTCGAGGACCTCGCGGTCGTCGGTGAAGGCGGAGAGCAGCGTGAGCGGCGCCGCGACGAAGAGCAGCGCGAAGGCGCCCATGACGACGGCGCCCGTGCCCAGCGCCACGCGCGCGGCGCGGCGCATGCCCTCCGGGTCGCCGGCCCCCACCGCGTGCCCGACGCGCACCGCCGCCGCCGTGCTGAGCCCGAGCGGCAGCATGAACGACGCCGTCGCGAGCGTGAGCACGACGCGGTTCGCCGCGAGCTCGAGCGTGCCGAACCAGCCCATGACGAGCGTCACCGCGTTGAACGCGCCCGCCTCGAGCGCGAGCGCCAGCCCGATGGGCACGCCGAGCTTGAGCATCCGCCCCAGCGGCGCGAGGGCCAGCACCCGCTCGCGCACCGGCAGGAGGTGCGGCCCGAGGTCGCGCCACGTGAACGCGAGCAGCAGCACGACCATGACGACGTTGCAGGTCGTCGTCGCGACGGCGCAGCCGCGCGCCCCGAGCTGCGGGAAGCCCCACTCGCCGCGGACGAGCGCCCAGTCGACGGCCGCGTTCACGACGTTCGCGAGCAGCGTGACCCACACGATGGGCCGCAGCCGCCCGAGCGCCTGGAGGCTCCGACGAAGCGCGACGAAGACGAGCAGCGCCGGCAGCCCGAGCGCCGTGATCCGCGTGTACGCGGCGGCCGTGTCGCGCAGCTCCTCGGGCTGGTCGAGCGCGGCCATGGCCGCGTCGGCGCCGAGCAGCAGGAGCACGAGCAGCGGCACGGCGACCGCCAGCGCCAGGACGAGCCCGCGCTGGAGCGCCCGCGCGACCGCCGCGTCGTCCTTCGCGCCGAAGGCCTGGCTCACGAGCGGGTCGAGCGCCATGACGAGGCCCACGCCGAACGAGAGCGGCACCCAGAGCACGGCGTGCCCGAGGCTCACCGCCGAGAGCCCCGCCGTGGACACGTGGCCGATGATGGCCGAGTCCACGATGTTCATGCTCATGAGGCCGAGGTTCACCCCGATCACCGGGACGGCCAGGCGGACCTGCGCGCGGAGCTCGTCCCGGAGCGTGGACATCGCGCCACCGTAGCGGGGCACCGCCGGACCCGCCAGATCCGCGCGATGGGCCTGTTCATGACGACGCACGAGGTCGGTACCGTCGGGCCATGGACTCCGCGCTGAACGACAAGACCGTGCTCGTCACCGGCGCGTCCGGCGGCATCGGACGCGCGCTCGCCGAGGCCTTCCTCGGCGAGGGCTCCCGCGTCGCGCTCCACGGGCACGGCCGCTTCGACGAGCTCGAGGCGTGGGCCGCCGCGCTGCCGGACGAGGTGCGCGCGCGGACGCTGTGCCTCGCCGCCGACATCACGGACGCCGACGCGATGGAGGCGCTCGTCGCGCGCGTCGGCGAGGCGTGGGGACGCCTCGACGTGTGCGTCGCGAACGCCGGGGTGTGGCCGCCCGAGGACGTGCCGCTCCACGCCATGGACCCCGAGCGCTTCCGTCGCACCGTCGAGATCGACCTGCTCGGCGCGGCCTGGACGGCGCGCGCGTTCCTCCGGCTGCTCGCCGCGACGGGCCCGCGCGCCGACGGCCACGGTGCGTCGCTCACCTTCGTCGGGAGCACGGCGGGCGTCTTCGGCGAGCGGCACCACGGCGACTACGCCGCCGCGAAGTCCGGGCTCGTCGGGCTCACGGAGACGCTCAAGCACGAGATCGTCGACCTCGACCCGTACGGCCGCGTGAACCGCGTCGATCCGGGCTGGACCGTCACGCACATGGCGCGGCCGGCGCTCGACCGGCCGGGGACCATCCGGCGCGTCACGGCGACCATGCCGCTGCGCCAGCTCGCCCGCGCGAAGGACATCGCGCGCACGGTCCTCTGGATGAGCTCGCCGGCCCTCGCGCGGCACGTCACGGGCCAGACGGTCGTCGTCGCGGGCGGCATGGAGGGGCGGCTCCGCTGGAGCCCCGAGGAGATCGACGAGGACGCCGTCCGGGCGCGGCTGCGGGCGGACTGAAGCCCTCGACTCAGTGACGCCCCCCGCCCGACGGGACGGTGCCGATGTCCGCAGACGCGTCCTTGACCTCGTGGGCCAGGAACGCTCGAGCGTCGTCGAGCGTGCCGCGGTTCTCCTCGTAAGTCAGATCCATGGACGCCAAGAGGGCGGCGGCCTCCTGGTACAGGGCCAGTGCTTCCGCGGTCTCGAGCCAGTCGGTGATCCCCAACCCGGACTCGTCGTGGGACTGCTCCATCCGCACCCGCAGTGCATGCGGCGAAGCGACCGGTTCGACGGACCTCGGGTACGGCGGGTAACCCTCCGCGTACTGGGCAGGCAGCTTTCGGGGCAGCTCTGAGGTGTCCAACGCCAGACGCTGGAGGGCGGAGCCGAAGCCAGGATCGCTCTGACCGTAGACGACTCGCCGCACCCGCTGCAGGATCATCATGCCCGCGCACTGGGCGCACGGCTCCAGGGTCGTGACCACGGTGAAGTCTCGAAGGTGGTACGAAGGCACGTCCTCCAGGCGATGCTGCATGAGCCGGACCTCGGCGTGCTGCGTGCCGTTCTGAGTCGCGTGGTTGGAGTTCCGGGCCCAACCCACGATCTCGCCCCCGGGGTCGACGAGCACCGCCCCGATGTTGTAGCCACGCCTCGGCTCCTCTCCTGACTGCCAGTCGTCCAGCACCACGGCGTAGGCGAGGAGGGAGAGGATCGCATCGCGCTCGGCCTGCACAGGGTCCGGTCGCGCGGCTGGAGGACGCGGAGTCTCCGGCGACGGGAACACGCACGCCGTGACGAGTGCGAG
>JAUIEF010000122.1 GCA_030428785.1 bacterium
AGCCGCTCGAGCGCGCGCACCGCCGGCGCCGTCTCGCGCCCGGCGGGCCCGCGCGGCAGCCGCGGCAGGCACTGGAGCAGGTGGAGCGCGGCGTCGTCGGGCAGCGGGTCGCGCAGCCGGCGCAGCACCGCCGGCACGAGCGCGTCGTCCGCCTCGACGCCGTCCTCGAGCAGGTGCTTGACCACCCAGGTCGCGCCGACCGCCGTCGCGTCCGTCGAGCCCTCCGCCGCGAGCGCGAGCAGCGCGTGGAGCGTGTCGCCCGTGCGGGGCAGGATCTCGGCCGCGCGCCGGAACGGCTCGACGTGCCTCCCGTCGAAGGAGGCGAGCAGCTCCTCGAGCGCGCCGACGTCCCGCCCGCGCCGGCTCACGGCTCGCGCAGCAGTCGGAACTCGAGCGGCCGCACCTCCGTCGACGAGGGCACGACGCCCTCGATGGACTGCGGCAGGTAGCCCGGCGCCTCGACCGACACGACGACCGGTTCGTCGTCGACGACGTCGATCGCGAACTCCCCGTCGGGGAACTGGCTCTGGTTCGACATGGACCCGCGCGTGTACTCGATCCTCAGCGTGTACCGCGTGACGGGCTCGTCGAGCGCGGCGTCGACGACACGGCCCACGACGCGCGGCGCGGGGCGCAGGACGTACTCGGGCGGCGCGGCCGCCGGGTCCACGTCCTCGAAGAGCGAGAGGTACCCGTCCGCGTGGATGAGCAGCCCGAGCTCGCGCGCGGGGAGGCCCGTGAGCTCGAAGCAGCCGTCGGCGTCGGTCGTCGCGCGGTGGCTGCCGTCGAAGGAGCCCGAGTCGTCGAGGCTCACCTGCGCGCTCGCGCCCTCGATGGGCAGGCCCGCGACGTCGACGACGCGCGACCGCAGCACGAGCCCCGCGTCGAGCAGGAAGTCGGCGATGTGCTCGCGGCCGCCCTCGACGTGCAGCGTCTCCTCGGCGGGCGTGAAGTCGCCGTCCGGCACGAGGGCCCCGAGGCGCTTCTCGCCGGGCGTCACGCTCTCGAGCAGGTACGTGCCGTCGGCGTCGGTCGTCGCCTCGCCCTCGAGCAGCGTGAGCACCGTCTCGCCGGAGCCGTCGGGCGCGCCGCGGCTCGTGATGCGCAGGTCCGACGACGTCGTCGTCGACGAGCCGCCGACGTCGGGCGCCGGCCAGCGCAGCACGCGGTCCATGCGCACCTCGGCGCCCGCGACCGGCGCGCCGTACGCGTCGCGCACGCGGCCCGCGACGGTCGCCGCGCGCGGCAGCACGATGTCGAGCCGCGTCACGCGCCCCGTGTCGACGACGACCTCGGGAACCCAGGTGTCGACGTGCGTCTCGTCGAACGGCCCGGGCTTCGCCTCGACGACCCAGCGCCCGGCCTTCACGTGGTCGAGCCGGTAGCGCCCGTCGGCGCCCGACGTCGTCTCGAGCCCCCCCGGCGCCCGGCGTCCGTGCGCGGTGGTCATCTCGAAGACGAGCTCCACGGGCGCGCCGGCGACCGGCTCGTCGTCCGGGTCGAGCACGCGGCCCTCGATCGCGCCGCCGCCCACGAGCACGAGGTGCACCTCCGGCGTGGCGCCGGGCCCGCGCGGCACGAGCACGTCGTCCGAGCCGCGCTGGAACCACGGCGCGCGCGCGCCGATCTCCACGGACTCGCGGCCCTCGGCGGGTGCGACGTCCGTGAGCCGGAAGCGCCCGCCCGCGTCCGCCACGGTCTCCTGCTTCTGCTGCGCGTCGACGACCGCGCCGGCGAGCGGCGCGCCGCTCTCGTCCGTGACGAGGCCCGCGACGGGGAAGCCGCTGTCGACGACGAGCACGAGCGCGTCGACGTCCTCCTCGCCCGTCTCGATGTCGTAGGCCGAGCGGCGCATCGGCCACGGCCCGTCGAGCTCGACGACGACCTCGCTCGCGTCGTGGTGCACGTGCTCGAGCACGAAGGCGCCGGGCGGCGTCCCGAGGCTGTGCGTCGTCGCGCGCGACCCGTCGGACGCGTCGGCGACGACGCGCGCGCCGACGATCGGCGTGCGGTCCCAGAGGCGCTCGACGCGGCCGCTCACCGTGCGGCCCGGTGGCATCTCGGGCGTCTCGGCGGCGACGGCCGCGGGGCGTGCGTCGCGCGGCGGGGCGTCCGGCGCGAGGGGCCGCGGCTCGTCCGGGCCGTCGGGGCGCGGCGTGCCCTCGGGGAGCACGGTGCCGCCCGACCGGCGCTCCTCCGGGCCGCCGACCACCGGCACGACGTCGTCGGCGCCGCCGAGCGCGTCGTCGGCGAAGAGCACGAAGCCCACGACGCACAGCACGACGAGGGCGAGGACGACCAGCGCGAGGCGGCTCATCCGCGCGAGGTTAAAGGATGGGCGCGGCGCGGCGGCAGGCCGTCACGGGGGCGCCGCGGGGCGCGGGCGCGGGCGCCCGGAGGCGCCGGTGCGGCCCGGGCCGCGTGCCCGTCGCCGTCCGTCAGAGCCCCATGCCCGCGAGCGCGTCCGCGAGCCGGCCGACGGCCTCCGTGAGCTGCGGGTGGCTCGCCTCGAAGTCGCGGGCCGCCTCCTTGAGCCGGTCGGCCAGGGAGTCCTCGTCGTCCGGGGTCTCCTCCGTCGGCGCGCCCTCGGCCTCGAGCCGCGTCTCGATGTCGCCCAGCACCTCGCGCAGCAGGGCGAGCGTCTCGCGATCGAGCCGCTCCTCCCGGCCCAGCTCCTCGTGGAGTCGGGTGAGGGTCCGCCTGAGCTGTTCCCGGGGCATGGGGATCTCCGTCGTCGGGGCGCGGTCCGATGTTATCAGCCGGTCCGCGCCCGCTACCCACCCCGACCCCACGGGCGTCGCGGGCCGGGGTATCCTGGGCCCGCCCGGTTCCCTCGACCCGGACGCCCCCGATCCCGGAGGGAAGAGGACTGCCATGAGGCGATCGACCGACGCCCGGCGCCGCATCCTCGTATGCGGCGGTTCCCTGCTCGCCTGCCTGCTCCTCGTGGCGGCCGCGCCGCACGGCGGCCAGGTCGCCCCGCCCGCCCCGCCTCCCCAGGGGCCCGGCGTCCCGTCGCCCGTGGGCGGCGGCATCCTGGGCGGCGGGACGGGGGTGGGCACCGGCGTGCGCCAGGGACCCACCGGGCTGAGCGGCAATACGGGCTCCGGAGGTCCCACGACGGCCGGCAGCGGCGCGTCGCGCATGGGCCGCCCCGCGAACGGCGCGAACACCGGCACGACCTCCAAGGGCGCGGGCGTGCGCGGCTCCGGCCGGTCGGCCGCGACGACGTCGGGCGCGGCGACGGCGGGGGCGTCGCGCGCGATCGACGCGGGGAGCTGGGAGTTCTGGTGGTACTTCAACCGCGAGCGCTTCCTCTCGCTGAGGTCGCGGCTCGTGGATCGCAGCACGATCTCCGGGTCGGTGGGCGCGCTCACGGGGCGCGGGCGGCGCTCGCGGACGACGGCGACGTACCGCCCGGACATCGCCTCGGTCGACGGGCAGATCGTGCCCGTGCTGCTCGAGCTGCTCGCGACCAACGAGGAGCAGGACATCCTCGACTCGTCCGTGCTCGCCGCGGCGCGCTCGTGTCGCGGCGCGACGCGCGACGCCGTGCTCGAGGCGCTCGTGCCGCACCTCGGCAGCCGGCACCTCTCCGTGCAGTCGGCGACGGCCCTCGCGTTCGGCGCGATGGACCACGACGGCGTGCGCGCGATCCTGCGGTCGCTCGCGCGCGACGACTCGACGGGGCGCGACCTCGCGGGCGGCGGGCCCGTGCCGGACCTCACGCGCTCGTTCGCGGCGCTGTCGCTCGGCATGGCGGGGCGCGCGTCCGACGCGCTCGTGCTCGCCGACCTCGTGCGCCGCCTGCCGGACCGCGAGCGCGAGCTCAAGCTCTGCTCGATCATCGCGCTCGGCCTGCTCGGCGCGGACGACGCGGTGGGCACCGGCGTGCAGGCGACGCTGCTCGACCTGCTGCGCGACAAGCGGCTCGACCCGGGCATCCGCTGCCACGTGCCGACGGCGCTCGCGCGCGCGGACGACCACGGGCTCGTGCCGGAGCTCGTCGACGCGTTCACGGATCGCGACGCGGACCGGCGCGTGCAGCAGTCGGTGGCCATCGCGCTCGGGCGGCTCGCGCGGCTGGACGACGGGCGCGCGGTGGACGCGCTGCTCGACGCGGTGACCGACGCGCGGGACGTGCACGTGCGGCACTTCGCGCTCGTGGCGCTGGGCGAGATCGGCGCGCGGCCGTCGGAGGGGCGCGGCGCCGACCTGCGGCTGCTGCGCGTGCTCGACGCGCTGCTGCGCGAGACCGACGGCAAGGGCGGCTCGAGGATCGACCGGAGCTGGGGCGCGCTCGGCGCGGCGCTGCTCGCGCGCGGGCGGCCGGAGACGCAGCCGCGGGTGCTCGACCACCTGCGCGCGGCCTACGTCGCGGAGGCGGACCCGGCGTTCAAGGGCGCGTTCGCGGTGGCGCTCGGGCTGCTCGAGGACCGCGCGTCCGCGCTCGAGGTCGCGGCTGACTTCGACGCCGTGCGCGACCTCGGCTTCCGCGGGCACGCGGCCGTGGCGCTCGGCCTGCTCGGCCACGAGGAGGCGGCGACGGAGCTGCGCGACCTCTGCACGGACAACGCGACGCCGTCGCCCCTGCGCGTCGAGGCGGCGCTCGGGCTCGGGCTGCTCGCCGACCGCGGCGCCGTGCCGTTGCTCGTGCGCGAGCTGCGCACGGACCCGCCGCTCTCGGTGACCGCGGGCCTCGCCCGCGCGCTGGGGCTCATCGGCGACGACGGCGCGGTGCGCCCGCTCGTCGAGCTCGCCGTCGACGACTCGCGCACCGCGGGCTCGCGCGCCTTCGCGTGCGTCGCGCTCGGCCTCCTCGGCGCGCGCCGCACCCTGCCCTTCCAGCAGGAGGTCCTCGCCCACGAGAACTTCGTGAGCGACAGCGTGGTGCTCGCGGAGCTGCGGGACATCCTGTAGTCGGGCGCCGTCGGGCGTCCGTGCGCGCGGCGAGGTCCGACGACGCGGCGAGGTCCGACGACGCGGCGGCGGCTCAGCCGCGAGCCTCCTCGAAGGCTCGAGCGAGGGCGTCGTCGAGGCCGAGGGACTCCGCCCAGCGTCCGAGGTACCCGCGGTCGAGCGACGCGCCCATCGCCTTGAGGATCCCGAGCACGTCCCGCCACTGCTGGCTCGAGGCGCCTCCCGACGCGGCGTGCCATCGGAGCTTCTGCAGGAGCGTGTCCTCGGGCGTCGCGACTCGCGCGGTCTCGCCGGAGCCTCGCTTGAGCTCGACGGAGCGCGCTCTCGCGATCTCGGAGGCGTAGAGGCCCGTCTCGGGTCTCACGTAGACGTCGACCTTCACCATCGACGGGCGGTGGATCGCGTTGAACGAGGTGTTCGCGGACACGGCGCGAAGGACGCCCTCGCGCGTGACGTAGAAGTCGTCGTCGAGCGCGTCGACGAGCGCGTCGACGCCGGACTCCGGGAGGTGGACGGCGAAGTCCACGTCGAGTGTCATGCGCGCCTCGCCGTAGAGCGTGCTCGCGACGGAGCCGCCGATGACGTACGGCACGTCGAGTCGTTCGAGGAGACGCGCGACGATCAGCCCGACGGCGATCGGGTCGGCGGTCACCCGTCCGTCCCCGGGGCGTCGTCCGGCGCGAACGGCAGCGGCCGGCCGAGGACCGCCTCGACCGTCTCGCGGCCGAGCCGCAGGCACGCGGCCCGCAGTCGGAGCTCCTCCTCGTCCGCGTCCGGGAAGCGCGCGGCGAGTCCGGCGAGCTGGAGCTCCTCCGCGGCGCGGCAGAGGTCCGTCACGATCTCCGCCTTCTCCCACGGCGCGAGCCCGCGCCAGTGCTCGAAGAGCCGGGCCTCGGCCCAGGGCTCGGTGTCGCGGGACTGCGTGGGGGGCATGGGGTGTGTCCGACGGCGTCGCGGGGACCGCCATCGTAGCGCGGGCGCCCAGGCTCGATCTGCTCCGGGTCTCGTGCGAGGTCGCTCGTCCGCCCCGGGTGACCGAGGGCGGCCGCGAGCGCCGGCCGGGCCCGCCTACTGCGCGACGCCCTGGAGCCCGTTCGACGCGGCCCAGCCCGACGGGCCGCCCGGGTCGGGCGTCCACGCCTGGAGGTAGAGCTCGGTGCCCGCCGGGATGCCGGCCGGCCAGGTGAAGGGGAGCGTCAGGCCGCCCGCGCCGTCGACGGGATAGGCGCGCACGAGGTCGAGGGTCGGCACGAGCAGGCCGCCCTCGAGCGGCGCGTACTGCGCGGCGAAGCCGAGCACGACGTACGCGACGGCGCCGGGCGGCGCGTCGGCGAGGACGAGCGCGTTCGACGAGCCGACCGTGAGCGGGCCGGTCCCCGCGAGCGACGGCTTGCCCGCCGTGCCGGCGAGCGCGAGGCCGAGGTCGCACCAGGGCGCCGTGCCGCCGGCGAGCGTGAAGGTCACCGACCGCCACGCGTCCGTCGCGAGGTTCGTCTGCACGCGCGCGACGGGCGTCGGGCCGGCGTAGCTGAACGAGTCGACGAACTGCGCGACGACGGAGCCGTCCGCGGCGAAGAGCTGCGTGAAGCTCCCGTTGAAGTCGTTCGAGACGGTCACGGAGATCGCGGAGACCGCGGCGGGCGCGCCGCCGTCGGTGAAGGTCGCGACGAGCCGGCCCGTGAAGTCGTTGCCGAAGCGGTCCGCGCCGAGGCAGTTGTCCGGGTTGCCGCAGCCGACGTTGAGCTGGAGGTCGGGCGTGCTGAACAGGATGCCGAGCGCCGCGAACTCGTCGCCGACGAGTTCGCCGCCCAGGCCGGGCACCCCGACGATCGGCGTGTCGTCGCCGGTGCCGACGACGCCGTCGGGTCCGGGCGTCGCGGAGAAGTCGAGGGTGTGCGTGCCGGCCGTCACGGGCGCGGCGAGCAGGCCGAGCGCGAGGCACGCGGCGGACCACGGGCGGGATGTCCTCATGGGGATCCATCTCCCTGCGCGGGGGCGGCGCCGACCCGGGGCGCGTGCCGATTCCGAGCGGGGCCAGCCTAGCACCGGTGCGGCGATCCAGGGCGCCTGTCCGGGGCGCCTGTCCGGGGCGCCGGCCCGGCCCGGGCGCCGCGCGTCGATCATCGCCCGGGGGGCGACGGTCGGGTGAGTCGCCTACGGGTACTTGGACACGTAGTGGTCGTAGTCGATGTCGTCTTCGGCGTCCGCGAGCGTCGTGACGACGACCTCGTCGGGGACGCCGTCGAAGTCGGTGTCGCGGGTGAAGAACACGGGAGACTGGGGGTCCTGGAGGTCCTCCTGGACCAGCTCCCACTCGGGCTCCGGCAGGCAGAGCAGGAAGAACCCGCCGCCGTCCGGCGCGGCCGGGTCGACGTAGATGCTGCGCATCGAGCGCATGCCGGCCAGCGCGGGGAACGCCGCGGCGTTCGTGAGCACCGCGAAGTCACCGGCGACCGGGTCGACCTCCAGGACGCGGTTCGGCGCGGCGTCCTCGAGGAGCCAGAGCCGGTCCGAGGTGTGGTGGTACTCCATGCAGCGGACGGGACCGAGTTCGTCGGAGGCGAAGACGATGGACTTCTCGTACGACAGGGAGAGCGTCCCGACCACCGTTCCCGTCGGAGTCATCGTCGTCCCGATCGTGATGCCCTGGACCTCGATGCGTTCCACGACCAGCATCTGCAGCCGATCGGCCCAGCCGGCGATGTAGAACACCGGACTGACGCCCGCTTCGCGACAGGCCGCGAGCGGATGGTAGCTCAGCGAGAGTTCGTCCTCACGCGTGCCGGACGAGACGAACCCGACCGGGTACTGCCCCAGCGTGCCCGGGATGTCGTAGCTCCACTCGAGGTGGAGCTCCTTCTCCGCCGTGTCGAAGCTCACGCTCGCGCTGGGGCCCGTCGCTCCCGGTCGCAGCCAGAAGGAGACCGTGTCGTTCCAGCGGAACCTCGACTCGAGCGTCGAGGGGAGGGTGCTCTGGGCCGAGACACCGGAACTCACGAGGAGCACCAGGAGGCAGGCCTTCATCGGATCGAAGAGCATGATGCGTCTCCGCTTTAAAGAAATGGCTCGGGGGCATCCGTCGAGCGCGGCGTCGTCGATCGTCAGTTGCATTGCGGAGCGGTGCATTCGGCGGGGCACGGCGGGTTCGGGAACGTCGGCTGGTTCTCCGGGCACGCGCTGCAGGGGTTGGCGGCCGACGCGTCGATGCAGCGCTGGCGCTCGGCGTTGGCCCACGCGACGAGCTCGTCGCGCGCGGCCTCGTCCGTCTGGCAGTTCTGCGCCGACTCGCAGGACATCGACGCGCTCGCGGCCCACACCCACAAGTGCTCGCAGTCGTTGCACGCGCTGTGCAGGGCGAAACCGGGGAAATAACAGCCGAGATAGACGTGCGCGGCTTCGTGGATCAGGAACTTCACGACCTCTCCGACCTTGATGTCCTCGTGGAGGACCACTGCGGAGTTGTATCCCGCGGCCGTGCGCTGGGTGGCCGCTCCGTCGCTCTTGCTCTTCTCGAGCCAGGCGTCGTCGCCCCACTTGAGCGGGACGGGCGGGTCGATGGCCTGGCCGTCGACCGTGCCGGTCAGCACCTGCTGTCCGCCGACGTTCTTCACCTCGAGCTTGCTCGTGGACGACGATGTGAGCGCCTGCTGGAGCAAGCTGTTGACGGCGTCGGCGTCGGCCTGGTCGAAGGGCCAGGTCGATGCGAGCCCGTTCGGTGCGGCGACGAGCAGGGTCGCGAGAGCGACGATGAGGTGCGTCGGGAACGTCTCACGTACCCGCTGGAGACCGCACCACGAACGGACGAATCTAAAGACGCCAAACTCATTCATGTCATTGCTCCAAAGTCCTGCGGGCAGAGGAGCATCCGTCCCTCTCGGATATCGGAGGGTCATGAACTCCTTCCCCTTTTCACTTCAATCCGACGTTAGTCGCAGGGACGTGTCTTGTCCAGCGACGTTTCGCCCGGAACGATTGTTCCGTGAGCGAGTCGTTCGGGCATGAGACTCCTCGACGAGCGCGAGGGGTGGCTTGAGTCGTCTCTCGAGGTTGCGCGCTGCGCCCGCTGCCCGGCGTGCGATCGACGGGGACGCATCCACGCGCGGCCATCGAACGGATCGGCGTCCCGTGCCGGCGCGCGGCCGTCAGCAGGGCGTCCGGCGATCGGGGTCCGGCCGGCGGGGCGCAGCGGGACCCGGAGCCTCACCCGTCCTCGAGCAGGCTCCCCGCCGCCCAGTCGTCGTCGCCGGACGCGCCGCGGGAGAGGCCGCCGCCGACCGTCGCGCTGCTGCCGCTCGCCGTGTTGCTGCGGCCGCCGCTCACCGCGCTGTGGAGGCCGCTCGCCGTGTTGCCGTCGGTGGGGAGGTAGCCGCCGCCGCCGGCCACCGTCGACGCCTCGCCCGCCGCGTGGTTGAAGCGGCCGCCGAGCACCACGGCCCAGTCGCCCGTGCCGCCCAGTCCGTCCGGGCCCGCGCGGTTCTCCGAGCCGCCGACGACCGTCGAGTAGAAGCCGTCCGCCGTGCCGTTCTCGCCGCCGAGCACCGTCGACGCGTAGTTGTCCGCGGTGCCGCCGTAGCCGCCGACCGCCGTCGAGCTCACGCCCGCGGCCTCGACGTCGACGCCGCCCGCGACGCAGGACGTGATGCCCGTCGCGCGGTTCATCTCGCCGCCGCACACCTGCGCGTAGTCGCCCGGCACGAGGTTGTACGCGCCGCCGCCCGCCGTGCCGAGGTGCCCCGCGACCTCGTTGTAGCCGCCGCCCACGACCGCGGCGCCCTCGCCGAACGTCTTGTTCTCGTGCCCGCCGAGGATCGCCGAGCGCAGCCCGCTCACCGTGCCGTCGTAGCCGCCCGCCGCCGAGCAGTACGGCGCCGTGACGCGGTTCGCGTCGCCCGCGACGAGCCCGCCGTAGCTCGAGTACGTCTGCTCCTTGCCGACGACGAGGTTGTGCGAGCCCGTGCGGTCGAAGCCGCCGAAGAGGCGCGGCTCGTCGTAGCCGACGATGAGGTTGCCCAACCCGTTCGAGCCGGTGACCGTCTCGTTCACGAGGTAGGGCATGGCCGGGTTGCCGTTCGTCGCGCCCATGCCGTTCACGATCTGCACGTTCACGCCGGTGAAGCGCACCGTCTTGTTCGTGCCGCCCTGGCCGTCCGGCGCCTGCACGACGGAGAGGTGGGGGAGGATCTGCTGGAGCACGGCGAGGTCGCCCGTGGAGAGCGCGCGCCCGCCGCCCGTCGTCGTGCCCGGCGTGCCGCCGACCGTGAGCCCGCTCGCGACGCCGGGAGGCGCGGCGAACGTGGCGGCGGCGATGCCCGGCGCGCCGCCGGTCCCCGGGGACGCCGCGCCGTCCGACGCGACGCCGCCCGTCGCGGCCCACGTCGCCGGCGTGCTGTCCGCGTCGCGCACGAAGACGCCGTCCCGCGCCCAGAAGAGGACGTCGCCCGCCGCGTCGTGGAGCACGAGCTCGTCGGGCGCGACGCCGTCCATGTCGACGCGCTCCGCCGAGAGACCGAGCCCCTCGTCCGCGAGCCCCAGCACGTCCGTCGCGTCGACGAGCCGCCCCGTGCCGTCGCCGCGCAGCGCGACGTTCGCGCCCGGCGACACGAGGTAGAGGTCCGTGTGTCCGTCGCCGTCGAGGTCCGTCGCGAGCACGTCGCTCACGGCGACGCGCGGCAACGCCTGCGAGACGAGCGCGAAGCCCCCGCGACCGAGGTTCACGGACACGGCGAGCGCGCCGTCCGACGCGAGGTGGAGCTTGTCGGGCAGGCCGTCGCCGGTGAGGTCGACGAGGCGCAGCGCGACGCGCGGCGCGTCGGCGATCGGCGTCGCGAACGGGGCGGCGACGCCGGCGGCGTGCGCGATGACGGCACCGACGTGCGTCGTCGAGCGCGGCGTCGCGACGGGCGCGAGGAGCGTGACGAGGCACGTCGCGGCGAGGAGCGGGACGGATGTCATGACGGGGATCTCCTGGGCGGAACGCCCGGGGAGACGCCGATCCCGCGGTCTGCGGACCGGCGCCTCGGATGCGGATCCCCCCAGTCTAGGCCATCCGCGCGCCGCCGGGTCCGCGGGAGCGGCTTATGATGACCGCGCTCCCAGGCGCCCCGGAGGACCGGCATGGCCCGACCGTCCCACCCCGCCCCGCGTCCCGCGACGGCGACCACGGATCCCGCGCCCCGGCGCCTCCCCGCGACCCGCGCCCCCGCGCTCGCCGCGCTCCTCGTCGCGGCGCTCGCCGCGGCGCTCGCCGCGCCCGCCGCCCTCGCCGGCGACACGAAGCTGCTCTCCGAGAGCGCCGCCGACTTCGACAAGTTCGGCACGGCCGTCGCCGCGAGCCGCGGGTTCGTCGCCGTCGGCTCGCCGTTCTCGGACGGCGACGAGTTCAACACGGGCAGCATCCACGTCTGGCGCCGCGCGCCCGGCGGGCTCGTCCCCGACGCCGTGCTGCAGCTCGCCGAGCCGGGCATCAACGACTACCTGGGCCTGAGCCTCGACATCGACCGCGACGTGCTCGTCGCCGGCTCCGACTCCGCGAAGCTCGGCGTGCCCTCCGTGGGCGCGGTGCACGTGTTCCGCCGCGCGGGCGACGCGTGGCAGGAGGAGGCGCGCCTCGTGCCGCCCGCGCTCACGACGCCCGCCTTCTTCGGGCTCGAGGTCGACGTCTCAGGCGACCTGCTGCTCGTCGGCGCGCCGGGCCTCGGCGTCGACGTCGACGACGACGGCGCCGCCTGGATCTACCGCCGCGTCGACGGCGTCTGGACCGAGGAGGCGTTCCTCCGTCCGCACGACCCGCAGGAGGAGCAGTACTTCGGCTACGCCGTGCAGATCCGCGACGGCCTCGCCGTCGTGAGCGCGCTCGGCGACAACGGCGGCGCGATCGGCGCCGGCGCGGTCTACGTCTTCGAGCGGGACGGGAGCGGCGCGTGGGTCGAGACGCAGAAGCTGCTCGCCCCCGACATGAAGAACTGGGACGGCCTCGGCGAGTCCATCGCGCTCGACGGCGACTGGCTCGCGATCGGCTCGCCCGCCGACGACGACAAGGACACGACGGCCGGCTCGGTGTACCTCTACCGGCTCGTCGACGGGGCGTTCGTGCTCCAGGAGGAGTTGTGGGCGCCGGACGCGCAGTTCGCCGGGCGCTTCGGGCGCGCCGTCGCGATGCACGGGGACCGGCTCGCCGTCGGCGCGCTCAACGCGATCGCGACGCCGGGGCTCGCCGGCGCGGTGTACCTCTTCCGGTGGACGGGCGCGGGCTGGCGCTTCGACCGCAAGATCCTCCCGGAGGGCCTGCTCGGCGCGGCGGAGCTCGGCGCGGACGTCGACCTCTTCGGCGACGTGCTCGCGGCGGGCGCCCCCCTCGACGACGAGGCGGGCAGCCAGACCGGCGCGGCGTACATGGTGGACCTCGGCCGCGAGACGGGCGGCGCGACGAACGCCGGCGGCGCGCAGGCGTCGGGCGCCGGGACCGCGTGGGGCGACGGCGTGCGCTGAGGGAGACGTCGAGCGCCGAGAGCGACGCGTCGCGGGTCTCGGTCGACGGCGTGCGCTGACCGGCCGCGGCGCGCGCGGCCCTACCGCCGCCGCGAGCGCGCGATCGACCAGAGCAGGAAGAGGCCCATCGCGACCGAGCTGCCGAAGCCGAGCAGCGCGAAGAACGGCATGCCGAAGAGCTGCGGCTCGCCCGAGACGGTGAGCGCGATGGACGTGCCGATGATGAGCGCCGCGGTCACGAGGCCCATCGTCACGCGGTTCGCGCTCTGGTCGATCTGGTGCCCGAAGCGCTCGAGGTCCTCGAGGCCGATGTCGAGCTTGAAGCGCCCCGCGCGCGCCGACTGGACGAGCCGCCGCACGTCGCGCGGCAGCGTACGCAGCAGCCGCGCGACCTCGCCGACGTTGCGCCGCATGACGCGGAACGGCGAGCGGTTCGCGCGCAGCGCCTCGCGCGCGAAGGGCTCGATCTGCTCGGACACGACGAACTGCGGGTCGAGCTGCCGCCCGAAGCCCTCGAGCGTCACGAAGACCTTGAGCAGCATCGCGACGTCCTGCGGCAGGAAGAGGTCGTTGTCGCGCAGCAGCGTCGAGATGTCGGTGAGCAGCGCCGTCGCGTCGAGCTTCGCGAGCGACACGCCCTCGTAGCGGCCGGCGAATGCCGCGCAGTCGTGCGTGAGCTGCGCGACGTCCGGGTCGCCGTCGTGCGACCATAGCAGCAGGATGTCCGCCATGTCCTCGTCGCGCTGCTCGACGATGGCCATGAGCAGCTCGAGGAACTCGAGGCGCCGCGACTCGGAGAGGTGCCCGACCATGCCGAAGTCGAGCAGCCCGACGCGCGTGTCGCCCAGCACGAGCACGTTCCCCGGGTGCGGGTCGGCGTGATAGAGCCCGTCGACGAACACCATGCGCAGCACGGCGTCCGCGCCGAGCCGCGCGATGCGCGACGCCATCCCGCGGTCAGGCTCGCCCTCGCGCAGCCACTCGCCGACGCTCGGCCCGTGCAGCCGGTCCATGACGCACAGCCGCCGACACGTCCAGCGCTCGTGGATGCGCGGGACGACGACGCCCTCGAGCTCGGCGAGGTGGTCCGCGATGCGCTGCGCCGTGCGCGCCTCGCACGCGAAGTCGAGCTCGCGCCGCAACGAGTGCGACATCTGCCGCGCGAGCGCCTTGGGTCGGTAGCGGCGCAGCTCCGGGACGTTGCGCTCGAGAGTGTCCGCGAGGCGCGCGAGGAGCCGCAGGTCCGCCTCGACGACGTCCTCGATGCCGGGCCGCCGCACCTTGAGCACGACCTCCGTGCCGTCGAAGAGCCGCGCGACGTGCACCTGCGCGATGGACGCGGCGGCGAGCGGCTCGCGCTCCACCTCGCGGAACGCCTCCTCGACCGGGCCGCCGAGGTCCTCGACGAGCTGCGCCTCGACGTCCGTCCACGGGACCTCCTGCGCGTCCTCCTGGAGCGTCTCCAGCTCGCGCGTCCACGACGGCGGCAGGAGGTCGCTGCGCGTCGCGAGGATCTGCCCGATCTTCACGAAGGTCGGGCCGAGGTCCTCGAGCGCCTGGCGGAAGCGCTCCTCGGTCGTGTGCTTCGTGCGCTCGCCGGACACGATGTGGATCGCGCGGCCGGCGCGCTCGAGCGCGCTCGCGATCCCCATGCGCGACACGACGTCGCCCAGGCCGTGACGGAGCAGGACCGAGGCGATCTCGTGGAGTCGCCCGAGGTCGCGGGCGGTGTTGAGGGCCTCGAAGAGCACGGGGAGAGTATGGCGGGGGGCGCGACGGTTTGCGAGCCGCCGGGGGCGCGGTCGCTCAGCCCAGCTCGAGCCGCGCGTCGAGCTCGCCGACCGTCCCGTCCGCCGAGGGCGTGAACGCGAAGCCCGCCGAGCGCGCGAGCTCGGTCATGCGGTCGTTGGCGGCGGGCACCCGGCCGGTGAGGGCGCCGGTCCCGCGCGAGCGCGCGTAGGCGATCATCTTGTCGAGCAGCGCGCGGCCGAGCCCGGAGCCCTGGAGGTCGGCGCGCACGACGATCGACAGGTCCGCGCGCGCGTTGTCCGCGTCCGTCACGGCGCGCACGACGCCCAGCGTCTGCTGCCCGTCGACGGCGATGAACGCCATCTCGCGGTCGTAGTCGATCTGCGTGTAGCGCGCGAGCTCGGAGTGCGGCGGCTCGCGCACGAGGTGCCCGAAGCGGAAGCGGATGTCCTCCGGGCGCAGGCGCCGGAAGAGCTCGCGGTGTGCGGGCTCGTCCTCCGGGCGGATGGGGCGCAGGCGCACGAGCCGGCCGCCCTCGAGCACGACGTCCTCCTCGAGCTCGCGCGGGTAGGGCCGGATGGCGAGCCGCTCCGCGCCGGGACGCCCGGCGCGCTCCACGCGCAGCCGCGCGTCGAGCGCGAGCACGCCGGACTCGTCCGCGAGCAGCGGGTTCACGTCGAGCTCCACGACCTCCGGCAGGTCGACGAGCAGCTGGCTGAGCCGCACGAGCACGAGCGCGACCTCGTCGAGGTCGGCGGCGGGGCGGTCGCGGTAGCCCTGGAGCAGCCGCCACACGCGCGTGCGCGACGCCATCTCGCGCGCGAGGTGCACGTTGAGCGGCGGGAGCGCGACGGAGCGGTCGTCGAGCAGCTCGACCGCCGTGCCGCCCTGCCCGAAGAGCAGGAACGGCCCGAAGACCGGGTCGACGGACGCGCCGACGATGAGCTCGTGCGCGCGCGGACGGTGCGCCATCTCCTGGACGGTGAAGCCCTCGATGCGCGCGCCCGGCTCGAGGCGCTCGACGCGGCGCGTGATCGCGGCGGCCGCCTCGGCGACGGCGTCCGCGTCCGCGAGGTCGAGCACGACGCCGCCCACGTCCGACTTGTGGAGCACGTCCGGCGAGAGGACCTTGAGCGCCACGGGGAAGCCCAGCTCCTCCGCGCAGGCGACGGCCTCCCGCGCGTCGCGCGCCGTGCGCGTCGCGACGACCGGCACGCCGTACGCCGAGAGCACCGCGCGCACCTCCGGCTCGTCGAGCCAGTCCCGACCCGCGTCGAGCGCGGCGCGGATGACCGCGCGCGCGGCCTCGGGCTCCGCGCGGAAGCCCGCGATGGAGGGCGGCGTCTCGCGCAGCAGCTCCTGGCTCGCGCGGAAGCGCACGAGGTGCCGGAAGGCGGTGACCGCGTCCTCGGGCGTCTCATAGGTCGGCAGGCCGGCCTCGGTGAACACGCGCCGCGCGACGACCGCGCGGTCGCGGCCCAGCCAGCAGGTGAGCACGGGGACGTCCGCGTCGCCCGCCGCCTGCACGACGGCGCGCGCGACCTCCGCCGGGTCCGCCACGGCCGAGGGCGCGTAGAGCACGAGCACCGCGTCGACGCCCGGGTCCGCCGCGACGACCTGCACCGAGCGCGCGAGCCGCTCGGGCGTCGCGTCGCCGATGACGTCGACGGGGTCGGCGCGCGACCACGCGTCCGGCAGGAAGGCGTCGAGCGCGGCGATGGTCTCCGGGGCGAGCTCCGCGAGGCGCCCGCCGTCCGTGCCGAGCGTGTCCGCGGCCATGACGCCCGGGCCGCCGCCGTTCGTCACGACGGCCAGCCGGTCGCCGGCGAGGTCGCCCGCGCGCGCGAGCGTCTCCACCGCGTCGAAGAGCTGCCCGATCGTGTCGACGCGCAGCACGCCCGCGCGGCGCAGCGCGTAGTCCCACACGTCGTCCGAGCCGGCGAGCGCTCCGGTGTGCGAGCGCGCGGCCCGCTCGCCCGCGTCGCCGCGCCCGGACTTGATGGCGACGATCGGCTTGTTGCGCGACGCCGCCCGCGCCGCCGTGAGGAACTTGCGCGCGTCGGCGACGGACTCGATGTAGAGCAGGATCGCGCGCGTGTCCGGGTCGTTGCCCATCTCGTCGACCGTGTCGCCGAAGTCGACGTCGAGCGCGTCGCCCAGCGACACGAAGGACGACATGCCGATGCCGCTCGCCTTGGCCCAGTCGAGCACGGCCGTGCAGAGCGCGCCCGACGACGACGCGAAGCCGAGCTTGCCGGGCGCCGCGCTCGCGTGCGCGAAGGTCGCGTTGAGACCGACGCGCGGCACCATGACGCCCACGCAGTTGGGGCCCAGCAGCCGCATGACGTGGGGCTGGGCGGCGTCGCGGAGGCGCTCCTTGTCTTCGGCGGTGACGCCCGCGGACAGGAGCGCGACCGCCCGCGTCCCGCGCGCCGCGAGCTGCTCGACGACCTCGACGACCGTCGCGGCGGGCGTGCAGATCACGGCGAGGTCCGGCACGATCGGCAGGCTCGCGACGTCCGGGTACGCGAGCACGCCGGCCACCGAGTCGTGGTGCGGGTTCACCGGGAGCACGGGCCCCTCGAAGCCCGCCTCGCGGATGTTGCGCATGACGATGTTGCCGATGCTGCCCGGCCGCCGCGACGCGCCGATCACGGC
>JAUIEF010000123.1 GCA_030428785.1 bacterium
GAACGTGACGGGCCTCGGCCTCGAGGCCGCCGGCGTGCGCTTCGACGAGCGCACGGGCGTCGTGGTCGACGACCGCCTGCGCACGAGCAACCCGGCGATCTACGCGGCCGGCGACGTCTGCTCGCGCCTGCAGTTCACGCACACGGCCGACTTCCAGGCGCGGATCGTGATCCGCAACGCGCTCTTCGCCGGCCGCGCGAAGGCCTCCGCGCTCACCGTGCCGTGGTGCACCTACACGGACCCGGAGGTCGCGCACGTCGGGCTCTCGGAGTCCGCCGCCGCCGAGCGCGGGATCGGGACGGACACCTACGTGCAGCCGCTCGCCGACGTCGACCGCGCGATCCTCGAGGGCGAGACGGACGGCTTCGTGAAGATCGTCACGCGCAAGGGCGGCGACGAGATCCTCGGCGCGACGATCGTCGCCCGGCACGCGGGCGACATGATCTCGGAGGTCACGGTCGCCATGGCGGGCGGCACGGGGCTCGGCGCGGTGGCCGACGCGATCCACCCGTACCCCACGCAGGCCGAGGCGATCCGCCGCGCGGGCGACGCGTACAACCGCACGCGCCTCACGCCCCGCGTCGCGGGCCTCATGGAGCGCTGGCTGCGCTGGACGCGGTAGGGGCGGCGGTCGATCGCCCGCCGACGCGGCCGGGGCCGCCGGGCGGCGCGGCCTCCGCGCGCGTCGATCCACCCGGGCCCGATGGGTAGGATGCGCCGTCCCGGTGCTCCCGCGCGCGTCGCGCCGACGCGATCCGCCGGACCCGACGCGCCGCCCGGCGGCGCCCGACCCGGAGACCTCGAGTGAAGACCCACACCGCCCCGGCCCGCGGCATGCGCGACCTGCTCCCCGACCAGGTGGAGCTGCGCGACCACGCGGCGGCGGTCATCCTCCGGGCCTACGCGCGCTACGGCTTCCGGCGCGTCGAGACGCCGGCGCTCGAGCACCTCGCGCTGCTGAGCACCGGCGAGGGCGGCGACAACGAGAAGCTCATCTACAAGGTCATGAAGCGCGGCGACAAGCTCGACCTCGCGGCGGCGAAGACGCCCGACGACCTCGTCGACCACGGGCTGCGCTACGACCTCACCGTCCCGCTCGCGCGCTTCTACGCCGAGCACGCCGCCGAGCTGCCGACGCCGTTCCGTGCGATCCAGCTCGGTCCCGTGTGGCGCGCCGAGCGTCCGCAGAAGGGGCGCTTCCGGCAGTTCACGCAGTGCGACATCGACGTGCTCGGCGAGCCGTCCGTGCTCGCCGAGGTCGAGCTCGTGCGCGCGACCGTCGAGGCGCTCACCGACCTCGGGCTGGACGGCCTCACCGTGCGCCTCGGCGACCGGCGGCTGCTGTCCGCGTTCGTCGCGGGCTGCGGCTTCGACGCCGCGCGCACCGACGAGGTCTTCATCACGGTCGACAAGCTCGACAAGATCGGCGTCGACGGCGTGCGGAAGGAGCTGCTCGGCAAGGGGCACGACACGACGGCGGTCGACGCGGCCTGCGAGGTGCTCGAGGCCGTCGCGTCCGGCGACGCGACGACCGCCATCGCCCGCTGGCGCGACCGCATGGACCTCGACGAGGAGGGCGAGGCCGCCGAGGCCGACCTGCTCTGGCTCGAGACCACGTTGAAGCGCGCGCTCCCGGACGGCGCCGACGTCGCCATCGACCCGACCCTCGTGCGCGGCATGGGGTACTACACCGGCCCGCTCTTCGAGATCTCGCTGCCCGGCTACCCGTTCTCCATGGCCGGCGGCGGCCGCTACGACCGGATGATCGGCCGCATCAGCGGGCGCGACGTCCCGGCCTGCGGCTTCTCCATCGGCTTCGAGCGCGTCGTGCTCGTACTCGAGGAGCGGGGCGTGAAGCCCGCCCGCGAGCGTCGCGCCGTCGCGCTGCTCCACGGCCCGGAGGTGCCGCGGGACGAGGTCGTCGACGCCGCCGCCGCGCTCCGCGCCGAGGACGCCGTGACGCCCGTGCCCCGGCGCAAGAAGCTCGGCAAGCAGCTCGCCGAGCTGGAGGCGCAGGGCTTCGACCGCTTCGCGCTCCTCGAGCCGGGGCGGCCGCCGGAGCTGCGGGACTTCCAGGAGGGATGAGCGCGGCGCGTCGGAAGACGGGCGGCGGCGCGTCGGGCGCCGCGCGCGGCGGCGCGTCGGCCGCGTCCGGTGCGCCGCGCCCGACCACCTCGCGGAAGGCCTCGACCCGGAGCGCAGCCGCGCGTCGCCGCAAGCCGAAGCCCGCGTCCACACCCTCGCTCTTCCCCGAGGACGAGCCGACGTTCACCGTCGCGACGCTCAACTGCAACGGCCTGCGCTCCGCGACGGACAAGGGCTGGGACCGCTGGCTGCGCCGGGAGCGGCCCGACGTGCTCTGCCTGCAGGAGGTGCGCGCCGGTCCCGAGCAGGTCGACGCCGCCGTGCGCTGCCCCGCCGGCTACAACTCGCGGTGGCTCGTCGCGGAGAAGAAGGGCTACTCGGGCGTCGCGACCTACAGCCGGCCGCCCGCCGACCGCCACGCGCCCGGCACGGGCCTCGACTGGAGCGACGCCGAGGGCCGCGTCCTGCGCACGGAGCTCGCCGGCCCCGACCTCACCGTGCTCAACGTCTACGTGCCGAGCGGCTCGTCGTCCGAGGAGCGGCAGGCGCGCAAGTTCGCGTGGCTCGACCACTTCCTCGAGGTCACGCGGGCGCTCGTCGACGAGGGCCGGCCCGCCGTGATGTGCGGCGACTTCAACATCGCGCACACCGAGCTCGACATCCACGCGCCCAAGCGCAACGAGAAGAACTCGGGCTTCCTCCCGGAGGAGCGCGCCTGGTTCACGCGCCTCCTCGAGCAGGGCTGGACCGACGTCCTGCGCGCCCTGCACCCGGACGAGCCCGGGCTCTACTCCTGGTGGTCCAACCGCGGCCGCGCGCGCGAGAAGGACCTCGGCTGGCGGCTCGACTACGTGCTCGCCTCGCCGGCGCTCGCGCCCCGCGCCCGGGCGGCCTGGATCGAGCCGAAGGCCGGGCTGTCGGACCACGCCCCGGTCTGGGCCGCCTTCAGCCGCGAGGCCTGACGGCCGAAGGAGCGACCCGGGGCTTGACTCGCGGTTCCCGTCTCCCAGGATGCGTCTTCCCATGCCCGCCCCCCGCGCCCTGCTCCCCGGCCTGCTCGTGACGGCGGCCCTCGTCGTCCCGGCGTGCGGCCCGGCGGGGGAGGAGCCCGCGGCGCCGGTCGAGGACGCCGCGCCCGCGCCGCCCCGCGGCGTGCTCTTCATCGTCGTCGACACGCTGCGCGCCGACCACGTGGGCGCCTTCGGCTCGGACATGGGCCTCACGCCGAACCTCGACGCGCTCGCGTCGGACGCGCTCGTCTTCACGAACACCGTCGCGACCTCGAGCTGGACGCGGCCGTCCGTCGCCTCGATGTTCACCGGGCAGTACCCGACCTCGCTCGACGTGCTCACCAAGCAGGACATGCTCTCGCCCGACGTCGAGACGCTCGCCGAGCGCCTGGGCGCCGCCGGCCTGCGCTGCCTCGCCGTCTCGACGAACGGCAACGCCGGCCGGTCGTTCGGCTTCGACCAGGGCTTCGAGCAGTTCATCTCCCGCCTGCCCAAGGTCGGCTACCCGGACGACTTCCCCGTCGTGGCGGCCGACCAGGTCACCGGCAAGGCGCTCGAGCTCGTCGACGGGCTGGGTGCCGACGAGCCGTTCTTCCTCTTCCTGCACTACTTCGACCCGCACGACCCGTACCTCGAGCACCCCGGGCTGCTCGACACGCCGGAGCCGCCGGGCCGCTTCAACGGCTCGCGCAAGGACCTCGACGAGCTGGACCACCTGCCGCTCGCCGAGCGCACGGCCGACGACGTCGCGCGCGTCCGCTGGCTCTACCAGGGCGAGGTGCGCTACTGCGACCTGTGGCTCGGCACGCTCTTCGACGGGCTGCGCGAGCGCGGGCTGCTCGACGAGCTGCTCGTCGTCGTCACCGCGGACCACGGCGAGGGCCTCTACGACCACGGCATGCGCGCGCACGGCACGGACCTCTACGAGGAGCAGCTCCGCGTGCCGCTCGTCGTGCGCTTCCCGCGGGACGGCGCGCCGGCGCCCACCACGGTCGAGAGCTTCGCGAGCCTCGTGGACATCACGCCGACGATCCTCGGCGCGTACGGCCTGCCGCAGCCGGAGCACGCGCGCGGCCGCGACCTCGGCGCCGCGGCGCGCGAGGGCAGGCTCGAGGTGCGCGGCAGCTTCGCGTACGCCGAGATGGACTTCACGGGCATCGACCTCGAGTCCATCACGGACGGCTCGGCCAAGATCGTGCGCAACCGCGCCTACGACGGCGAGAAGGCGCTGCCCTTCGAGCACGTCGTCGAGGAGGGCGACACGCTGCAGACGCTCTCGCGCCTCAACTACGGCCGGCTCAACCACGTGCCCGACATCGTGCGGCTCAACCCGGGCATCCGCGCGCCCGGAACGTCCTACCGCGACATCACGCTCGAGCCGGGCACCGTGCTCGCGATGCCCGCGCGCCGCCTCCCCGGGGACGAGGACCTCTTCGAGTTCTTCGACCTCGTGAACGACCCGGGCGAGCGCGTCGACCGCTCGGCCTCGCTCGAGGGCCGCACCCACCGCCTCCACGACCTCCTGCGGCACTTCGCCGCGGAGAACCTCGAGTCGCGCATCGTCGGCGGCGACGTCGACCTCGCCGACCTCGACGAGGAGACCATCGCGGAGCTGCGCGCGCTGGGATACCTGGGAGGCGACGACAGCTGACCGGGCCGGCGGGCGGCGCCGCGCCGAACAGCGACGGCGTCCCTGACCGGAACGAGCGCGCCGCGAGCCCGCCGGGCGGCGGACCCGCGGCGCGGGTGGGCGAGCGGGCGTCCCGGTGTCGCCGGGCGCCGCGGCTCGCGGCTACTCGTCGTCGAGGGTGACGGGCAGGCTCGACGGGTCGTCGGGCTTGACCTTGTAGCCGAGCAGCTTGCCCTTGAGCTTCGCGATGACGTAGTCCGTCGCGTCCGTGTTGCTCGCGGAGAACTTGAGCAGCGTGGGCTTGCCGGTGCCGGACGGCACGAGCTTGTAGCCGCGCTTCTCCGGCTGGCCCTCCTTGACCTTGACCGACTCGAACATCGTCACGGGCACGACCTTGCTGCCGATGGTGAGCGTGCCCTCGGCGCCGAGCTTGCGCTTGAGCGGGTTCGGGTCGAACTTCACGTCCGTGAGCTTGTTGAGCTCGAGCGCGATGTCGTCGACGGCCTCCGGCGCGATGGGGATCATGATCTCGCCGGCGATGGGGTTGCCCTCCTCGTCCTTGCCGGCCTTGTAGGAGAGCACCATCTCGGTGCTGTCCGCCGTGACGGTCGACTTGATCTTCATGACGAGCTTCTTGGTCAGGGCGGGGTGCGTCGTCTTGCCCTTGAAGCTCACCGCGGCGCTGCCGTCCTTCTTGAACTTCGTCTTGCCCTTGAACTCGACGTTCACCGGCGTGCCCTCGCCGCCCGCGACGTCGATGTCCGCGCGCAGGAAGCTCTTGCCGCCGAGGTTCTGCTCGATCTCGACGTTCGAGAGGCTCACGAAGCCGTCCGTGTGGACGCCGCCCTCGGAGCCGCCGTAGAAGAGGTTGAAGAGCAGCGGCGTGTCGACGACGAGCTGGTGCAGGTCGACCGTGAGCGGCGGGAAGTCGCCGAGCGTCATGCCCGGGAGGATCGCGCGGTTGAGGACCATCTGCGTGCCGCCGTTGCCGTCGATCTGCACGAAGCCCATGTCCGTGCCCATGATGCCGGCGACCGTCTTGTCCGTCGTCTCGTCCTCGATGGCGTCGTTGACGTCGTCGTCCGTCGAGCTGTAGTTGAAGACGAACCTCAGCTCCAGCCGCGCCAGATCGGTGCCGGAGACAAGGCCCAGCCCCGTGAGCACGTCGCCCGTCGAGAGCCAACGCGAGGACACCGTCCCGACGACGTCGACCGTCTCGCTGAACGTCTTGGGTCCGATCTTGATCTTGACCTTGACGCTGGATGTCACAGCCGTCTGCACGGGCGCGAGATCGAGGGTCGTGCTCGTCGTGCCCACGGGCACGGGCGGCGTGAAGAACATCGTGCTGATGGACGCGTCGTCGATGTCCTCGAAGTCCACGTCCGCCACGACGCGCGCGCCGTAGAGGTAGAGCGTGTTCCCCTCGACGCCGAACTGCAGGATGAGGTCCGCGTACTCGTCGAAGATCTTCGTGCGGATGTTGTAGCGGGGGAGGTCGTCCACGATCGTCGTCTGGCGGACGCTGATGTTCTGCGTCGTGCCGGTCACGAGGTCGGTCGCGTCGATCATCTCCCACACGTTGAAGTGACCCATCGGCAGGTACTGGGTCGCGTCGATCGTGCCGCCGCCGCCCGCGTGCGCCGCGGTGGCGAGGAGCAGGGTGGAGGCCAGGGTCGCCAGGGGTTTCATCGGATCTCTCTCTCCTGTTGCGGGGCCCGTGGGGAGCCGGTCGGGCGCCTCCCTGACGCCACCGGGTGCGGGCCGGAATGCCCGCGTCGAGGATAAAGGACGTCGCGCCGGTCGCGAGCGCCAATCCGTGGCGCGGTCCGCGCGTCCGACGGCCCGGCGCCGCGCCCCGGATCCCGGAGCCCGGAGCCCGGATCCCGCGCGTCACGGGACGCGGCGGCGCGCCCCGCGGGGCCCGGCGGCGCACCTCCCACGCCGTCGATCGACGCCTCGGGGCGCGGCGCCGCGTTGCTACGATCCGCGGATGCGCCGCTCCACGCTGGTCCACCGCTTCCGCCCCGAGGGCGACGACGACGGCTTCGACGGCCTGCGGGACGCCGGCTTCGTCGTCGAGCTGGGACCCGGGCTCGTGGCGGGGACGCCGCTCCTCGACCGGGTCCTCGCGCGGATCGAGGCCGGGCTGCTCGACGCGCTCGCCGCGCTGGGCGTCGCGCGGGCGCACCTCCCGGCCTGCGAGGGCGAGGCGCTCGTGAACCTCCTCGCGCACCTCGGGTGGGCCGGCGCGCGCCACGGGGTCGCCGCGTTCGGCACGGGCTTCCGCGCCGAGGACGCCCGCCCCGAGGGGCTCGCGGGCCTCGCGCTCTACCCGCGGCTCGACGTCGTGCGGCTCGAGACCGGCGCGGACGGGTCGCTCGCCGACGCCGTGCTCGCGGCGCTCGCGGGGCTGGGCCTCGAGGAGCTGTCGTGCGGGAGCGCGGACACCGCGGCGACGCCGGGGGGCGCGGGCTCCGACGCGCCGGGGTCGACCGTCCCGGCGGGCCCCGACGCGCCGTCGTCCGCGGGGTCGTCGTCGGCCGCGTCCGACGCCGCGGATCCGGACGCCGTCGAGGTCGTCGTGCACGAGTTGCGCGCCGGCGACGCCCCGCTCGGCCGCGTGACCCGCCGCGCGCTCGCCGCCGGCGGCCCGGCCGACGCGGTGCGCCTGCTCGAGCTCGACCTCTACGCGACGGTCGGTGCGCTCGCCCGACGCCACGCCGACGAGCGCGGTCTGCGCTGGCCCGCCGCCTGCGCGCCCTTCGCCGTCGCGCTCGTGGCCGCCGCGGGCGGGGACCCGGTCGCCGCCGAGACCGCGCGCAAGCTCGAGACGGAGCTCGAGGCCGCCGGCGTCGACGTCCTCCGCGACGACACGGACGAGCCCGCCGCCGCGCAGCGCCGCGCCGCCGAGCGGCTCGGCATCCCGTGGCGCGTGCTCTGCGGACCGACCTGCGCCGAGGGCGTCGTCGTGCTCGAGCGCCGCGCGGGCGGCACGCCGGAGCGCGTCCCCGTCGGCGACGTGCTGACCCGCGTCGCCCCCGACGCGTCCCACGCGCGCGGCGGCGCCGGCCGCGAGCGACGCGCGCGTCGCCTCCGCGCGCTGTACTGACCGCGCCTCGCCGAGAGACGCCTCCGCGACCGACTCCTTCGCCGCCCGCTCGCACCGCACGCACGCTCGCACCGCTCCGGGACAGACCCCTGCGCATCCTGCTCGTCATCCACGACTACCTGCCGCTCCACGCGGCCGGCTCCGAGATCTACACGGCGAACCTCGCGCGCGCGCTCGCCGACGCCGGCCACGAGGTCTCGGTCTTCACCTGCGAGGAGCGCCGCGACCTCGAGCAGTACACGCTCACCGAGCGCGTCTGGGACGGCGTCCCCGTCCACGAGGCGATCTACAACCGCATCTACCACGACCTCTCCGAGCAGTGGGACGACCCGCGCATGGCGCGCGTCTTCGAGCAGGTGCTCGACCGCGTGCGGCCCGACGTCGTCCACGTGCAGGGCCTGCAGTTCGTGGGCGGGACGTCGACCCTCGCCGCGGCCGCCGCGCGCGCGCCCGTCGTGCTCATGACGCTCCACGAGTACTGGTGGCTCTGCTCGCGCGCCGGCCTCATGTTCGACCTCGAGGGCAACGCCTGCGAGACGGCGCCTCCCGAGCGGTGCGCGTACTGCGTCGACATCTACCCCATCGACCGCGAGCGCTGGAGCGACGAGGCCTGCGGCGGCAGCCACGCGGAGCTCGGCGACCGACGCTGGTTCGCGCGCGCGATCGAGGGCCGCGCGCGCGACATGGCCGCGGCCGTCGCCCACGTCGACCGCTTCGTCGCGCCCTCGCGCTTCCTCGCCGAGCGCTTCCTCGCGTCCGGCTTCCCGCGCGAGAAGGTCGTCGTCGCGGACTACGGCTTCCCGCGGCCCGAGACGCCGCCCGCCCGCGCGCCGCGCGCGCCCGACGCGCCGCTCCGCGCGGGCTACGTCGGGACGCTCAGCGACTACAAGGGCGTCGAGGTGTTCGCGCGCGCCGTGGAGCGCTGCGGTCTCGGGCCGGACCGCCTCGTCGCGACGATCCACGGGCACCTCGACTGGTTCCCCGACGTCGCGGAGCGCCTGCGCGCGATCGCCGACCGCACCCCCGCGCTGACCCTCGCCGGACCCTTCGCGCAGGAGGAGCGCGAGGCGGTCTTCGCCGGCTTCGACGTGCTCGTCGTGCCGAGCCTGTGGTGGGAGAACAGCCCGCTCACCATCCACGAGGCCTACCAGCGCGGCGTCCCCGTGCTCACGAGCGACCGCGGCGGCATGGCGGAGCTCGCGGGGCTGGGCGGCGGCCTCGTCTTCCCGCCCGGCGACGACGCCGCCCTCGCCGCGCGCCTCGTCGAGCTCGCGGACGACCCCGCGCGGGTCGAGGCCCTCCGCGCCGCGATCCCGCCCGTGCGCGACATCACCGAGGACGTCGCCCTCGTCGAGCGCCTCGCCGAGGAGGTCCGCGCCGAGCGCGGGGCGCCGCCGGGCTGACGCCGCGGCCGCGGCCGCGACGGGGCCGCGACGGGGCCGATGCCGCAGCCGGCTCGAATACCGGAAGCCGGTGCCGGCTCCGGTGCCGGACCCGGAAGCCGGAGCCGGATGCCGGAGCCGGATGCCGGACCAGGATGCCGGATGCCGGATGCCGGAGCCGGTACCGGACCAGGAGCCGGACCCGGACGCCGGATCGGAACGCCGGATCGGGAAACCGGACCCGGATGCCGGACCCGGTGCCGGACTTGAAACCGCCGCCGAACGGCAGCGGACCGGGGAGCGCAACCGGAGCCGCTCCCTCCGCAGGAGACGGACTCGCGGCCGGCGCGGCTGTCCTCGCTGCCCTCATCGCTGGTGGTCGCCGAACCGGGAGCCGATCCCGGAGCCGACCCCGGAGCCGCTCCCGATCCGGCTCCCGATCCGGCTCCCGATTCCGATCCGGAACCGGAACCTGATCCGGAACCCGATCCGGTAGCCGATCCCGATCCGGAACTTGATCCGGATCCCGATCCGGATCCCGATCCGGAACCGGAACCGGATCCCGAACGGGTTCCCCGAGCCGTCGCGGAGTCCGGCTCCGGACCGGACCCCGAGGCGGACACGGCCCCGGACCCGGCCCCGGACCCGGCCCCGGACCCGGAGCCGTCGAGCGGAGCGTCGGTCCGTTCGAGCCCCGGATCCCCCGGGGAGAACGGGGGGTCCCGCGTCGGTATCATCGCCCGGCGATGGAGACCCTCTTCCCAGCCGACGTCCCGACCTTCCGGGCCGCCTGCGCCGCAGATCTGGACGCGGCGAAGGAGGCCCTCGCCGCCCTCGAGGCCCTCCCGGCGGGCGCCTCCTACGAGGAGGTGCTGCGCGCCTACGACGCCATCGGACACCCGCTGAACCGCTCCTCGGGCCTGGCGCACCTGTTCTTCCAGGTGCACCCGGACGAGGCGATGCGGGAGGCGGTGGCGGGCATCGAGCAGGAGATCAGCCGCTTCGGCACGGAGCTCTCCCTGCACCGCGGCGTCTACGAGCGGCTCGCGGCCCTCGACCCGGCCGACGCGCCGGACGAGGTCTCGCGCCGGCTCCTCGAGCACGCGCTCCGCGACTACCGCCGCGCGGGCGTCGACCGTGACGACGCGACGCGCGACCGCGTCCGCGCCCTGCGCGAGGAGCTCGTGGAGACCGGCCAGGCGTTCTCGCGGAACATCGCGGGCGACGTGCGCGAGGTCGCCGTCGACCCGGCGGCGCTCGAGGGCCTCCCGCAGGACTTCGTCGACGCCCACCCCGCCGGCGAGGACGGCAAGGCGCGCGTCACGACGAACCCGCCGGACTACCTGCCGATCATGAAGTTCTGCCGGGACCGCGACGTCCGGCGCCGGCTCCACCTCGAGTACAACCGCCGCGGCGCGCCCGACAACTTCGAGGTGCTCGACCAGCTGCTGGCCAAGCGGCACGAGCTCGCGACGCTGCTCGGCTACCCGCACTGGGCGGCCTACGCCACCGAGGACAAGATGATCCGCACGGCCGAGCACGCGGGCGCGTTCATCGACCGCGTCTCGGGGCTCGCGGAGGCGCGCGCCGCCGAGGAGCTCGCCGAGCTCTCCGCGCGCATGCAGGAGGACGAGCCGGGCGCCGAGCTGCGCGACTACGACCGCACGTACTACACGGAGGCCCTGCGCCGCGAGCGCTTCGCCTTCGACTCGCGCGAGGCGCGGCCGTACTTCCCGTACGCCGCGGTGCGCGACGGCATCGTCGCGACGGCGTCCCGCCTCTACGGCCTCGAGATCCGGCGGCGCGAGGGCGTCCCGCTCTGGCACGAGGACGTCGAGGCCTGGGAGGTGCTCGAGGGCGGCGAGGTCCTCGCGCGCTTCTACCTCGACATGCACCCGCGCACGGACAAGTTCAAGCACGCCGCGATGTTCGACCTGAACAGCGGGCTCGAGGGGCGCGTCGTGCCGGCCGCCTGCCTCGTGTGCAACATGCCCAAGCCGTCGGGCTCCGACGCGGGCCTGCTCGACCCGTCCGACGTGAAGACCTTCTTCCACGAGTTCGGCCACCTGCTGCACCACCTGCTCGCGGGGCGGCACGAGTGGCTCGCCACCTCGGGCATCGCGACGGAGTGGGACTTCGTCGAGGTCCCGAGCCAGCTCTTCGAGGAGTGGGGGAACGACGTCGGCGTGCTCCGGGAGTTCGCGAAGCACCACGCGACGGGCGAGCCCATCCCCGCCGACCTCGTCGAGCGCATGAACGCCGCCTCCGAGTACGGCAAGGCGCTCGGCACGCGCGTCCAGATGTTCTACGCGGCGCTCTCGCTCGAGTACTACAGCCACGACCCGGCCGGGCGCGACACGACCGAGGTCATGAAGGAGGTGCGGAGCCGCTACCTCGCGCTGCCGTACGAGGAGGGCACGAGCCTCCAGACGGCCTTCGGCCACCTCGACGGCTACACGGCGCTCTACTACACCTACATGTGGTCGCTCGTCCTCGCGAAGGACTGCCTCTCCGCGTTCGGCGAGGACCTCATGGACCGCGAGGTCGCGACGCGCTACCGCCGCAAGATCCTCGAGCCCGGCGGCAGCCGCGACGCCGAGGACCTCGTGCGGGACTTTCTGGGCCGGCCGTACTCCTTCGACGCGTTCGAAGCCTGGCTGGCGGCCTGAGGGTGCGCGTCCTCTTCGTCACCGCCAGCTACCTGCCCGACTCCGTCGGCGGCGTGGAGCTCCACGTCGAGGGGCTGGCCCGCGCGCTGCGTCGCGCCGGCCACGAGCCGGCGGTGTTCGCGCGCACGGGGCGGGAGGGCGTGGGCCACCTGGAGCTCGTGCGCGACGAGGTCGACGGCGTGCCCGTCGTGCGCCTCGGCAACACCTTCGAGGACGCGACGAGCCTGCCGATGATGTACGCCCACCCGGGCATCGGCGACCGCTTCGTCGAGGCGCTCGAGGAGCTCGAGCCGGACGTCGTGCACGTGCACCACCTCACGTGCCTCTCGACGTCGATCCTCGAGCGGCTCCGCGCGCGCGGCGTGCCCGTCGTCATGACGCTGCACGACTTCTGGATGGGCTGCCCGCGCGGGCAGCGCATCACGGCCGGGCTCGAGACCTGCCCGGAGATCCGCCTCGAGCGCTGCGTGCCGTGCCTGCGCGAGCTCTGGCCGCACCTGCTCGGCCGCGGCCGCGCGCCGGAGGCCTCCGCCGAGGAGCGCGACGCGGGCGACCGCGCGCTCCTCGAGGAGTACCACGCGACGATCCACCGCGTGCTCCACGACGTCGACGCGCTCGTCACGCCGAGCCGGTTCATGCAGCGCATGTTCGAGTCCTACGGCGTCGCCGCGGGGCGCGTGCGCGTCGTCGAGAACGGGCTGCCCGTCGCGCGCTTCGAGGGCCTGCCGCGCCGCCGCCGCGGCGACGGCCCGCTGCGCGTCGGCTTCATCGGCTCCGTGCTGCCGAGCAAGGGCGTGCACCTGCTGCTCGAGGCGGTGAAGCAGCTCGGCGACCCCTCGTCCATGCGCGTCGACGTGTGGGGCGAGCTGCTCCCGTTCCACCACGACACCGGCTACGGCGAGCGCCTCGAGGCGCTGCGCAAGGGCCAGGAGTCGGTCGTCACGCTGCACGGCCGCTACGACAACACGCGCCTGCCCGAGATCCTCGCGGGCTTCGATGTCGTCGTCGTGCCCTCCATCTGGTACGAAGCCTACGCGCTCACGATCCGCGAGGCGTTCCTCGCGGGCGCCGTCGTGGTGACCGCCAACCACGGCGCGATGGCGGAGGCGGTGGAGGACGGCGTGACCGGACTGCTCTTCCAGGCGGGCGACGCCGCCGACCTGGCGCGCGCGCTGCGCCGCCTGGCCGACGACCGCGCGCTCTTCGACCGGCTCGCGGCCGCGGCGCACGCCGTCCGCGACGAGGCGGACACGGCCGCCGAGCTCCTCGGCCTCTACGAGCGCGTCCGCGCCGGCAGGAGGAGCGCGTGAGGGTCGCCTTCGTCGTCCACCAGTACCCGCCGCGGTACAGCACGGGCACCGAGATCTACGCGCACCGGCTCGCGTGCGTGCTGCGCCGCCAGGGCATGGACCTCCAGGTCTTCACCCACGAGCCCGACCCGCGCCGGCAGACCAGCTACAAGATCGTCGAGGACACCGTCGACGACGTGCCCGTCACGCGGCTCACCTTCTTCGACGGGCTCGCGCCGAACCACGCGCTCCACGACTACTACAACGTCTTCCTCGGCAAGGTCTTCGGCCGCTGGCTCGACGAGCGGAAGCCCGACGTCGTCCACGTGTTCCACCTCATGGGCACCGGCCTGTCGCTCATCGAGGAGTGCCGCATGCGCGGCATCCCCGTGTTCGTGCAGCTCATGGACTACTGGTTCCTGTGCCCGACCGTCCAGCTGCTGCGCCACGACGGCGCGCTCTGCGACGGCCCGGACACGTCCACCTGCGTCGAGTGCCTCGCGCCCGACAACTACGGCTACCAGGGCCTGCGGATGTTCGCCAAACGCGACGGCTTCGTGGAGACCGCGCTGCCCGACCCCGACTTCGTCGACCTGAACCACGCCGGCGTCGGCCCGCGCCGCGCCGCGCTCCACGGGCGGAAGCAGTTCATCCGTGAGGTCGTGCGCAAGTGCACCAAGCTCATCGCGCCGAGCCGCTTCATCAAGCGCATGTTCCTCGCGCACGGCTACGACGAGGAGCACATGCTGCACTGCCCGTACGGCGTCGACCCGCCGCAGGGCAGCATCCGGCCGGTGCCCGTCGCGGGCGAGGGCACGGTGACCTTCGGCTTCTTCGGGAGCGTCAACCCGCAGAAGGGCCTCGAGATCCTCGTCTCGGCCTTCCGCGAGTGCCACGGCAACCGCCTGCGCCTCGTCGTGCGCGGCAACATGACGCACTTCCCCAAGTACGCCAAGCGCGTGCGGGCGTTCGCGGACGTCGACCCGCGCATCAACTTCAAGGGACCGTACGGCCACGGCGAGCTCGCGGAGGCGCTGTCCTCCATCGACGTGCTCGTCGTCCCGTCGGTCTGGTACGAGAACACGCCCTTCGTGGTGCTCGAGGCGTTCAGCGCGGGGCGGCCGGTCATCGCCAGCGACCTCGGCGGCCTCTCGGAGATCGTCCACGACGGCGTGAACGGGCGGACCTTCCGGGCCGGCGACCCCGGGTCGCTCACCGGCGTGCTCGCGGAGTTCGAGGAGGACCCCTCGCTGCTCCTGCGCCTCGCCGAGGGCATCGAGCGCGTCCGGACCCTGGAGGAGAACGCACGGGACTTCGTGAGGCTCTGGGAGCAGGCCCTCGCGGGTGCGAGGATCACGGCATGAGCAGCGACGCGGACAGGACCGGGCAGGGGAGCGACGGCGCCGAGGAGGCGCGCGGGGCGGGCGGCGGCGGCACGCCGACCGCGAGCGACGCCGCGGCGGAGGCCGTCGAGCGCGCCGCCGCCTCCGCGTCCCGCGAGCAGGTCGACCGCGACGCGGACGAGGTCCGCCGCCACGAGGCCCACCTCGTCGGGCAGATCTACCACCTCATCGAGGCCAACCGGAAGCTCGAGGAGCAGCTCGACCGCCTGGGCAAGGTCACGGAGATCGCCGACCTCTTCCGCGAGAAGGGCATCAGCCGCGACACGTTCACCCTGCCCACGCCCGAGACGATCACGCCGCCGCACGTCCACCTCGCGTGGTCCGCGGTGGAGGAGTTCATCGGGCAGCTGCCGCAGGACCTGCCCGGCCTCGCGCAGCTCGAGGAGAACCTCGGCGTCATCCGCGCCGCCGACCGCGCGATCTCGCCCGACTGGCTCGCCGACGTGCACGTGCGCATGGTCGCCGCCGAGCAGGCCATCGCCTTCCTCGACGAGCAGACGCGCGAGCTCGACCTGCTCATGAGCGAGAAGAACAACATCATGGACGGCGTCGGCCGCCTCGAGCAGACCATCGAGGACCTGTGGAAGGCGCTCAACGAGAAGACGACGCACATCCAGAGCCTCGAGAAGCAGCTCGACCGCATCTGGAACAGCGTCCCGTACCGGGCCCTGAAGGTCCTGCGCTCCCCGTTCCGGCTGGGGAGGAAGTCATAGAGACCGGAGTCGTGATCCCCACGCTCATGGGGGGAGCGCGCTTCCGGGAGTGCCTGGACGCGCTCGTCGCCCAGGAGCCGCCGCCCGCGGCGCTCGTCGTCGTGGACTCCGGCTCCACCGACGGCACCGTCGAGGCCGCGCGCGACGCCGGCGCCCGCGTGCTCTCCGTGCGGCGCGAGGACTTCCGCCACGGCCCGACGCGCAACCTCGGCTTCGAGGCGCTGCCGGACACGGACGTCGTCGTCTTCCTCGTGCAGGACGCGGTGCCCGTCGGAACCGGCTTCCTCGCCGCGCTCGCCGACGCGCTGGCGAGCGACCCCGCGCTCGGCGCCGTGACCGCGCGCCAGGTGCCGCCGCGCGACGCGAGCGCGCTCACCCGCTCGACCGTCGAGCGCTCGCCCTTCCACGGCGCGACCGCCGAGCGCACGGGCCCCGTGCCGCGCGACGAGCTCGCGCGCCTCGGCCCGTCCGGGTGGCGCGGCCTCCTGCGCCTCGACAGCATCGCGCTCGCCGTGCGCCGCCCGCTCTTCGACCGGACGCGCTTCCGCGAGACGGACTTCGGCGAGGACGCGCTTCTCGCCTACGACCTCCTGTGGGGCGGCTGGGCGCTCGGACACGTCCCCGCCGCGGTCGTCGAGCACGGCCACGAGTACGACGAGGCGTCCGTCGCCGCCCGCTACGAGCAGGACGCGCGCTTCTTCCGCGAGCGCTTCGGCCTCCGCGTGCGCCCCGGGCTGCTGAGCGTCGTCAAGGGCTGGGCCGCCGAGCGCCGCGCCGACCGCCGCTGGCTCGCCGCGCACCCCGAGCACCGCAGCGCGGACGTCGCGCGTCGCAGCGCGTCGCTCCGCTGGGCGCAGGTCCTCGCGCAGTACCGCGGCAGCCGCGGCGCCCTCGGCACGCTCCCCGAGCGCCGGGACGTCCCCGGCCCGGCCGAGCTCGCGGCATGAGCGCGCCGTCCGTCTCCGTCGTCATCCCGGCGAAGAACGGGCGCCCCGTGCTCGCGCCCTGCCTCGACGCCGTCCTCGCGCAGGACTACGACGGCGAGGTCGACGTGCTCGTCGTCGACAGCGGCTCCACCGACGGCAGCCTCGAGGACGTCGCCGCGCGCCCGTCCGTGAAGCTCCACCGCATCCCACCCGCCGCCTTCGACCACGGCGACACCCGCAACCTCGGCATCGGCATGACGCGCGGCGAGCTCGTCGTGCTCCTCGTCCAGGACGCCGAGCCCGTCGGCCCGCACTGGCTGAAGAACCTCGTCCGCAACTTCGAGGACCCGAAGGTCGCCGGCGCGTTCAGCCGCATCCTCCCGCGCCCCGACGCCGGCCCGCTCGTCAAGCGCGGCTGCGAGGGCGACCTCTGCTTCGGCACCGAGCGCGTCGAGGTCGAGGTGGAGTCGCCCGAGGCCTGGGCCGCCCTCGATCCGCACAGCCTCCGGGTGCGCTGCAACTACAACGACGTCTCGAGCTGCCTGCGCCGCAGCGTCTGGGAACGCCTGCCCCTCGTGCGCG
>JAUIEF010000124.1 GCA_030428785.1 bacterium
CTGCATGGTGTGGGTGTTTCCGTCGTCAACGCCCTCTCGGAAGAGCTGCGGCTCACGGTCCGGCGTGACGGCAAGGTCTACGAGCAGACTTATAAGGAAGGAGTCCCGGTCGCGCCGCTGAAGGCCAACGCCAAGGTCGGCCCCGCTGACGACGAGGCCGCGGGTAACGCCGCCGTCACGCCAAGCGAGAAGGGCGCGGACAAGGCCTCGAAGAAGTCTCCGGACACGGCGAACGAGGACGAGCACCGGCCGCTCGAGGCGCGCGCGGGGTGCCGGACCGCCGCGTCCCCGACGCCCCCCGGCGAGCCCGGGGAAGGCGCGGCCGGCGGACTCGTCGAAGAGCGGTCCGTCCCCCCGAACGGCCAGCCCCTCCCGTGAGCCGCCGCAAGCGCCGACAGAACGCCGCCCCGCCCGCCGGCGCCGCCCCCGCGGGGTCGGCCGCCGCGCCCGGCGGGGCGCCCGCCGGGGCCGACGACGCCGGGGCGGCCGGAGTCGCCCACGACGCGTCGCAGGGGCCCGCCGGAGGCGGCGCGGCGCCCGAGGCCGGGTCCGCCGCACCGCCGTCCTCGTTGCCGACCGCCGGATCGCACGGCCCTGCGCACGCAGCTCCGTCGAACGCGGCGCCCGTGACGCCCGAGGCGCTCGCCGTGCACCTCCAGGCGCTCGAGGGCGTGCGCCGCCTGCACCTCGACCTCGCCGAGCGGCTCTCCGCCGGGGAGGCCCTCCACGGCCGGGTCGACCGGCTGGGCGACGGCCTCGAGCAGGTGCGCGCCGAGCAGGACCGCCTGCGCCGCGAGCTCGAGCGACCGGCCGGACGCCGCATGGCCGTGCTCGCCGTCGCGATCCTCCTCGGCGCGGTGGGCGGCGTCTGGGCCTGGGAGCGCCTCGTCGAGGCGGTGCCCGGGCTCGCCGCCTGGCGTCGCGAGGTCGCCGTGGCGGACCTCGGCGGCGCGGACCGCGGCGCGGCCGACCGGCCCGCCTCGCGCCCGGCGACGGATCCCCGCGCGGCCGCCCTCGCGAGCTCGCCCTACGAGGGGTACGGCTGGACCGCGGGCGACGCGCCCGACGCGCGCGTCGCGGACGGCGACGCCGCCGGTGATCGCGACGGCGCGCCGCGCGACGGCTCGGCGGCGGGCGCGCTCCCCGGGACGTCGCCGTCCGACGACGGCTCCACCGCCGACCCCGCGCTCGCCGCCGAGGTCGACGCCCTCCGCACCCGCGCGGAGAAGGCCGAGTCGCTCCTCGCCTCCGCGCGCTCCGAGCGCAACCGCCAGCTCGGCGAGAACACGCGCCTGCGCCAGGAGCTCATCGAGAAGCAGCTGCGCCTCGACGAGCTCGTCGACACGGTCGAGGAGGTCGCCGCCGACGCCGACCGCCGCCGCGTCGAGCCGGTCTCCGTGTCGCGCTCCTCCGAGCGCGCGCCGCCGCCCGACGTCGCCGCGCTCAACGCCGCGCTCGCCGGCGCGGGCGTCGCGCACCTGCAGGTCGTCGAGGTGGGGGGCGCGCACGACGGCGCGCTGCTCGACCTCATCGTGCTCGAGCGCGACCTCGCGACGGGCGCCGCCGACGTGCGGCCCGTGCCGCGCGCGCACCTCACGCTGCGCGACGGCGTCGTGCACCTCGTGCTCCGGTCGGCCGGCAAGGACGCCGACCCGACGCCCGTCGAGCTCTCGCCGTGGACGCCGTCCGCGTGGGAGGGCACGGGCCTCGCGCTGCCGAGCGGCTTCGTGCCCGTCGGCGACGTCGCGTCCGCGCTGCGCCGCCTGCTCGGGCACCATCCCTACGAGGTCGTCTCGCTGGGCGGCGTCGCCGACGGCGAGCTGCTCGACCTCGTGCTCGACCACGTGACGCCCGAGGGCGACGTGCTGCGCACGTTCCACGCGGGGCGCGCGGTCGTGCAGGCCGAGGGTCCCGAACTCGTGCTCACCGAGGGCACCGTCACCGAGGGCGACGACGAGCGCCCGTTCTGGCGCGGGCAGAGCCGCCTGCCGCTGCCGGGCTCGGACTACGCGGCGTGGAGGGAGACGATCGATGGCCGAGGCCCGTGAGGCGACGGACGTGGCGCAGGACGAGGACACCGGACCGGACCTCGCGTCCTTCCTCGCGCACGCGGCGGCGCGCGTCGACGCCGAGCTCGACCGGCGGCTGCCGACCGTGGCCGACTGCGGCGACCTCGCCGCGGCCATGCGCCACCTCGTGACGGGCGGCGGCAAGCGGTTCCGCCCCGCGCTCGTGCTCCTCGCGTGCCGCGACGTCGGCGGGAGCGAGGACGACGCGATCGCCACGGCCGCCGCGATGGAGCTCATCCACACCTACTCGCTCATCCACGACGACCTCCCGTGCATGGACGATGCGAAGCTGCGCCGCGGCAAGGCGTGCGTGCACGTCGCCTACCCCGAGGCGACCGCCGTGCTCGCCGGCGACGCGATGCTCACGCTCGCGTTCGAGGTCATCGCCGCCGGCACGCCGGCGCACCGGCCGATCGGCGGCATGATCGTCGCGCTCGGCCGCGCCGCGGGCTGGGCGGGGATGGCGGGCGGCCAGGTGCTCGACCTCGCCGCCGAGGGCGCCGAGCCCGACCTCGACATGGTGCGTCGCATCCACGAGGGCAAGACCGCGTCGCTCATCGAGGTCTCGCTGCGCCTCGGCGCGATGGCGGGCGGCGGGGGGGGCGAGGACGTCGAGCGCCTCGCGCGCTACGGCCACCGCGTGGGGCTCGCGTTCCAGATCGTCGACGACCTCCTCGACACCGAGGTCTCCGCCGAGCAGATGGGCAAGGACGTCGGCGCCGACGCGGACAACGACAAGCTCACCTGGCCCGGCGTCGTCGGCAACGAGCAGGCGCGCGCCGACGCCCGCCGTCTCGTGGACGAGGCCCTCGTCGACGCCCGCGGCGGCCGGGAGGAGGCGCTGCTCGCCGCCCTCGCCGAGAAGGTCCTCAGCCGGCGGAACTGAGGCGCCGTCGCCTGCGGCGACGGCGGGTGGCCGCGGCCGCGGCCGATGCGGGAGCCGAGTCCGGCACCGGGGCCGGAGCCGGGTCGGGAATCCGGATCCGGAATCGGGAACCCGGAGCGGGAATCGGGAATCCGGAGCAGGAAGCCGGATCGGGATCGGGATGCGGGACCCGGATGCCGGAGCCGGATGCCGGACCCGGATGCGGGACCTGGATGCCGGACCCGGATGCCGGAGCTCGAAGCAGGGTCCGGTTGCGTCCGGATCCCGGTCCGGGTTCCCGGTCCGGCTGCGCGGGTCTCGACCCCGCACCGCCGCGCGGGATCCGTCTCCGGCCCTTCCTCGCCCTCGGGTCCCCGTCGACGTCGGAGCGCGCCGCGTCGGCATGTCCGAGGCGATGTATCCTGGCGCCCCGGGGGGAGCGGGCCGACGGACACCAGCGACGAGGAGGACGGGACATGCGCAGACATCGCACGCTGTCCGGCTGCCTGGCGTTCGTGTTGATCGTGGCCGCGTCGACTCCGGCCCAGCGCGTGCAGGCGACGCACGGCGCTCGCGGCAAGCCGGGCGCGGCGGTCGCGCGCTCGTCGCTGTTCCCCGTGCGCGCGCTCGACGCCGAGGGTGAGCTCGTCGCGCTCGTCGTGGCCGACCTCGACGACGACGGGCGCGACGACCTCGTCGGGATCACGAGCGACCCCGACCGGCTCGTCGCGTGGTTCCCGCGCGGGCACGGCGTCGTCCGGCTCCACGAGCTCGCCGCGGTGCCCGCCGGCTCCACGGACCTCGCCACGGGCGACCTCGACGGCGACCTGCTGCCCGACGTCGTCGTCGCGTCGGGGGACACGGGCGAGGTCGCGGTCCACCGCTCGGCGGGGGCGGGCCGCTTCCGTCCCGCGGTGCTCGTGCCCGTCGGGAGCGACCCCGTCGCCGTGGACCTGGGCGACGTCGACGGGGACGGCGACCTCGACATCGCGGCGGCGCGCGCGGACGGCACGGTGGTCGTCCTCGCGAACGACGGCTCGGCGGGCTTCGCGCCGGGCGTCGTGTTCGTGGCGGGCTCGTCGGCGCAGGACGTCGCCCTCGCCGACGTGACGGACGACGGCCGGGCCGACCTCGTGGTCTCGGACCTGGTCGCGGACGAGATCGTGCTGCTGAAGGACGTCGGGGCGCCGGGAGCGCCCGCGCGATACACGACGCCGGCGGGCCGTCGGATCCGGCTCGCGCTGCACCGGCCGGACACCCCCGGCGCCGCGATCCTGGCCGCCGGCTCCTCGACGCAGGACTCCGCGCTTCGGATCCGCTGGAACCCGACCTTCCCGTGGCTCGTCGCCAACACCGTCCCCATGGGCTCCTTCGTGCAGGAGGTGCGCTCCGAGGACCTCGACGGCGACGGCGACCTCGACCTCGTCGGCGCGAGCTTCACCGACGGCCTCGTCTACCGGCTGTTCTTCCCCGGATCCGGCTACGGGAGCCCCCGGAAGGTGCCCAGCCTGGACGGCGCGGTTCGTGTCGTGGTCGCCGACCTGGAAGGGCACGGGCGACCGACCGCCCTCACCGTGGACCTGGGGTTCCCGCACGCGCGCCTCGCCGCGCACTCGACGGACGCCGACGGGCTGCCGCGCGGGAACGAACTCGTCACGGCCGGGAGCGGCATCCCGTCGCTCGCGACCGCGGACATGGACGGCGACGGGGAGGAGGACATCGTGTTCGGCCTCGTCCTCCACTTCAGCTCGCGGGTCGAGGTGTGGATCGCGGAGTCCGGCGGCTGGGTGCGCACGGGGCAGATGCTGCTCGAGGCCCAGGACCTCGTCGTGGACGACGTCGACGGGGACGGCGCGCAGGACGTCCTGTCGGGCGGGTGGACCCTGACGACCGTGCCCGCGGTCTCCGGCGTGCAGTTCGTCCGGGGAAACGGCGACGGCACGCTCGGCTCGTCGGTCACCACGCCCGTCCCCACCCCGGTCAGGTCGATCGTCCGCGCGGACCTCGACGGCGTCCCGCCGCTGGATGTCGTGGTGGGGAACGGGCCCCCTCCGAGCATCTCGAGCCTCCTCGGTTCGGCGGGGGGCGCGTTCGTACCCTTGCCGCACGTCGGTCTGGAGGCCTCGGCGCGCGACCTCGCCGCCGGGGACCTCGACGGCGACGGTCTCGTCGACCTCGTGATCGCCACCGCCTCCGACGTGATCCTGTGGAAGCCGGGCCGCGGGCAGGGCGTGTTCCTCGCGAGTCGTCCGCTGCGCGTGGCGGGCACCTCGGTGGACGTGGAGGTCGCGGACCTCGACGGCGACGGGCACCTCGACATCGTCACGGCCTGCCTCGGGGCCGCGTCGACGGTGCACTGGGGCGACGGCGCGGGCGGGTTCCCGGAGCGCCTCGACCTCGCGACGCCCGGCATCAGCCAGGCCGTCCTCGTGGAGGACCTGGACAGCGACGGCCGGCCCGACGTCGTCCTCGGCGGCAGCCACGTCTCGGTGTACCGGGGTCTCGGCGCCCGCCGCTTCGCGCCGCGGGAGGGCGCCGTCGGCCCGAACGTCCAATCGCTCGCCGTGCTCGACCGGGACGGCGACGGCGACCTCGACCTCGTGGCCGCCGGTGGGGGCGTCGAGGTGCTCGAGAACCTCACGGTCGACCTCTGAGGACACCGCCATGGATGCTCGTGATGCTCGCCTGCTCGGACCGACGATCCTGGTGCTCGCGTTCGTCGCCACCGATCGCGTCGGGTCCCAGGTGACGCCACCGCGCGGGCGGCACGCGGCCGTCTCGGCGGTCGCGTCGACCGCACCCTTCGGAGCGCTGTTCCCGGTCCGCGGCTTGCCGTCGGACGGGGCGCTCGTCGAGCTCGTCGCGGGAGACCTGGACGGCGACGGTCGCGACGAGATCCTCACGCTCACCGACGGACCGAGCGTGATCACGGCCTGGAGCCCCGAAGGACACGGCCGGTTCCGCCCGGTCGAGCTCGCGACGCCGCGGGACGACGCGTCGGACGTGGCCGTCGGCGACCTCGACGGTGACGGCACGCCGGATCTCGTGGTGGCGCACCCGGACTCGGGCACCGTCGCGATCCACCCGGGGGTCGGCGGGCTCGCGTTCCGCGTTCCGACCGTGCTGGCCGCGGGGGACGGCGCGCGCGCCGTCGCCCTCGACGACGTCGACCACGACGGGGACCTCGACGTGCTGACGGCCGACGACGTCGGCGGCACGGTCACCCTGCTCCGCAACGCGGGCGGCGGGGTGTTCGACCCGGGCGTCCAGCTGCCGGTGGGCGCGTCGGCGTGGGACCTCGTGGTGGGGGACGTCACGTCGGACGGCGAGACCGACGTCGTGGTCTCCGACCGCGCCGCGCAGCAGGTCGTCCTCCTCGCGGGGATCGCGCGGCCCGGCGGACCGACGCGCTCCGCGTCCCCCTCCTCCCTCGGCCAGGTCCTCACGCTGCACGCGCCGGGCACCCCGGAGGCCGCGGTGTTCGCCTCCGGCTCCTTCAGCGCGACGCACGTCGCGGTGCACCGCTGGTCGCCCGCTCTCGGCGCGCTCGAGGAGACGCCCGTCGACGTGTCGGTGAAGGGCGTCCGGAGCACGTGCTCCGCCGACCTCGACGGTGACGGCGCGCCGGACCTGGTCGCGGCCGGCTGGGAGAACTCCCAGCTCGCCGTGGCGCCCGGCCTCCCCGGCGGGACCTTCGGCGCAGCCCGCGTCGGGCCCACCACACCCGTCTCGACGGGACTCGCGATCGCCGACGTGACCGGCTCGGGCCGGCCGTCCGTCGTCGTCGGTGGCGGGGCGTTCTTCAACCGGATGCTCGTCGCGGTCCACGCACCGGGGGCGGACGGCTGGCCGAGGACCGGCACGTCCGTCGTCGACGGGGTCGGCTGCGTGACCATCCGGGCCGCCGACATGACCGAGGACGGCCGGCCGGATGCGGTGGTCGGCGTCTGGGAGCACGGGCTCTGGCACGTGGGGATCCACCGGGCGACCGCGGCCGGATCGTTCGTCATGACGGACCAGGTGGGGTTCCGCGCGACCGGCCTCGCCGTCCACGACGAGGACGGCGACGGCCACCTCGACGTGCTGGCCTGCGCGGAGCTCACGGCGAACGACGGCGTGGTGGTCGTCCCCGGCCTCGGCAACGGGAAGCTGGACATCCCATCGTTCTCCGTCACGGAGATGGATCCCGGGCCCTCGCTCATGGCGGAGGTGGACCTCGACGGGCACGGCCCGCCCGATCTCGTCGTGGGTGGGGTCTACGACCGTCAGCTCGGCGCGCTCGTGGATGCCCCCGGGCCCGGGCTCGAGGTGACTTGGCGGCTTGCGACACCGCTCACGTTCCGCGACCTCGCGGTCGCGGACCTCGACGGCGACCACCTGCCGGACGTCATCGCGACGACCGGCACCGAACTGCTGTCGTGGTACGAGGGTGTCGGCGGGGGACGCTTCGGCGACGAGCACCGGCTGCGGATCCCCGGCGCGGCCGGGACCGTCGCGGCGGCCGACCTCGACGGCGACGGACACGCGGACCTCGTGACGGGCGCCTCCGGCGTCGATGCGGACACGGTCACCGTGCTCTGGGGGGACGGGACCGGTGACTTCCCCATGCGCACCCTGCTCGAGGATCGGGGACGTGTCCGCGTCGTGGCCGTCGCCGATCTCGACGGAGACGGGCTCCCCGACATCGTCGCCGGCGGTCTCCAGGGCGTCGCCGTCCGCCGCAACCTGGGCGACCGTCGGTTCGGTCCCGAGGAGCGCTACGTCGTGCGCACGGCCGAGGACCTCGTCGTCGGGGACGCCGACGGCGACGGCGACCTCGACCTCTGGGTCGCGGGCTTCGGAGCCGAGGTCGTCGAGAACCTGACGATCGACCTCTGATCCGCGTCCCGATCCGGCATCCCGCGCTCCGATGCTGATTCCCGCTCCGGATCCGGGTTCCCGATCCAGATCCGGATCCGGGTCCCGCTCCGGATCCGGTTCCCGGTCCCGCCCCGGCCTCCGTCATCGCCACCGCCCGGCCCCGGATCCGGCCTCGTCCTCGGACCGGCCGCGGCGGCCTGCTATCCTCGGGCGTTCTCCTCCGTCGGTGAAACCCCCGCCCCATGGCCCTCTTCGACTCGATCCGCGGTCCCCAGGATCTCCGTCGCCTCTCCCCGGAGGAGCTCACCGAGCTCGCGAAGGAGATGCGGGCGGAGCTCATCGAGACGATCAGCCGCACGGGCGGCCACCTGGGCTCCGGCCTGGGCGTCCTCGAGCTGACGATCGCGCTGCACTCGCTCTACGATTTCAGCCACGACCGGATCGTCTTCGACGTGGGGCACCAGTGCTACCCGCACAAGATGCTCACGGGGCGCCGGGAGCGCATGGACACCATGCGCAAGGACGACGGCCTGTGCGGCTTCCCGCACCCGCACGAGAGCGACTTCGACCAGTTCCACACCGGGCACGCGGGCACGGCGATCAGCCTCGCGCTCGGGCTCGCGGCGGCCGACAAGCAGGCGGGCAACGACCGGCGCACCGTCGCGATCGTGGGCGACGCGAGCTACGGCGCGGGCGTCGCCTTCGAGGCGATGAACGCGGCGACGGAGCTGGGCGTCGAGCTGCTCATCATCCTCAACGACAACGAGATGTCGATCAGCCCGACGGTGGGCGCGATGTCGCGGTACTTCACGCGCATGCGGATGGGCCCGCTCTACACCGGCGCCAAGCGCGAGGTGCAGGAGCTCATCAAGCACATCCCGTTCATCGGCGAGAAGGTCGACAAGACGGTGCAGGAGAGCCTGAGCGTCGTGCGCTCGGTGCTCACGCCGGGTCACGTGTTCGAGGAGTTCGGGTTCGAGTACTTCGGGCCCATGGACGGCCACGACATCCCGCGGCTCGTGCACACGCTGCGCGACATGCGTGAGCGCGGCGGTCTCAACCTGCTGCACCTGCTCACGGACAAGGGCGCGGGGCACGCGGACCGCGAGGACGACCCGCAGCGGCTGCACGGCGTGAAGCCGCAGCCCGTCGTCGTGAAGCCGACGGACGGCGAGGCCGACCCGCCCGTCGACGCGCCGAAGCCCAAGCGCCCGCCGTACACGAACGTCTTCGCGAACAAGCTCGTGCAGCTCGCGCAGTCCGACCCGACGCTCGTCGGCATCACGGCGGCCATGCCCGACGGCACGGGCCTCGTGAAGCTCGCCGAGGCGGTGCCGGAACGCTGCCACGACGTGGGCATCTGCGAGCAGCACGCGGTCGCGCTCGCGGGCGGCTTCGCGAAGGGCGGCATGCGGCCGGTCGTCGCGATCTACTCGACCTTCCTGCAGCGCGGCTACGACATGGTGTTCCAGGAGCTCTGCATCCAGGGCGCGAACGCCGTGCTCGCGATGGACCGCGCCGGGCTCGTCGACGACGGCTGCACGCACCACGGGCTCTTCGACATCGCGTACCTGCGCACGCTGCCGAACACCGTGCTCATGGCGCCCGCGAACGCGGAGGAGCTCGAGGCCATGCTCGCCTTCGCGGTGGAACACCCGGCGGTGGTCGGCGTGCGCTACCCGCGCGACACGGCGCCGGCGGCGGACGGCCCGGTGCCGCTCGTCGAGTTCGGCAAGGCGGTCACCCTGCGCGAGGGCGGCGACGTCGTGCTCTGCGCCTACGGCACGATGGTCCCGCTCGCGGAGGCCGCGGCGGAGCTGCTCGCGACCCACGGGGTCGAGGCCACGGTCCTCAACGCCCGCTTCGCCAAGCCGGTGGACACGGCGGCGGTGTGGGGGGCCTGCGAGGACGCGCGGCTGCTCGTGACGCTCGAGGAGCACGCGACGGCCGGCGGCTTCGGCGCGGCCGTGCTCGAGGCCCTGGCGGCCGAGGGGCGCGCCCTGCCGCCGACGCTGCTCGTCGGCGTGCCGGACCGCTTCGTGGAGCACGGCACGCGGGCGCGGCTGCTCGAGAAGCTCGGGTTCACGCCGCGCGGCATCGCCGACCGGATCCTGGAGGCCGTCGGCAGCCCCACGCTGAGCGCCTCCGAGCGCTGAGCGGGTCACCCGCCCGGGCCCGGCCGGTATACTCCACGCCTTGTCAGGGCGGTCCCGAAGGGTCCGTCCGGCACCGTCGGCCGGCATCCCCGACGGGCCCGGAGACCCGGGTCCGACCCCGACCGACGGCCCCCGGCCACCGCCGTCGTCCCCGACGAGCCGTACCATGAGACCCGTCTCCGTCCCGCGCCTGCTCACCGCCTGCCTGCTCCTCGCGGGCCTCGCCGCGAGCCCGGCCTCCGCGCAGGTCCCCGGCGCCTACCCGCACCTCGTGCTCGAGAACAGCCAGGGCGTCCAGGCGCCCCCGTCCGGCGGCCCCTTCGACAACAGCGGCGTGCTCCAGGCGCCCGCGAGCTCCGTGATCGACGTGACGGTCACGTACCAGGCCGTCGCGCAGCCGAACACGAACGTGCTCTGGGGCCTCCTGTTCTCCGTGGACGAGACGGGTTTCCCCAAGACGACCACGCCGCCGCCGCTCCTCACGCAGCCGCCGTTCCAGGTGCTCGTGCCCGGCACGCTCGACACGACCGGCACGGGCGCGCTCCAGGCGACGGTGCCCGCGGGGCTCTTCGACGCCGAGGTCTACGTCCAGGCCGTCACCTACGACACGACGTCGATCCCGAACCTCCAGCTCAGCAACGGCCTGCGCGTCGAGGCGACGCCGCCGCGCTTCAACGTCGCGTTCGGGTTCTCGCGGCTGTCGTTCGGGCTCACGCCCTTCGGCATGGAGGGCCTCGCGTCCCGCGACCTCGACGGCGACACGCTCAACACGCTGGCGCCCGTCGGGCCGAACGCGCCGCCGGACACCGCGACGACGCCGCAGGGCATCGCGCCGGGCTTCCGCTTCCTGCCCATCGTGCCCAACGTCGCGGACGCGCCGGTGAACCCCATGGCGCGGCCGATCACGCGGCTCACCGTGGCGACGGACGGGGCCACGGGGCTCGACGAGTTCGTCGTGGAGGACGCCTCCTTCTTCCCGCCGTCGGGCGAGCTCTACATCCAGCAGGCCGGCGAGAACCCGTACGCGGGCAAGACCGCGGGCGGCGGCAACTCGCCCAACCTCGAGCGCGCGACCTACACGGGCCGGACCATCGACCCCGTGACGGGCATGCACAAGTTCACGGGCGTCCGTCGCGCGCTGCTCGGCTCGACGGGCAACAACAGCTACCCGCACCAGGTGGGTGAGCTCGTGTTCGGCGAGTGGAGCTACGTCTCCTCGCCCGCCGCGCGCTCGCGGGAGCGCGTCGCGCTGGACGCCACCCACGACGACACGCCGCACGTCGTCATCCCGGCCTTCACGGCCGCCCTCGGCGAGGGCGTCGAGACGCGCGACCAGGACCTCTACCTCTTCGAGGAGGTCGAGGCGGGGCGCGTCGGCTTCGCGGTGTACGACCGGCTCTCGCGGAGCTGGCACGTCATCGAGGACAGCGTCATCACGACGGGCTTCGACCGCTTCTGGGATCCGATGGTGAGCGTCGCGCCGGACGGGCGGTCCTTCATCGCGACGCAGCGCATCGGCGGCGGGCCGCAGCCCTGGGACAGCGACCCGGACGAGCTCTACGCGATCCGGCTCGACGGCCTCGACTGGCCGGCGAGCGGCTCGGAGGTCTGGCAGATCTCGTTCGAGGACGTGCCGGACCCCACGCCGACCGACGACACGGCGAACTCGCGCCACGTGTACATGCCGTCCGTGGCGATCCTCGGCCCGGACCCCGCGAACTACGTCGCGTACGTCGGCCTCAAGAACAAGTGGCGTCAGTCGAGCACCGGCAACAGCTTCGACTCCGAGCTCGGGTACGAGGGGTACTACATCCCCGAGGAGGTCATCGTCACCGACTACATCGAGGTGCCGCTCGTGCCGCCCGGCTCGACGAAGTCGCCGCCCTCGATGCCGCGCCCGTTCATCACGGACGCCTTCGGGCTCATCGGCAACGGTCTGGACGTCGTGCGCTTCGACCCCGTGCCGTTCGTCGTGCCGGACAGCACGCGCATGTACGTGACGGTCGGCGGCACGGACCGTTTCGAGGACGTCGTCACGGTGCGGAACATCACCGTGAACCCGGACGGGACGGTCTCGCGCGCCATCCAGAACGTCACGGGGCACGGCACGCCGGGCAGCAACGGCGCGACGAACACCTGGGTGCTGCACTTCGAGAACGGCGGCCACGGCACGGGCGGCCGGTTCGCGGTGTCGCCCTCCGGCGCGCGTATCGCTTACCTGCGCCGCGAGACGCCGGCGGGCGACTTCCTCATGGTCGCGCGGACCAACGGCGCCGACTACGCGAACGTCCAGCCCGTGTACCGCGCCACGAACGCGAAGTTCCAGGAGCCCGGCGTCTACCCGGACGACCACGTCATCTCGGGCATCTACTTCGCCGGCGAGGACGACGTCGTCTTCCTCATGGGCGACAACCCGCACTCCGACGCCATCGGCCTCAGCACCGAGCCGCGGTACGACATCTTCCGCTACACCATCTCGACCGACACGGTGGTGAACCTCACGAAGACGAGCGAGAGCGCGAACGACTTCGATGCGCTCGGACGCATCGTGCCGGCGGGGCACTGGCAGTCGGACGACAAGCGCTTCATCTACTACGTCCGGTCGGGCGCGGTGAGCCAGGGCAACACGACGCTGCCCGCGGAGACCCCCGTCACGAACGTCGTCGGCATCAACACGCAGACGTGGGAGGTGTTCGACGTCACGGGCGACGAGTTCGGCCTGGGCGCGGGCGTCCCCAACATGGTCGTCCCCGACGACGAGGCGTTCCTGCCGGTCGAGACGGTGGCCGGCATGGGCTTCGTGGAGGGCACGGCGGCTCAGGACGGGCTCGTGTACTTCACGGGGCACGTCGCGCTCGACGCGACGGAGACGGACGAGATCTTCGCGGTCGACGCCGAGGCGCCCTTCGTGAGCCTCGAGGTCACCGCCGCCTCGCCGGCGGGCTCGCACATCTCGAACCTCGCGCCGAGCCCGAACTCGGCGCTCATCGCGTTCGCGCGGACGGGCGGCGCGGACCGCTGGGCCGCGACGCAGCACCCCTTCGTCGTGGACCTCGACAACTTCCTCTTCGAGCGCGACCTCACGCCGACCTTCCAGTCGGGCGGTCAGCCGTTCGGCCGCGTCGTCGACGGGAGCCTGCACTTCATCCCGCCGACCTCCGGCGCGGGCGAGGCGCTCGTGTTCTCCGCCGGCAACAGCGTGTTCGAGGGCAGCTTCGGCACGGCGCAGAACACGTCGACGGTCTACACGCCGCTGGCCAACGTGTCCGACCCGGTCGCCGAGCCGCTGCCGCTGCTCATCCCGCTGCTCTCGACGAACAACCTCGGCGCCGGGTACAGGATCTACGTCCTGAGCGCCGCGGCCTCGCCGAACGAGTGAGGACCCTCGACCCGCGCGAGCGGGCGGGCGGCGACGTGCTGCTCGTCGCGCCGCACCCCGACGACGAGGCGCTCGGCTGCGGCGGAACGGTCCACGCGCTGGCGGCCGCCGGCGCGGCCGTGTGCGTCGTCGTCATGGCCCGCGGGGACGGCGGCGTCGACGGGCGGACCTCCGCCGACGGACGGCAGGACGAGTCGCGGCGCGCGTGCGAGGCGCTGAAGACGGAGCCGCCGCGCTTCCTCGACTGGTCGTCGCCGCAGCTCCGCGAGGCGCCCGCCGACGCCGCGCGCGCGCTCGAGACGCTGCTCGACGGCCGGCGCTTCGACACGCTCCTCGTGCCCGCGCCCTTCGAGCGTCACGACACGCACCGGGCGTGCACGCTCGCCGCGCTGCTCGCGGACGTCGCCGCGCCGGACGCGCGCTGGTACGGCTACGGCGTGTGGGACGCGCTGCCCGCCGTCGAGGAGGTCGTGGAGATCGACATCACCGCCGGTCGCGTCGCCAAGACGCGCGCCGTCGCGGCGCACGAGAGCCAGGACGGCCCGCGCCCGCTCGCCGCGGGCATGATGGGCCGCGACCTCTCGCAGGCCGTCTACTCGCGCATCACGGGCGACGAGCCGCGGAAGGCGGTCGAGCGGCTCATGGAGCTCGACGCGCTCGTCGCGCGGTTGCCGCCGGTCGGTGAGCGCGACGAACGCGGGGTGCGCGAGGCGCTCGTCGCGTGGCTGGGCGAGCGCGGGCGGGCGTGGGCGGAGACGCTCTGGGGGTAGCGGCACCGCTCCCGAAGTCGAGGGCGGGTGCGGCGCAGGGCCCGGCTCCGGTTTCGGCTCCGGTTTCGGCCCCGGTTTCGGCCCCGGTTTCGGCCCCGGTTTCGGCCCCGGTTTCGGCCCCGGTTTCGGCCCCGGTTTCGGCCCCGGTTTCACGTTCCGGCCTGGTGGTGATTCGCGCCGGAGCGATCTCGCCGATTTCAAGTGCCCGGCGACACGCTCTGAACGACCTCGGCTCCGAAGCCGCGAGATATGGTCAAGAGTTGTGTACGGGACCGGATCACGCGGCGGCCTTGATGCCATCGATGAAGCGGACGCCGGAGAGGACGTCCGCGAGGTATTCGTATCCGTTGAGTCGTCGCCAGCCCTTCTGCGCAGCCTCGGCGAGCTTGAAGACCATCGCGAGGCAGGCGATGCGTGAGCCGCAGCCCTTGGTTCTGGTCGTGCGGAGGCGCACCGTCGCAAACGTCGACTCGATGGGGTTCGTCGTGCGCAGGTGTCGCCAGTGCTCGGCGGGGAAGTCATAGAAGGTCAGCAGCGCGTCCTCGTCCTTGAGCACGCACTCGACGGCCTTCGGGTACTTCGCCGAGTAGGTGTCCGCAAAGAGCTGCAGCGCCTGACTCGCTTCGTCGCGCGTCGACGCCATCCAGATCCGATGCAGCAGCTTCTTCGCGTGCGGGTGCCGGCTCTTCGGCATCTTCGACAGCACGTTGGCCGTCTTGTGCACCCAGCAGCGCTGCGTTCGCGTCGTCGGAAAGACCTTCGCGAGCGCCTTCCAAAAGCCCAGGGCTCCGTCGCCGATGGCCAGGTCCGGCGGCGCTTCGAGCCCGCGCTTCTGCAGATCGATCAGCACCTCGTGCCACGTCTGCTCGCTCTCTCGAAAGCCGTCCTGCACCGCGACGAGCTCCTTCGTGCCGTCCTCCGTCGTTCCCATGACGACGAGAATGCACTGACGGTCTTCCTCGAGCCGCACGTTGAAGTAGATCCCGTCGACCCACAGGTAGACGTAGCGCTTGTCGAGCAGTGAGCGGCGGCTCCAGGCTTCGAAGTCGCGTTCCCACGTCTGCTTGAGGCGCACCACCGTCGACGCGGACAGGCCGGGCGCATCCTTGCCGAGCAGCGCGGACAGCGCGTCGCTGAAGTCGCCCGTCGAAACACCCTTGAGGTACAGCCAAGGGATGAGTTCCTCGACGCTCTTCGTGCGCCGGAGGTAGCGCGGGAGCAGCTTGCTCTCGAAGCGCTCGACCGGCTCACGACCGCGGTCACGGACGCGCGGCTGACGCACCGGCACGGCACCGATGCCCGTCTGCACCTCGCGCTCCGGGAGGTAGCCGTTGCGGACGACCTGGCGACGACCGCGCTCGTCTCGATAGTCCTCGAAGCGCTCGAGGTACTCCGCGACCTCGAGCTCCAGGGCCTTCGCCAGAAGCTCGCGAGCTCCCGAGCGAATGATCTCGGTCAGCGCATCTTCCGTGACGCTCGGACAGCCCGTACGATCCTCCATGCGGCGTGCCTTCCTGCCCTCTCGTCGAGGGCGACAGGTGTCGGTGTGATGACCAGACACCAAGGTACGCCGCATTTCGTTTCGACCGAGCCCGTACACAACTCTCGGTCATACCTCCGAAGCCGAAGCCGAAGCCCGGTGCCGAAGCCGAAGCCGGTGCCGGTGCCGAAGCCGGTGCCGGTGCCGAAGCCGGTGCCGAAGCCCGGTGCCGAAGCCGGTGCCGACAGCGGCGCCGACGGCGGAGCCGACGCCTTCTGCCTCCCTTCTCGGGGCGGATGAGGTTGCCTGACTCGGGCAAACAACCTCATCCGCCCCGAGAAGGGAGGCTCCCGACATGAATCGTTTCGACTGTCTCGACGCTTCGTATCAGCTCCTCGACGACCTGCACGTGCCGCTCACGCGGATCCGTGCGCGCGACTCCCGTCTGCACACGCAGCTGCGCACCGCCGCCGCGTCCATCGCGCTGAACGTCGCGGAGGGCCGTGCGCGTGCCGGCAAGGACAAGCGTCACCACTGGCGCATCGCCCTGGGTTCCGCCGAGGAAGTGGAGGCCATCCTCCAGGTCGCCAAGCGGCTCCGTGATCTCGATGTCGACGACGCGGTCGCCGCGCACGCGACGCTCGTGCGTCTCCGCAAGATGCTCTGGCGCATGACGCATTGAGCAGGAACGCCCGCCCCGGCGGTCGATCCGCCGGGGCGGGTCCTCTCGCTCAGTGCGTGAGCTTCCAGAGCATGGCGAGCACACGGTCGAGCAACGCGTAGGACTCCGTGAGGTCCTCCTCGCGCAGGTCACCCAGCGCCACCGCGGTACGCAACGCCGTCCGCAGCTCGTCCGCGGACCCGGCGGCGACACGCCAGTGATGCCGGCGATCCTTCCCGCCGCGCCGCTGCCCCTCGGAGATGTTGAGGGTCACCGAAGCAGCGGCCCTGCGCACCTGGCGGTGCATGTCGCGATCACACACCTGGAGCTGCGCCAGAGGCGAGCGAAGCGAGGCCACCATGCGGATCGCGATCTCGAGGACGTCGAACATGTGAGGGACTCCTTTC
>JAUIEF010000125.1 GCA_030428785.1 bacterium
CGTCGAGGTCCCCGGCCGCGAGCGCACGACTCGCCGCGAGCCGGTGCGAGCGCGGCACCCAGAGGTCGACCCAGGCCCACGCGCCGACCGGCGCGAGGACGAGCAGCGCGAGCGCGAGGCTCGCCGCCGGGCGCCGCCGCACCGCCCACCACGCGCGACGCGCGGCGCCGGGGCTCGACGCGGCGACGGGCCGGTACGCGAGGAACGCGTCGAGGTCGTCGGCCAGCGCCTCCGCGTCGGCGTAGCGGTCGCCCGGCGCCGGGGACATCGCCTTCAGGCACACGGCGGCGAGGTCGCGCGGCACGTCGGCCCGCAGCCGGTCCGGCGGCGTCGGGTGGCCCGCGAGGATCCGCTCGAAGGTGTCGTGCAGCGTGTCGGCCGGGAACGGCGCGCGCCCCGTGAGGCAGCGGTACATCGTCGCGCCGAGCCCGTAGACGTCCGTGGCGCTCGACACGCGACCGACGCGCGCCGACACCTGCTCGGGCGCCATCGTGTCGGCCGTGCCGAGGGCGTCCTCGCCCAGCGTGAGCGTCGCGTCGGCCTGGTCGTCGTGCGCGAGCCCGAAGTCGACGAGCACCGGTGTCCCGTCCGGCTCGACGACGATGTTCCGCGGGTTCACGTCGCGGTGCACCACGCCGTGCGCGTGCGCGTGGTGGAGCGCCCGCGCGAGGTCGCGGAAGCGCCGCGCGACGACGGCCGGCTCGGCGGGACCGTCCGCCTCGAGCGCCTCGCGCAGCGTCCGTCCCTCGAGCCGCTTCATCGCGTACCACGGGAACGGCCCCGCGAGCTCGGCCGAGACGACGGGCACGATATTCGGGTGGTCGAGGCGCCCGATGACCGCGATCTCGCGCGCGAAGCGCTCGAGCCGGACCGTCGTCGCCGTCGAGCGGGCGAGCACCTTGACGGCGACGAGTCGCCCCGGCACCGACGCCTGCTCCGCCTCGTAGACCACGCCCATCCCGCCGCGCCCGATCTCGCGCAGCAGACGGAACTCCCCGAGCGTCGCCCCGGCCGCCGGACACGAGGGCCCGTCGAGCCCCTCCTCGAGCCGGCGCAGCGCGTCGCGGGCGACGTCCTCGCCCTCGTCGGCGACGAAGGCGGCGAGACGACGGACGAGGTCCTCGTCGTGGGAGGTCGAGCTCACGACGCCGCCCCGCGCCGGTCGGCCGCGTCACGCGCCTCGTCCGCCATGGCGACGAGCTCGCGCAGCCGCCGGTACGCGCGCTCGTACCGCTTGCGCGCGGTGGCCTCGGGCTCGCCGCGGCGCGCCGCGATGGCGGCGAAGCTCTCGCCCGAGAGCCTCCGGCGCACGATGTCGGCGTAGGCGGGGTCCAGCTTGCCGACGAGGCGCTGGAGCCACGCCGCCTCGTCCCGGCGCGTGACGTCCCCCATCGAGGAGGCGGGCGGCGGCTCGCAGAGGTCCCGGTCGGGCTCCTCGCCCGCGGCGGACTCCCCGACGAGGTGCCGCAGGGAGCGCGCCGCGTCGCGGATGACCCACTCGGCGTGGCGCACGAGGCGCGCGCGGAAGAGCTCGAGGTCGGCGTCGTCCGGCACGTCGGCCAGCGAGCGGAAGACCCGCGCGTAGGTCTCCTGGCTCAGGTCCGCGAGCGACACCCGCCGGGAGAGCGACCGCCCCACGTGCCGGCCGAGGTAGGCGCGGACCGTCTCCCCGGTGAGCCGCACGAGCTCGGCGCAGGCGGCCTCCGAACCCTCGCGGGCCGCGCGGATCAGCGGGTCCATGGCGATGTCCTCTTCTCGCCGGCCCCCAGGCCGGCTCTCGGCGGGACCAGGGTATCCGGCTCCGCAATTCCTGCGTCACGCGGCGCGGAGCGCGCCCGCCCTCGGTGTCCGGACAGGCGTCGGAGACCCGCCGGGCGCCGGCCCGCGGAAAAAGTTCCCGGAGACCGGTTCGCCCCCCGCGGACCTCCGACTTCGTGCCTGTCGCCCCGGGACCATGCATGCGGTCGCGGGCGGCTCGCGGGCCCTCGGGTCCGCGACCAGGAGGACCTCCGGGGAACCGGAACCACCAGGAGAGGAGAGAACCCGAAAAGCAACGGCGACGGAAGCTTCCGTGGTACCCGGGGCGGCCGGTCAGGGAGAAGGCCGCGACCCGCGTCGTCCCTCAGGGCGAGCCATCAAGGCGAGGGAGACGCCCGCCTCGGCGCGGGACGCGGCGATCGACCCGCCCCGGGTGCCACCTTCGTCACAGGGAGTCGTTGCTCCGACGAGCGCCGCCGGACCGGACCGCGGGAGACGGCCGGTCCGGCGGCGCACGTCACCCTCTCCCGGCGACGGCCGGAGCCGCTGCTCCCGCCCGGAGCGGCCGGACGGACAGGGACGCCCGATCGCGCCGCTCCCCGGCTCCCGGCCCCGCTACCGCGCCGGCGGGCGCGCCTCGCGCACCGTCGCGCCGTGCGCCTCGCTCAGGAGCAGCACCGCGAAGGCCTCCGTCTCCGGGACGCCCTCGCCCGAGTGCGCCACGTAGTCGAAGCGGCCGCGCAGGTCCGTGTAGCCGTCCTTGTGGAAGCGCACCGTGCCGGCGGCCGTGCGGGCGTAGACCTTGACGTAGACCTCCGGGAGCGGCGCGCCGGAGGTCGCGTCCGCCACGCGCACTTGGCCCTGCCCCTCGAGCATGCGGACGTCCATCGAGTGCGCGAAGCGCGTCCGGCGACGCACGAGCCCGCCGCCGCGCGCCTCGACGAGCACGTTCGCCGACGCGAGCGCCTCCGGCACCTCGAGCACGGTCTCCTCGCGCCCCGCCTCGACCGCGATCCGGCGGCCGGCGTTCGGCCGGATGGCCGCGAAGGTGTCACCGCCCGCCTCGACGAACGGGTTCGCCGAGAAGAGGAACTCGACGTCCATGGCGTAGAAGCCGACGTCCACCGCGTCGAGGTTGCGGTGCGCGAGCACGAGGCGCCCGTCGACGAGCTCCAGCTCGAGGGACGGCCCCGCGTCCGCGGCGGCCGTGGCGCCCTGAACGCGGTCGTCCGGGTCGGCGGCGGCGAAGGCCGCGCCCTCGACCTCGTCGAGCTGCGCGAGCACGTCGCGGAAGCGGTTCCGCCAGCGCGCCACGGGGTGGTCGCGGTACGGCTCCGCGATCGCGCGCGCCCGCTCGCGGTCGTCCGTGAAGAACGCGAGGTACGCGGCGCAGGAGTCCCAGCCCATGCGCGCCTCGACCGCGTCGCGGTCCACGGTCGCGAACGTGGCGAGGGCCTCCTCCACCCGGTCCTGGAGCAGGAGGTAGTACGTGACCTCGAGCCGGTCGTCGTCCGAGAGCCGCGGCCGGTGCGCCGTGACCTCGAGGAAGCGCCGGAGCTGCGCCGCGACGTCCGCGTTGAGCACCCGCCGCGCGCCGCCGAAGGGGTGCGCGCGCTCGTTGACGAGCGGGTCGAACTCGACGTGCTCGTAGACGCGCCGCTCCACCGGGTCGATGCGCACGAGCGGCGCGTCGAGCACCGGCCCGCAGCCGCGCAACCAGTCGTCCGACATCTGGAGCAGCTCGGCCGCGCCGCGCGCGTCCCGCTGGTGGATCGCGTAGCCCCAGAGCGTGCGGTCGAAGACCCGGCGCCCGCGCAGCGCGCCGAGCAGCCGCGTGTACGCGTCGCGGTCGCGCATCCGCCACGCGACGCGTGACAGGTCGAGCGCCCCGACGTTCGCGCCCTCGAGGTAGCCGAGCACCTGCTCGAGCGTCCCGTTCTGCGAGACGTGCTCCCACGAGGTCTCGTCGACCTCGGTGGGCTCGTCGACGACGTGCAGCGTCCGCGCGTCGGCCGAGGCGAGCGCCGCGCCGTCGCGCGCGACCTGCGCCGGCGCGAGCGCGAAGTCGCCCGGCTCGGGGAAGGTGAAGAGCACCTCGACGCGCGCGCTCTCGAGCGGGCCGAGCCGGAGGTCGCGGCCCTCCGTCGCGCGCGCGCCGCCGACCGCGATCGCGCCGGCCGGCACCTGGACGAGCAGCTCGAGCCGCCGCGGCTGCGTCGTCGGGTTGCTCACGACGACCTCCGTGCCGTAGACGACGCCCGTGAGCAGCTCGCCCTCGACGGAGACCTGACGGCGCTCGCCGCCGACCCAGCGCCAGCGCTCGTCCGGCCGGTACACCGACTGCCCCACGAGCAGCGGCGGCGCGCCCTCCGCCGGCGCCGCGGCGCGCAGCTCGCGCCGGACGAGGAGCGCCGGTCCGGGTGTCGTCAGCGTGAGCCGCGCGCCCTCGGACACGACCTCCGGGCCGTCCGTCGCGAACGGGAGGTCGAGCACGGCGAGCGCGAGGAGCATCTCGTTCACGTGGCGCGACGCGCGCGCGACGTGCGGCGAGAGGAAGGGTGCCGCCGGGTCGGCGCGCGCGAGGTCCAGCCAGAAGGCGTTCGGCACGACGAGCGAGGCGTCCTGCTCGACGAGGCGCCGGTGGAAGTACTGGTGCTCGACGTACGCCTTGACGCGACCGGGACCGCGGTAGAGCCGCGCGGCCTCCGCGCGCCGCGCGACGTCCGTGTCGAACGCGACCTTGCGGCCGCGCCCGGTGAGCGCCGCCGCGCCCTCCTCCTCCGGCGCCGCGGACGGCGGCGCGGCCGCGGCGTCCGCGCCGAGGTAGCCGAGCGACTCGAGCGCCTCGCCCGCCGCCGCGGGCAGCAGGTTGAAGTCGCCCTCCTCCAGGACGACCTCCGTGCCGGCCTTCAGCTCGCCGAGCGCGCGGCCCAGCGCGTCGCCCTCGAGCGCCGAGCCCGCGAGCATCGCGTCGAAGAGCCGCCGCTCGCCGTCCGGGTCGGGCGGCAGCCGCTCGACGACCTCCGCGACGAGCCGCTCCACCGCAGCCGCCTCCTCGGGCAGCCGCCGCGCGAGCAGGATCCGCTCGAGCGTGTTGAGCCGCGCCCACCGAGCGGGTGCGAGGAAGCCCGAGAGGTCCTCGTCGAGCAGCCAGCGGTCGAGGAACGTGCGCTCGCGCTTGGATCCGAGGTACGGCCGCACGACCTCGTCGAAGAAGCCGCGGTCCTTCTCGTGCAGGAAGAGGTGCAGCTCGTGGCAGGCGTGCTCGTCGTAGAGCGCGAGCCGCTCGTCGCGCGTGAGCTCCGCCCAGCGCGGCAGGAAGCGCCACGCGGCGAGCGCGCCCGACCCGTCGAGCGCGGCGAAGAGCCGGAACACGTCGCCGAGGTCGTCGTAGAGCTCGAGCTCGCTCGTCGACGCGTCCTGCACGACGACCGACGCGCCCGCCGGCAGCACGTCGATCACGCGCTGCTCCGCGACGTGCGCGTCCGCCGGCAGGGGCCTGCGCAACCGGAGGTCGGCGCGGCGCAACGGCCGCTCCCCGCGCACGAGCGACTCGTACACGGTCGTGTCGCCCTCCACCGCGACGACGTGCACGATGTGGCCCGCGCCCAGCTCCTCGACGGGCACGCGCACGACGCCGTCCGCGTCCGGCCGCAGGTTCGCGATCACGGGTGCGGGGTCCGCGAGCCACGCGAGGTCGGGTACGATCGCCGGCGAGGACCTGACGGCGTCCGGGTTGATCAGGGATGCGCCCGAGCGGCTCCCCCGTCCCCCGGACATGCCCTTCCGACCGATGCCGCCGCGCGCGCCGCCGCTCCCGCCCACGGTCGTCTCCGTCTCCCGCAGCTCCCACGGGTTCAGGAGGAGCGTCGGACGGGCGAGCATGTTCCCGGGGAACGTCTTCGCGAATCGCCGCTCGAGGATGTACCGGACCTCGTCGCCCACCGCGCGGCCCGTGTGGTAGGCGGCGTCGGCCGGGTCGAGCGCACGCTCGCCGGGTCCGCGCTCCCGGGAGACGTAGAGCGAACCGTAGGGGTGCCACGCCGGCAGCCAGCGCGTCGTCGTGACGTGCACGCGCGTCCCCTCCCGCGCGCCGGACACCCCGACGACGAGCGCCTCGTCGTCGAGCGCGACGCCCGTGACCTGCAGCGGCGCCGTGGCCTCCGCATCCAGCGGGACGGCACGCGTCCCGCCGGTCGCCCACCCGTCGCGCACGACCCCCGGCGCGACGGTGAGCGAGAGCTCGCGGTCGACCGATCCGTGCCGCTCGCGGAGACGGACGCGGTACTCGCCCGCGGGCAGGCCGCGCAGCTCGAGGAACGCGCCCACGCGCTCGACGCGGTCGGACACGTCGGCTACGACGACCTCGTGACGCGTCTCCACGCACTCCAGCAGGTCGTCGGCGACCGGCCCGCCCGCACCCTCACAGGGCAGGCGCACGACCTCGCCCTCCGCGACTGCGAGCCGGAACGGACGCGTCCGGCGCGCCGGCACGAGCGGCCACGTCTCCCGGCCCGCGACGGGCCGGTCGAGCGCCACGTGCACGATGCCGTCCAGCTGACCGAGCGCGATCCGGCCCGAGCCGTCGGTCTTGAGGTCGACGTCCAGCGGCGCGTCGAAGTCGAGGTGCTTCAACTCGAGCCGGACGGCGCGGTCGACGAGCGGCTCGCCGTTCCGGCCGCGCACCTCGAGCACGTACCCCGCCGACGTCCGCGTGAGCATGGGCACGGCGAGCTCCGTCGTCGGACGCACCGTCCCCGCCTCGAGCTCCGTCGTGAGCGACGCGACCTCGAGGTCCTCGGCGGTCGACACCGAACGCACCGACCCGGTGAGCCGCACCGACAGCTTCGCGAGGTCCTCGGGGACCGCCCACTCGTGCACGAACTCCGCGTCGTCGGCGAGCTGCAGCCCCGCCACCTCGCTCCGGGTCGACGTGCCGCGGGAGTCCACGGCGGTCAGCTCGAGGACGGGGTCGTCGAGCAGCGCGAGGCTCACGGGGCGCCCGTGGACCCTGAGGGACGGCCGCACGACGAGCCGCGCCGTCTCCCCGCGTCGCAGCGACTCGCGCTCCGTCCACACCTGCGCGCCGAGGCTGTACTCCTCCTGCAGGTGCTCGAACGTCCGCCGAGCGACGCGGCCGCCCGCGCGGAGCACGAGCGTGCGCGTGCCCGCCTCCGTGCTGAACGGCACGACGAGCTCGCCGCGCGCGTCCGCCCGCACCTCACGCCCCGCGAACCAGCCCGTCGCGTCCGGGCGCGGCGCGCCCGTCTCGTCGATCACGCGGAAGACGTGCCCCGCGGCGCCGACGCGCTCCGTCGCGGACAGCCCGCCCTTCCGCACGAGCGCGCGGCTCGACGTCCCGTTGCCGATGAGCTCGACGATCCACGTCCCGGGCCCCTCGAGTGTCGGCAGCTCGAACCGGCGTCGCACCCGTCGGATCGCCGGCTCGTCGAACGTGAGCGTGCGCGCCTCGTGCGGCACGAGCCCGTCGAGGTCCAGGGCGAGCTCCGGCTCGGCGTCCTGCTGCGTCGCGAGCGCCCACGCGTCCACCTCGAACACCTGGAGCAGCAGCGTGTCGACGTGCTTCACGTCGACGTCGAGGAACACCGGCGCGTCGACCGCGAAGCGCCCCGGCTGCGTCGGCGCGAACTCGAGCTCGACGCGCTGCTCGAGCGCCTCGTACGCCGCCGGGTCGTCGAGCACCGCGACCCAGCGCTCCGCCTCGCCGAGTCCGTAGAGCAGCCGCGTCTCGGCGAGCACCCGACGCAGCGCCTCCGCGCGCACGTACGGCGTGAACGGTGCGAGGTCCTCCGACGCGCGGAACGCGTCCTCGAGGTAGCCGCGCACGAGCGCCTGGTCGTCGCCGACCGTCGGCAGGCCCGTCGGGAAGACCTCGCCGAGCGTCACGGACGCGCGCCCCGCCGGACGCCGCCGCAGGTGGTCGGGCTCCGTCCACGACGTCGCGCGGTAGAGCGCGAGGTAGTCGAGGAACCGCGCCCGGTCGTGCACGCCGCGCGCCCGGTCGTGCGCGAGCCGGTGGTAGAGCACGTGCGCGAGGAACCCGTCCTGGCTCCCCGGCAGCGTCCGCGCGAAGCCCTCGAGCCGCTCCAGCCAGGCGAGCCGCGCCTCGCCGTCGTGCGCGAGGTCGACGTGCGCGGGCGGCGCGAGACGCCGCACGATCGCATCGACGAACTCACGGCTCGCCGGCAGCTCGGGCCGGCGCCGCGCGCACTCCCGGAGCTGCTCGAGCGTGAGGAACCTGTGCGCGACGAGGCTCCCGAATCCGCGGCTGTCCCGGAGCCCCAGCTCGCGCACGACGAGGTCCACGAGCCGCTCGTGGCTCACGCTCCGGTGGAGCCCGTCGAGGAGCTCCCGGACCTGCGCGTCCGTCAGGTCGCGGCCGATCAGGCGGTGGAACGCGCGCGGCTCGATGCCTCGCAGCCGGCCGTCGTGCCGCCGCAACGCGCGCTCGAGGTACGCCTCCCACGTCACGAGCCCCGCGTCGAGCGCCGTCGGCAGGTCCGGCACCTCGCCCGGCACCGTCCGCCGGTGCGAGAGCACCGGGTCGAGCTCGTCGTCGAGCCAGGTCCAGTCCCGTGCGCTCCCCGGATCGAACGTCAGCAGACCCTGCCGACGCTCCGCGACCACGAGCTCTCCCGTCCGCCCGAACCGCTCCTCCCACTGCGCGAGCAGCCCCGGCACCTCCTCGTACCGCCCCGCGTGCTGCAACGCGAGCGCCCGGAACCGGTACCACTCCGCCGTCCCCGGCACGAGCGCGTCCACCGCCGCGAGCCGGTCCTCCGCGAGCGCGAAGGTCTCCACGAATCCGGGCGACCAGCCCTGCGCCCGCAGCGCCGACGGCGCGAGGCCGAGCACGCAGACAAAGGAGAGCACGACGCCGAGGCGGCGCGGGACGGCGCCCGCGCGGACACGCGCGGAACCGGGACGGGGACGGGTGCGGATCATGGCGTCGCTCCCTGGCAGGGTCGCCGGCTCCGGATCGGGACCGGGCCGACGGCGGCGAGGTTCGGTCTTCGGGGCGCGTCCGGGTGCGACGGGGATCATCCCCATCGCGCGGGGTCGCTGTCGATGACACGTTCGGAGGGCGGCACGTCTTAGTGAGTGGTGGGACGGCGGTATCCGGGGTCTCGCTGCGGACCGCGGGCGGTGGCGGGGTCCGGAGCCGGGTCCGAAGCCGAAGCCGAAGCCGAAGCCGAAGCCGAAGCCGAAGCCGAAGCCGAAGCCGAAGCCGAAGAATGAGCGATCGGGGTGCGGCGAGCGGACAGGTGCGATCGGGATTCCTCGCGCGGGTGGACCGCGTGCGCGCGCATCCGGTCCTCCCGCTCGGGCCGTCTCTCCACCCGATGTCCGCCCCGCGTTCCGCTCGCCGACCGCTCCGCGCCCGCGCCCTTCTCGCCGTCGTCGCGCTCGCAGCCGTGGTCGCCGCTCGCGCGGCCGCCTCGCCGCCCTCGATCGTGACACCGCCGGACTTCCGCGACCGGCTCGACCGGGCCGTCGTCGTGCTCGCGATCGACGTGGAGTCCGTCGAGCTGTCGGGGTCCGCGCTCCGGTTCGAGCACCGCATCGCGACCGTCGACGTGCTCGACGTCCCGCTCGACGGACCCGGCGCGCAGCTCGTCTCCCCCGGCGACACGCTGCCCGTCGACATCGGACGCGCGAACGTCGGCCCCGGCGTCGACTGGCGGGCGGGCGACCGGCTGCTCGTCGAGCTGCGCCCCACGGGCGCGCCGGACGTCCCGTGGACCGCCTACCCGAGCGACACGATCACCCGCGGCGCCGGCAACACGGCCTTCCTCGGACGGCGCGTCCGCGAGTGGGACGCGCTGCGCGGCGAACGCGACGACCGCCGACGCGCCGCCCTCGCCGCCGCGTGGTTCGTCCGGCTCTGCGAGCACCCCGAGGGCGTGCGCCTCGCCGTCGCCGACCTCGTCGGCCGGCGCGACGGCCGACCCGCGCGCGCCGACCGTCACCCCGACGGCTTCCCGCGCTTCGACGCCGAGCAGCGCGCGGAGCTCGTGCGCCTGACGCTCGCCGATCGCGGCGACCCCGATCCCCGGTCCCTCCGCCGTCGCATCGAGCTGCTCGAGGTCCTCGGGCGCGTCGACGAGCGCGTCCTCGCCCACGCCGCCGACGAGCTCCGCCGCCGCCTCGCCGACGGGCCCGGCCCGCCGTGGCCCCTCGCCCGCACGATCGAGGAGGGCCGCGTGCACGCAGCCGTCCTCCACGACGAAGGCCTTCATGACCTCGTGGACGTGCTCCGCCGCCACCACCCGAGCGCCGCGGCCGTCGCCGACGCCCAGCTGCACCTCCGCCACTCGGGCCTCCCGACGGGCACCCCGCGCGCCCGCCCGCCGATCGAGGACGAGGCCGCCGCCCTGCTCCGCGCCCTCGACGACTGACGCGGCACGCGGGCGCCGACTCCGGGCTCGCACCCGTTGCCGCGGCCGGCGCCGCAGCCGGGCGCGGCAACGAATCCCGCTTCCGGTCCCGCTGCCGGAACTCGATCCGGAACCGGAACCGGAACCGGAACCGGAACTCGAACCGGAACTCGAACCGGAACCCGAACCGGATCCCGAACCAGATCCCGATCCGGAACTCGATCCCGATCCGGAACTCGATCCGGATCCCGATCCCGATCCCGCATCCGGGTCCAGGTTTCGCACCCGAACCCGCATCCCGAACCCGCCACGGCATCGGCATCGGCCCCGGTTCTTTTTCCCCCGCGCCCCCAACTCACCCCCGCCCGCCGCCGACAGACGGGCATTCGATTCCGGCCGAGAAGAAGGAGCCCCGCACCACGGAGGCCTGCCTCTCATGTGGACTCCCGGCCACACCCGGCGCCTCGCCGGCTTCACCCTCGTCGAACTCCTCATCGCGGCCGTCGTGACGACCTTCCTGGTCGCCGCCATGGCCGACGGCATGGGCCTCCTCGGTCGCGAGGTGGAGGCCGTGCGCGCCGACTCGTCCGGCGGACCGGAGGAGGCCGTCGCCCTCATGACGGACATGGCCCGCTACGGCTGGTCCGTCGAGCAGCCGGCGGACGGTCGCCTCGAGATCACGGACGCCGACGGCGGCCGCACGGTCTTCGAGCTCGTCGACGGCGCGCTCTCCGTGAAGCGCCCGTCCGGCGCCGAGGGCGTCCTGCTCGACGGCGTCGCGTCCTTCGACATCTCCGCCGACACGCTCGTGCGACTGCGCGAGGCGGACCCCGTCGACGACTTCCGCACCTGGTTCGACAAGCCCGCCGCGGGCGACGCCGACGAGTCGTTGACGCTCGAGAGCGGCCTGCCCGTCGCGCTCGGCTTCCTCATGCCGGGCGCGGTGCCCGACAGCTACGACGTGCTCCCCGACGTCGAGGAGCACGCGGTCGAGGGCACGCTGCTCACGCTCGACATCGCCATGGCCTACGTGCCGGCGATCCCCGACGACCCGAACCAGCCCGTCACGGGCGGCTTCGACGGCTCGGGATCGGGCGGCGGCTGCAACGACCCCGACTGCGACGAGCACGGCGGCTCGGGCGGCAAGGGCGGCAAGGGCGGCAAGGGCAAGGGCGGCGGCTCCGGCGGCAAGGGCTGCGGCAAGGGCGGCGGCGGCGGCGGCAAGGTCGAGATCTGCCACGTCCCGCCCGGCAACCCCGGCAACGCCCACACGCTCAGCGTCAGCGAGAACGCGGTCCAGGCGCACCTCGCGCACGGCGACACGCTCGGCCCCTGCGTCGCGCCGCCCCCGCCGCCGCAGAACGCCACGCTCGCGTTCTCGCTCTACGAGGCGCGCGCGCCCGACGACGCCCGCCCCGTCGGCGACCCGCTCGCCGTCATGGAGCTCGTGTCGGCCGGCATCCCGCAGGGCTCGGCGAGCTGGGTGCTCACCCCGCCCGGCGCGCACGGCAGCCAGCACGCGCACTCGCCCGAGGAGTGCCAGTCGACGACGCCGGACGGCAAGGTCGTCATCTGCCACGTCCCGCCCGGCAACCCGTCGAACGCGCACGCGATCACCGTCTCCCCGAACGCCGTCGCCGCGCACCTCGCGCACGGCGACTACTACGGCTGCTGCGGCGCGCACGACCCCACCGCCGACGTGTACACGCTCCAGGTGGACGCCGACCCCGGGCTCGTGTCGCTCGACCTCTCGCCGCTCGGCGCGGTCATCGAGCCGGGGCGCGCGTACACGCTCGTCATGGACCTCCAGAGCGCCGGCTTCCTCGTGGTCGCCGGCGACGAGATCGCGGGCGCGCAGCACTCCGGCGTCGCGCAGAGCGCGGCCGTCGACGGTCCGCTGCAGCCCGTCGCCATGGCCGTCCCCTTCGCGCTGCAGGGCATGCAGCGGATCACGCAGACCGAGGAGTTCGAGCCGATCTCGCGCCTCACCGTCGCCCTCGCCATGGAGGACGGTGCGGAGGCGCTCGGCTCGGCCGGCGTCGCCAGCCAGATGGCGGTGCCCGGCGCCTGGCTGGGCGTCGTCCCCGGCGAGACGGAGGTGCTCGAGCAATGACCCGCCCCGCTCCCCGCTCCTCGCGCGGCTTCACGTTCGTGGAGCTGCTCGTGGCGTCGGTCGTGCTCGGCACGGCCTTCGTCGCCGCGACGTGGTCCATGAACGCCACGCTGCGGACGAAGGCCGTGCACGACGCGGCCGACGGCCCCGCGCTGTTCCTCGCGAACGAGATCCACGTGCTCGCCGACTCCCTGCCGCGCGAGCCCGCGGGCCTCGTCGCCGCGACGGACGTCGCCGACGTCGGCGCGCTCGACGCGCTCGTCGGCGCGTCCTTCTCGCCGCCCGTGCTCTCCGACGGCACGGTGACGACCTCCTTCGACGGCTGGAGCCAGCACGTCTCGCTGAGCGTCCACGCCATCTCCGATCCCGAGACCCCCACGGCCGACGACCCCGCCGCGGGCATCCCCGCCGACGGCGGCAAGCTCTACCGCCTCGCGGTGCTCGTGCGGCACGACGGCCAGGACATCGACACCTTCCATTGGTGGATCAACCCATGAAGACGCCGCCTCGCACCACGGACGGCCCCGCGGGATACGTCCTCCTCACCGTGCTCCTCGCCGTCGGGCTCATCACCGGGCTCGTCGCGACCTACAGCCGGCACGTCGTCGTCCAGGCGCGCAGCAGCATGGCCTCGCCCAAGCTGCTCGAGAGCCGGGAGACGACGCACTCCGGCGTGCGCTTCGCGCGCCAGGCGCTCGTGTCCGGCGCGACGCTCCAGTCGGGCGCCGTGCCGGCCGGCGACGGCACGGCGACGATCGCCGTGAGCGAGCTGCCGCTCGGCAACCAGGCGGTGGCCGTCGAAGCGGTCGACGCCGACGGCCTCGGCGCGCGCCGTCGCTTCGAGCTCTCCATGCTGCCCACGGCGAACAGCCAGCCCGACGGTCCGTCCTCGCTGCCGACGCTCGACGCCGACACGATCCAGGGTCTCGCCGCCGACCCGACGCTCCAGCTCCACGGCATCGCGGCGGACACGACGCTCGCCGACACCGAGCTGTCGGGCCTCGTCGTCGTGCGCGCCGGCGTGACGCTCACGCTCGAGAACGTCGTGCTCGAGGGAGCGATCGTCTCGGAGAGCGTCATCAGCCAGGCGCCGCTCGCCGGCTACGACCCGGCCGTCGCGCCGCGCGTCGTCGTCGACGGCGACCTGCGCATCGACAGCCACGCGTCGCTGCCGGGCCTCGCCCTGCTCCTGCCGGACGGCGCCGTCGCGAGCGGCGCGTCGGACGCCCGCGTGCAGATCCACGGCGACGTCGTCGCGCACGACGTGTCGCTCCTGCACCCCGGCGTGCTCGCCGGCAACGTCTCCGCCGTGCAGCTCCAGCTCGCGGGCGAGGACGTGCTCGACCGCCTCGGCATCGACCGCAAGGGCCTGCCGTGGGCGCCGGACCTCGAGCTCGGCGGCGTCCAGGAGCCGCGCTTCCTCGCCACCGTGCCGCCGTCGCTGGGACCCGGCGCGCTCGACGCCATCACCGGCTTCTGGTCGTCGTCGGACGACGGCTGACCCGCCCGCGAGGAGGACCCGCGATGGACACCCGCCACCCCCACGCGTCCCGCGAGCGCGGCTTCACGCTCACGGAGCTGCTCGTCACCGTCCTGGTGCTCGCCGTGCTCACCGCCGTCGCCGGCGTGCCGGCCGCGGCGGACGGCGACGCCGCCGCGCTCGACCTCGCGCAGGTGCAGCTGGAGGACGCGTTCCGCGTCGCGCAGACCATGTCGTTCTCGCTCGGCGAGCCCATCGGCGTCGTCTTCGACACCGAGGTCGAGCGCTTCGCGGTCGTGCGGCAGGACGGCTCGCCCGTCGCCGACCCGCTCACGCACGGCGACTACCTCGTCGAGTTCCGCAGTCCCGAGCAGCCGAAGCGCGTGGACATCGTCTCCGCGGACTTCGGCACGACGCTCACCGCCGGCGTGTTCGACGGCAGCGGCGTGCCCGTGGAGGGCGGCACGGTGACGCTGCTCCAGAACGGGCTCGCGCGCACGCTCGTGCTCGACCCGGCGACCGGGCGCCTCGAGGTCGGGACGCCGTAGACCTCAGCCGTCGCTCGCGCCCGGGAAGAGCTCGTCGAGCGACCGCTGGAAGGCGTCGCGGTCGTAGTTCGTGGGGAGCAGCTCGCCGAACTGGCAGCTGCGGAAGACCATCTCGTCCTCGCCGGACATCGCCGCGTCGGTGATGCCCTCGAAGCGGCAGTTCGTGAAGAGCCCGTGCCGGATCGCGTGGAACTCGGGGTCGACGAGCCGGAACAGCACGTTCGAGAAGCGCATCGCGTTCACGGGGCTGCCGGCCGTCGAGAGCAGGCTCCCGTCGCCCGGCGACTTGCCGAAGCCGCCGAGGATCTCCGAGTCGCGCATGACGAGCACCGTGCCGTCGTCGCCGCTGAAGATGTCGCAGCCGCCGTGCGCCGCGTCGAAGCGCACGATGCGCACGCCCGCCATGTCGAGCGACGCGTTGCCCGTGCGCAGGTCGAAGAGCCCGTCGTTCTCGCAGTCGATCGTCATGTCCCGGATCGTCAGACGCTCGACGTGGCCGGGGATGCTGATGTCCGACAGCCGCAGGAGCGTGTCGTCCATCCCGGCGCCCTCGATCGTGACGTCCGTGGGGAACGGCTCGCCGCGCGGACCGCGCAGCCGCCGCTCGTCCATGCGGTGGATGCCGACGGGGAAGCTGATGACCATGCCCTCGGACACGGGGTCGTTGCCCGACGCGAACCGCGGGCCGTCGCGACGCGCGAGCCGTCCGCGGTTGAGCACGACCGAGTCGAGCAGCGGCCCGTCGAGCAGGTCGTCCGGCGCGTCGCCGTCCTCGAGGGACGCCATGAGCGCGGCGAGCGAACCGTCCGCGAGGTCCGCCTCGAGCGCGCTCCGGGCCCGCGCGTCCGCGAGCGCGCGCAGGTCCGAGCGGGCGAGCGCCCCGGGGATCGCGAGCACCCGCGCCTCGAAGCGCTCGCGCACCTCGGGCAACGGTCCGTCCTCGACGGGCTCGCCGGCCTCCTCGCGTGTCACGCGGTACGCCTCCTCGGCCCACGCGAGCAGGCGCTCGGGGATGAGCGCGTCGTCGGGCGGCACGAGCTCGGCGGGCTGCACCGCCGTCGGTTCCGCGCTGCGCACCGGCAGCTCGACCGTGCGCGTCGCCGTCTCGCTCGGCGCGCCGACGACGGCGGGCGCGCGTGACACGGAGTCCGCGTCGGGTGCGTCGTCGCCGGAGAGGGCCCACGTGCCGCCGACACCGAGCAGCAGCCCGACGAGCACGGCGGCGACGAGCCGACCGGTCCCGGACGGCGGCGGTGACGCGAGCGCCGCCGCCTGCGGAGGCGCGGGGCGCGGCGTCGGCTTCGGTTGCGGCTTCGGCTCCGGCTTCGGCTTCGGCTCCGGCTTCGGCTCCGGCTCCGGCTTCGGCTCCGGCTTCGGCTCCGGCTTCGGCTTCGGCTCCGACTTCGGCTTCGGCTCCGGCTCCGGCTTCGGCTTCGGCTCCGGCTTCGGCTCCGGGCTCGCCTGCGCCTCGCCCGCGCCTGCCGCCGTCGTCTCCTTCACCGGCTCGTCGCCCGCCGCCGTCGACGCCGACTTCTTCCGCGTCGCCTTCTTGCGGGTCGCCTTCTTGCGCGTCGTCTTCTTCCGACCACCCTGCCCGCCGGACGCCTTCTTCGCGGCGCCGCCCTTGCGCCGCGCGGCCGTCTTCTTGCGCCGTCCCTTGGTGGTCATCGAGAACGATCCTCCGACGCGGCGTCCGATGCGCGCCACCGTACCGTGCGGGTCGGATCCGCCATGCGAGGAACCCTGCGTTGTCCGGTGCGAGAGACGATGAGTCCCTAGGGATCGGCCGACCGACGGGCCCGCCTTGATGTCATTCGCGCCGTCCCGGACGGCGCCGCCGCCCTGCGCGGACTCATCGTTCTCGATCTCGAGGTTGCAGAGATCACCGAGGCGTCGTAACGTGCATCCGCACTCGCCGATATGAGTCGGGCATCAATCGACTCCGGGAGGCGGCGAGCGCATAACTTGAACGCATATGCGGGGGAAACGAATGATGTCGCGAGTCGTCCGTCTCTGGGGTCCGGGCCTTCTCACGTTGGTCCTCGGCGTCTCGATCGCCCTGGGCCCAGGCTGCGCCGCGAAGGGGAAGGTCACGGTCCCGGGTGGTTCCTACGAGTGGGACAAGGAGTTCGCCACCTACACGGTGAGCGTCCCGGCGGACCGGTGCTGGACCGTCTACTTCAAGGACGCGAACGGCAACACGGTCGGCACGCCCGTCGAGCGCCAGGGACCCTACGCGGGCCACCTCCCCGAGGAGGCCGTCGACTTCGAGTACGAGGAGCGCACCTGCCCC
>JAUIEF010000126.1 GCA_030428785.1 bacterium
TTCGAGGCCTCTTCTTGCGGTTCCGCACCGCCCGGGCGAACTGACGACGATCCTCGTCCGAGCCCTCACAGGCGCTCTCCAGCGACTGACCCGAGGCGTCCCCTCCCAGGATCGTGACCTGCGCCTGCTGTGCCTCCGGACACTCCGAAGGCACGAGGTCCCTCCAGGCCTCACCGGCGCGGGTCTTGTGTCGCGCTCTCCCTCGTTTCTCGCTCCACCGGAACTCGAAGTACTTCGGAGAGCAGAGATTCCGCGGATAGACGGGCGTTCCGAGGCGGAGCGCGAATCGCTCGACGACCTTGCACTCCTCCTTGGTCAGGAGGCGAGCCATGGCCTTGGCGAAGAGCGCGAGCCGCTCGAACTCACCCCGCTTGCGCTTCCTTCGGACGCGTCCCTCGCGGCTGCCGAACCAACCGATGTCATCGAGTTCGGTGAGGACTTCCTCCTCATCACCCACACACGCGGCGAACACCTCGAAGCACGCCACGTTCTCCGCCATCTTCCGGTTGAGGCTGTTCCAGATGTTTAGCCTCGCTCGCTCCAGGAGCGCCGTGAACGCCAGGAGGGCTCCGGGACTGTCCCTGTGAAAGAAGGCGAGGCGCACGGTGCGTTTTGCATCACTCCACTTCGGGAACAGCACTCTCAACGTGCGGTGGAGCCCGTAGGACACCAGGAGGTATGGCAGGTTGGCCTCGGGCGGCGTCCCCGTCGCCTCCCGAACACGCTTGAGCGTGTCGCCCTCCAGATGCATGCGAACGTTGTACGGGCGGCGACCACGATTCCCCGCGCCGTGAGCTTCCGGAGGTCGGTAGATCATCGAGGACTCGCCAGCCTCGAACCGACGGTTGCAGAACGGCCGGATCAGCACTGAGGGCGTGGGACGACCGAACGCGTGATCGATCACGATGACGTCCGCGCAGCGCTTCATGATCTCTTCATAGAGATCGATGTAGCGCTCTTCCTCGATCGGGATGCGCTCGTGGAGCGCCGCGAACTGATACCGGTGGGAAGGCAAGGACCGCTTCCTCCTCCTCAGTCGCTGTGGCGCTGTACCCCAGTCGAGGATGCACTGTACGAAGTGATGCTGATCCCCGTTGATGATCGTACTCTCGAGCTTGACGACGTTCAGTCCCATCGAGTGGATTGCGCTCAGGACGCGCTGGACCACGCCACGCTCGTCCCTGAGCATGACTTCGAGGTGGAACATCCGCCCGATCGGCTCGGTGAACGGAGAGACCAGGAGTTCGCAGGGGTGACACCCGTCCGGATCTCCCTCGGCTGACGCGCGGGTGGAGACCGTCAGGTTGGTATAGACACGGGTCTCCGGCGTGAAACCGAGCATCCCGGTATGAAATGAAGGGATGGTGATGTAGTGAGACCGGCCGTCCTTCTTGGTCTTTCCCACTCTCACGAACCGGACGTAGTCAATGATCAACATGTCGGCGCCAACAAATTCGAGTGTGCGAGCGAGCCCTCCCCGGGCCACACCCTCCCGCAGGACCATAAGGCGGGCGCCGGGGGCGTCAACCGTGAGCACGCCCCCCCGCTCGTCCTGGAATCGGCCGCGCCTCCTTCTCGTCGCTACATCGACGCGGCACGCCTCGACCGCCATGGCCTTGGCCGTCGGGATCCTAGGCTCGTGCGGGACCGCCCCGACCATCGAAAGGCCTCCGGCTGCCACTGCAGGCCTGCCTCCGGTCACCGGTGACATCCACTCAGCGGCACGAGTTCTCGCCGATACACCCGACGCCTGTGTCCTGCTCTGGGACCTCGCCACGGACGAGGTGCGCGTCTGGAACCCGGCGCGGGCCGCGGAGCGCGTGTCGCCCTGCAGCACGTTCAAGATCCCCCACGCGCTCATCGCCCTCGAGCTCGGCGTGCTCGACGGCCCGGACCACGTGCTGCCCTGGGACGGGACCGTCCGCGACCGCGAGCTGCTGAACCGCGACCACGACCTGGCCTCCGCGATCCGCCACTCCGTCGTCTGGTACTTCCAGGAGGTCGCGACGCGCATCGGTCCAGAGCGCATGCAGACCGCGCTCGACGCGCTCGGTTACGGGAACCGGGACATCTCCGGCGGGCAGACGACATTCTGGCTGGGCGGCTCCCTCCGGCTGTCGGCCGAGGAGCAGGCGGTCTTCCTCGCACGGCTCGCGCGCGACGAGCTGCCCTTCGGCGACGCGGCGCAGGACGCCGTGCTCGACGCGCTCGTCGTGCACGAGGAGCCCGGCCTCGTCGTGCGCGGTAAGACGGGGTCCCGTCGCAACCCGGACCTCGGCTGGTGGGTCGGCTGGGTCTGCCGTCCGCAGGGCGACGTCGTCTTCGTCGGCTGCGCGCGCGGCCGCGGCATGTTCGGGCACACGCTCCGACCGCGCGTCGAGGAGGTCCTGCGCGCGGAGGGCGTGCTGCCCCGCTCCTGACCGCGCGGCGAGGCTCGCGGGCCCGGCGGTGGTAGTCTCCACCCCCATGCCCGACCGCCTCGAGATCGCCCGCGACTGGCTGCCCCGCTACACGGGCATGCCCCTGGCCGAGTTCGGCGACCGGGTCCTGCTCACGAACTTCCACGGCTACCTGAGCCGGTTCGCGGAGCTCTTCGGCTGCCCGGTGCGCGGCGAGGGCCGCCCCATGTCCGCGGCCACGAACGCCGACGGCCTCACCATGGTCAACTACGGCATCGGCTCCGCGAACGCCGCCACGGTCATGGACCTGCTGAGCGCGATCGACCCGCGGGGCGTGCTCTTCCTCGGCAAGTGCGGCGGCCTCAAGAAGTCGACGGAGATCGGGCACTTCGTGCTGCCCATCGCCGCCATCCGCGGCGAGGGCACGAGCGACGACTACTTCCCGCCGGAGGTCCCGGCGCTCCCGTCGTTCAAGCTGCACAAGTTCGTGTCGGAGAAGGTCGTCGAGCGCGGCTTCGAGTACCGCACGGGCGTCGTCTACACGACGAACCGCCGCCTCTGGGAGCACGACGAGGTCTTCAAGCGCCGGCTCGAGGGCATGACCTGCCTGGGCATCGACATGGAGACCGCGACGGTCTTCATCGTCGGGCACCACAACCAGATCCCGCGCGGCGCGCTGCTGCTCGTCTCGGACACGCCGCTCACGCCCGAGGGCGTCAAGACGGAGGAGTCCGACCAGCGCGTCACGCGCGAGTTCGCGGAGATCCACCTGACCATCGGCATCGACGCCATGACGGAGATCGCCGACAAGGGCGACACCATCAAGCACTTCACCTACTGAGTCACGCGGCGCGCCGGCGGACGACCGACCGACACGCCCCCATCGACCCCGCCATGAGCGAGCAGGACCTCTTCGCCTCGCAGAAGCCCTCCCGGGACGACGACCCGGACGAGGCCCGCGTGACGGGCACGCTGCTCGGCATCACGTTCCGCAACGACGACAACGGCTACACGGTCGCGCGCCTCGACAGCGACGACCACGAGTCGCCGGTGACGCTCGTCGGCACGATGCCCGGCGTCGAGGAGGGCGACACGCTCGAGGTGCGCGGCGAGTGGACCGAGCACCCGAGCTACGGCATGCAGCTCGCGGTCTCGTCGTGCGAGGTGCGCATGCCCATGGGCCGCAAGGGGCTCGTGAAGTTCCTCGGCGGCGGACGCATCAAGGGCGTCGGCCCGAAGACCGCGGAGAAGATCGTCGACGCGCTCGGCGAGGACGTGCTCGACCGGCTCGAGCGCAACCCGAACCTGCTGGTCTCCGTGCCGGGCATCAGCCGCGCGCGCGCCGCCGCGATCATCGATCAGCTCGAGGAGGTGCGCGAGTCGTCGGCGGCGCTCGTGTTCCTGCAGGACCTCGGCCTCGGGCCCGCGCACGCCGCGCGCATCTGGAAGCAGTTCGGGCGCGAGACGGTGGAGCTCGTGCGCAGCAACCCGTACCGCCTCGCCGAGGAGGTCTTCGGCATCGGCTTCCGCACCGCAGACCTGGTCGCGCGCAACCTCGGCACGGAGGCCGACTCGCCCTTCCGCATCGAGGCCGGGCTGTCGTACCTGCTCTGGCGCGCGGGGATGGAGGGGCACGTCGCGCTGCCGTTCGAGGAGATCGTCACGCGGGCCACGCCCTTCCTCGAGCTCGACACGCTGCCCGTGGAGGAGACGCTGCGCGCGAACCTCGAGAGCGGCCGGCTCGTCGAGGACGGGCTCGTGTACGCGCCCGACATGCTCGCCGCGGAGAAGGGCGTCGCGACGCACGTCGACCGGCTGCTCCACGGCGGCGCGCTCGCGACGGACGTCGACCCGGACGCCGCGGCCGCGTGGGCCGAGGAGCGGAGCGGCATCGAGCTCTCCGACGACCAGCGGCACGCGATCCGCGTCGTCGTGGGCAACAAGCTCTCCGTGGTCACGGGCGGGCCGGGCGTCGGCAAGACGACGCTCGTGCGCTGCCTCGTCGACCTCTTCCGCGCGCAGGGGCGACACGTCTCGCTCGCCGCGCCGACCGGCCGCGCCGCGCGCCGCCTCGCCGAGGCGACCGGCGGCGACGCGAGCACGCTGCACCGCCTGCTCGGCATCACGCCCATGACGTTCCGCATGAACGCGCCGCCGCGCGAGCCGCTCGACGTCGAGGTGCTCATCGTCGACGAGATGTCCATGGTGGACGTCACGCTCATGGCGGCCGTGCTCTCCTCGTTGCCCGACGAGGCCACGCTCGTCATGGTCGGTGACGTCGACCAGCTCCCGTCCGTCGGACCGGGCGACGTCCTGCGCTCGTTCATCGAGAGCGGCACCGTGCCCGTCGCGCGCCTCGCGACCGTCTTCCGCCAGGCGCAGGACTCGGGCATCGTCCGCGTCGCGCACCAGGTCAACGAGGGCGAGGTCCCGGAGTTCGACGAGACGGCCGACGGGCAGGCGTTCTTCGTGGAGCGCGAGGACGCGCGCAGCACGCTCGACGCCATCGAGGCGCTCGTCACGCAGCGCATCCCGAAGCGCTTCGGCCTCAACCCGGTGCTCGACGTGCAGGTGCTCACGCCCATGCACCGCGGTCCGGTCGGCACGCAGGCCCTCAACGACGCGCTGCGCGAGGTGCTCAACCCGCCGGCCCCGCGCAAGGCGCAGCTCGAGCGCTTCGGCCGCATGTACCGCGAGGGCGACAAGGTCATGCAGGTGCGCAACAACTACGACCTCGACGTCTTCAACGGCGACATCGGCCTCCTGAAGACGCTCGACGAGCAGGCGCTCACCGTGCGCGTCGACTTCGGCGGCCGCGAGGTCGAGTACGGCCTCGACCAGCTCGACCAGCTCGAGGCGGCCTTCGCCATCACCTGCCACAAGAGCCAGGGCAGCGAGTTCCCCGCGGTCATCCTGCCGCTCTTCAGCAGCCAGTTCATGATGCTGCGGCGCAACCTCGTCTACACCGCCTTCACGCGCGCGAAGCAGGTGCTCGTCGTCCTCGGCGAGACGCGCGCGCTGCAGACGGCGGTGTCGAGGGCGGACACGGGCACGCGGCACGGGAGGCTGACGGAGCGGCTGAGGGGGGACTAGCCGGGAGCGGGCGCCGGACCGGGTTCGGCTTCGGCTTCGGGTTCCGATTCGGCTTCGGCTTCGGGTTCGGAATCGGCCCCGGCCCCGGCTCCGGCTTCGGCCCCGGCATCCGCCCCGGCCCCGGCTCCGGCCCCGGTCGCCCCCCCCGTGAACCGCCGCCGCCCCCCGCGCGGTCCCTCCCCGTGACGGCCCGAACCGGCCCCGCTATCCTCCATCCCCGTCCCCCTCCCGCGCCCCCGCGACCGGCCGCATGACCCCCGAACCCACCGCCTCCCCGCCGGCGACGCACGCGTCCACGCTGCCGTCGACCCGCGGCGAGCGGCGGCTCCTGCGGTCGGCGCTCGCCGTGTCGCTCCTGCTGCACTCGGGGGCGTGGGCCTGGCTCGAGCTGCGGGCCCCGGAGCCCCCCGCGCGTCCGACCCCGCTCGTGCACATCCGGCTCGTGCCGTCGCGGCCGGCGCGCCCGCCGGTGGAGCCCTTCGAGCGGCGGATCGAGCCCGCGCCGCTCGACGCCGAGCCGCCGGCACGAGCGGCGCTCCGGCCGCGTCGCGTCGACGTCCCCCGCGCGCCGGGCCCGGACGACGGCCCGCGCGCGCTCCCCGTCGACGCGGCCGCCGCGGGTCCGCTCGCCCGGCCGCTCGCGGCGCGCCCCGACGCCCCGCCGCCCGCGCCGGCGCCGCGCGACGCGCTCCCGCCGCGCGCGCTCCTCGTCGTGACGCTCGCCGCGGCGCAGGTCGTCTCCGCCCACGCGCTCGACGCGTCCGTGAACGCGCCGCCCGAGTACCCCGCGCTCGCGCGTCGCCGCGGCTGGGAGGGCGACGTCGTGCTGCTCGTCGAGGTGCTCGCGGACGGCTCGGCCGGCGAGGTCGTGGTCGCCGAGAGCAGCGGCCACGCGATGCTCGACGAGGCGGCGCTCGACGCCGCGCGCGCCTGGCGCTACGAGCCGGCGCGTCGCGACGGCCGCGCGATCCCGTCGACCTACCGCCAGCCGTTCGTGTTCCGGCTGGACGGCTGAGCGCCGTGCGCCGGCGCCCCGCGCTCGAGATCTGCGTCGAGGACCTCGCGGCGGCGAAGCGAGCGGTCGCGGCCGGCGCCGACCGTCTCGAGCTGTGCCTCGACCTCGCCGCCGGCGGCCTCACGCCTCCGCGCGAGCTCGTCGTCGCCGCACGTGCCGCGACGGACGTCCCGCTCCATGTGCTCGTCCGGCCGCGCGCAGGGGACTTCGCGTTCGACGAGACGGAGTGCCGGCGCATGAAGACGGCCGTCGACGCGGCGTACGAGGCGGGCGCGGACGGCGTGGTGCTCGGCGTGCTCCGGCCCGACGGCCGCGTCGGACGCGAGCGCCTCGCGCGGCTGCTCGACCGCGCGCACCCCATGTCGGTGACCTTCCACCGCGCGATGGACGAGGTCCCCGACCCGCTCGAGGCGCTGGAGACGCTCGTCGAGCTGGGCGTCGACCGCGTGCTCACGAGCGGCGGCGCACCGAGCGTGCCCGAGGGGCTCGACGTGCTCGCGGAGCTCGTGCGGGCCGCGGGCGACCGGCTCGTCGTGCTGCCGGGCGGCGGCGTGCGCTCGGCGGACGCGGCGCGGATCCTGGAGCGCACCGGCGCGTGGGAGCTGCACGGCTCGGCGACGACGGACGCGGGACGCGCCGACCCCGCCGAGGTCGCGCGACTCGCGGCGGCGGTGCACGGCCGCGCGCGGCGCGCCGCACCGCGCTAGCGCCGCGCGCCCGCGGGACACCGGGGCTCGCGGTTCCGCCCGCCCGCTACTCCCCCGCCAGGCCGAGGACCTCCTGGAGCAGCCGCCCGAGCCGCGGGTGCGTGTGGTGTCCCGCGAAGCGCGCGCTGCCGGGGCCCGTCGCGAAGAGCGGCACGTCGACGGCGGTGTGCCACCACGTCGACCACGCGACGCCCGCGCGCGACGCGAGCGGCGCCATGAGCGCGCGGGACAACCCGTTCTTCGCGACGTCCTCGGTCGACTCGAGGCGCAGCCCCGGCACCCACGCCTTCGCGTCCCCGACGGCGGAGAGCTCCGCGTCGGAGAGGTCGGCGAGGCCGCACGTCTCGAGGAACACGGCCGCGACGTCCTCGCCGTCCTTCGCACGCTCCAGCATCCCCTCGAGCGACGCCGTCTGGAGCGTGAGCACCGACGGGTCCCAGTCCTGCGCGCCGAGGAGCCCGCGGTTGCGACCGAGCGACAGCCCGCCCGTCTCGTGGTCCGAGACGCTCACGACGAGCCGGTCGTCCGGGTTGTCGTCGACGAACGCGGACACCGTCGCGTCGAAGTCGAGGATCTCCGCCAGGTGCGCGGCGACGTCGTTGTCATGGGCCGCGTGGTCGATGCGCCCGCCCTCGACGACGAGCACGAAGGGCGCGCCGCCCGCGGACAGGCGCTCCACCGCGAAGGTCGCCAACCGGAGCAACGACGGCTGCGCGGCGGGCCGCGCGTCGAGGACGTACGCGAGGTGCTCCGACGCGAAGACGCCGAGCACGGGCGTCTCCGGGTCGCCGCCGTCGAGCGCATCGAGCTCCGCGGCGGTCGTCACGACGAGCCGCCCCGCGTCACGTGCCTCGGCGAGCAGGTCGCGGCCGTCGGTGCGACCGTGCGGCTCGGCCTCGGACGCCGGCACGAAGAAGCGCGCGCCGCCTCCGAGCAGGACATCGACGTCGGCGACGACCTGCTGCACCGCGATGTCCGGCTCGTCGTAGCGCGACGGGACGTGCGCCGTGAACGACGCGGGCGTCGCGTGGGTGACGCTCGTCGTCGTCACGACGCCGACGCGCATGCCGGCCGCCTTCGCCTTCTCGAGCAGGCTGACGAGCCGGCCGCCCGCCGGGTCGAGGCCGATGACCTTGTTGTCGGTCGCGACCCCCGTGGCGAGCGCGGTCCCCGACGCCGCGGAGTCCGTGATGTGGCTGCTCGCGGAGCGCGTCGCGACGCTGCCGACGAGCAGCGCGTCGAGCGCGAGGGGCCCGCTCGCCTGCCGCGCGAGCGTGAGGCTCGTCGGGCCGCAGCCGTCGGCGATGAAGAGCACGAGCGAGCGAGGCGTGCGCTCCGGTGCGGCGACCTGCGCGGGCAGGTCGGGCACGCACGCGAGGACGAGCAGCAGCGCGCCGACGACCCGGCGGGCGGCGCGACGCGGCGACGGTGCGGGGCGGGGGTGTCGCACGACGGGTCCTCCGGGCGGGGGCGCCGCATTCTACGGACGCCGGGGCGTTCGGCGCCGCCCGTCGACCGCCGGACGTGTCACGGAGCGAGGCCCCGCCCGACGGACCGTCGCGGACGGCCCTTGACTTAAACTGGTATTCGCGGTACCACTTCCACCATGCGACTAAGACTGCAGACGGACTACGCGCTCCGCGTGCTCATCTACCTGGCCCGCAGCGACGGGCTCGTCCGGGTCGAGAGCGTGGCCGAGGCCTACGACGTGTCGCGTGAGCACCTCGTGAAGGTCGTGCAGGCGCTCGCCCGCCACGGCTGGGTGACGACGCGCGCGGGCCGCGGGGGCGGCGTCCGGCTCACCGGCTCGGCGGCGGACGTGGACGTGGGCGAGGTCGTCGCCGCGTTCGAGGGCCGGCAAGGCGTCCTCGAGTGCGTGCTCGAGCCGGAGACCTGCGTGCTCGAGCCCGGCTGCCGTCTGCGGCGCAAGCTCATCGAGGCCGAGGCGGCGTTCTACGCGGTCCTCGAGGGCATGACGCTCGCCGACCTCGTGGCGCGCCCCGGGCCGTCGACCGGTCTCGCGAGGTTGCCCGTCGGCTGACCGCCGCCCTCGCCCGACCCCGCCGCCCCCCGCGGCGCACGGGCGGACCGCCCCCGTCTCCCCGGACTCCACCGATCCCCTTCGTTCCACCCCCACCTCCTCCCGCCGGAACCCCGTCCCATGGACGTCGCCCTCCTCCGCAGCTCCTTCGAAGCCGTCCGCCCCGTCGCCGACGAGGCCGCCCGCGCGTTCTACGAGACGCTCCTGCGCACGTACCCGCAGGTGCGCCCGCTCTTCGCGGAGACGGACTTCACGCAGCAGCGCCGCAAGCTCATGACGACGCTCGCCGCGGTGGTCGACCTGGCGGACAAGCCGGGCGAGCTCGGCCCGCTGCTCGACACCATGGGCCGCAGCCACGCGGGCTACGGCGTGACGGCGGAGATGTACCCGTACGTGGGCGCATCGCTCGTGCACACGCTCGCCGCGCACCTGGGCGACGCGTGGACCCCGGAGCTCGCGACGACCTGGCTCGCGGCCCTCGACGTCGTGAGCGCCGCGATGATCGAGGCCCAGCAGGCCCACACCGCCTGACGGCGAGGCGCGAGCCGACCGCGCTCGCGGAGTTCGCGGAGAGCCCGAAGCCGAGCGAAGCGAAGGCTCCACCCCACGTCGGCAGCCATCACCGGGTGAGCCGTGCTCACCCGGCGGCGCGAAGCGCCGTATCGATAGGACACCCCGGGTGAGCCCCGCTCACCCGGCGGCGCGGAGCGCCGTATCGAAAGGACACCCGCCGGCCGGCCCTCCGGGCCGACCGGCGGTCCTTCTTTCCCCGGCAAGCCGGGAAAAGAAGAACCGCGCCCCGAGGGAGGGAGGAGTGAGGTCCCCCGGGGCGCGGTCCCACCCGACCGGGTCCGTGTCCTTCTCTCACGACCCCTCGCGGGGTCTTCACGCTCGGTCACGGTCCCGTCCGGGCCACCACAGCTTCGATGCGACCTGAGCTGGTGGTCGGCGAGAAGGTCTGCTCCTGTTGCAACGACCGTGCCAAGCGGCGCGCGGACCGCCGCGTCCGCGGGGAGCCGCCGCGCGAACACACGGGTGGAGCGGCTCGGGAAGCCCCGGAACGGGGCGACCGGGCGTCTCCGAGGTGCTCCTCGCCGCCGGCCGTCCGGGACGGTGCGAGGACGACCCGCGGCGCGCGGGCCGTCGGAGTCGACCGTCCCGCGCCTCGCGGCGACACGCGCCTGTGTGCAAGCTGGACCGCCGTCCACCATCTGGTCAGCCCCGTCGGGACCCGCCATGCCGGAGCTCGTCCTCGTGCCGCTCGCGCTCGCCGCCTCGGCGGGCTGCCTGGCGTGGCTCGCGGGCTCGGCGCTCGCGCTGCGGGTCCGGCGGGTCGTCCCGCCGCTGCCGACCGAGGGGTCGCCGGCGGGGAGCCTGCGCGTGGTCGTCCCGGCCCGCAACGAGGCGGACACCCTCCCGGCGGCGGCGGAGACCCTGCTGGCCCAGGAGCTCCCGGGGCTCGAGGTCATCTTCGTGGACGACCGCTCGGACGACGGGACGGGCGCGCACGTCGACGGGCTCGCGGCGCGCGACCCGCGGGCGCGGGCGGTGCACGTGGACGCGCTGCCGGACGGCTGGCTGGGCAAGACGCACGCGCTCCACGTCGGCTCGCGGGACGCCGCGACGGACTGGATCCTCTTCACGGACGCGGACGTGCACTTCGCGCCGGGGACGCTCGCGCGCGCGGTCGCGGCGGCGGAGGCGCGCGGCCTCGACCACCTCGCCGTGCTCCCGGACGTCCCGCCGGGCGGCTTCCTGCTCGACGCGGCGGTGGCGGCCTTCGGCCGGTCGTTCGTGCTGGGCCAGCGACTGTGGGCCGTCGAGGACCCCGACAGCGACGCGCACGTGGGCGTCGGCGCGTTCAACATGGTGCGGCGGAGCGCGTGGGAGCGGACGGAGCGCGTGCCGTGGTTCGCGCGGGACGTCATCGACGACGTCGCGCTCGGGCGCATGATGAAGTCGTCGGGCGCGCGCTGCGGCGTCGCGCTCGGTCGCCGCGCGGTGAGCGTGCGCTGGTACCGGAGCCTGGGTGAGATGGTGCGCGGGCTCGAGAAGAACACCTTCGCCGCGGCGGGCTACAGCCTGCCGAAGGCGCTGCTCCTCGCGGGGCTGCTCGTCACGGTGGACGCCGGGCCGCTGCTCGCCCTCTCGGGCTGCGGCCTGGACGGCGCGTGGGGCGCGGCGCTGCGGGCGCTCGGCGCGACGGCGCTCGTCGCCGGGCTCGCGACGGGCGTCGTGCTCGCGCGGTGGGGCGGGCGACGCGTGCTCCCCGCGCTGCTCTTCCCGGTGGGCACGCTGCTCGTCGCGGGCATGATCGTGCGCGCCGCCTGGCTCGGCGCGCGTCGCGGCGGCATCGCGTGGCGGGACACCTTCCACGACACGGAGTCGCTGCGCGAGCACGCGCGGGTGCGCTTCCTCTAGCGGCGCAGGCTCTCCACCGGCCGCACGCGGAGCGCCCGCGCGCTCGCGGCGATGCCCGACAGGACGGCGAGCACGGCGGTGGCCGCGGTCGCGACGGGCAGGTCGAGCCACGGCAGCGACGGCGTGATCTGCGCGACCTCGTCGAGGAACGCCCACGAGAGCGCGTAGGCGCCGAGCCCGCCGATGAGCCCGGCCATGAGCCCGGAGAGCGCGTACTCGGTGGCGAAGAGCGCGATGACGCCCCGCCGCGTCACGCCGAGCGTCTTGAGGAGCGCGACCTCCTGCGCGCGACGCAGCCCGGTCGAGGCGACGGCGCCCGCGAGGATGACGACGCCGGCGAGCGCCGTGAACGCGCCGAGCACGCGCACGCCCATCGCGAGGCGCGTGAGAAGCGCGGCGACCTTCTCGATGATGTCGCGCACGCGGAGCAGCGTGACGTTCGGGTAGTCGGCGACGAGCTCCTGCTCGAGGTCGTTCTCCGCCTCGCGGTCGAGGCGCGCGGCGGCGATCCGGAAGTGCGGCGCGGCCTCGAGCAGCCCCGGCTCGACGATCACGAAGAAGTTGATCGAGAAGCTGCCCCACTCGACGGAGCGGATGCTCGTGACGACGACGTCGACGAGCACGCCCTGCACGTCGAACACGAGCGCGTCGCCGACGCCCACGCCGAGGTCCTCGGCGAAGCCCTCCTCGAGGCTCACCTCGGCTCGGTCCGGGTCGGACCAGAGCGCGCCGTCGACGATCTCGTTGTCCTCGGGGAGCTCGGCGCGCCAGGTGAGGCGCTGCTCGCGCGTGAGCACCCAGCGCGAGCGACGGCCGCCGCGACGACGCTCGCCGCCGTCGCGGGCGGCGTCGTCGTCATCGTCGTCGTCGCCGTAGCCGGCGTCGGGGTCCCCGGCCGCCGGCGGCGTGTCGTCGTCGGCGGTGCGGTCGTCCGGCTGCGCGTCGACGGCGCCCGCGCCGTCCGACGCGTCACCGCCGTGCGCACCGTCGACCGCGGTCGTGCCCGTCGCGTCCCCGCCCGACGCGGGCGGACCGCCCGTCGCGCCGGCGGCCGTCGCGTCGGGACCTCCCGCGGCGCCGCCTCCCCCGCGCCCACGCGCCATGAGCTCCTGCACCGGGACGCCGCCCACCTCCGCGAGCCGCGCCATGACGACCGGCACCGAGTCGACCGCCGTCGCGCCGCGCGCCTCCATCGCCGCGCGCACGCCGTCCCACTGGTCGGGCTGGATGTCCACGAGGAAGGACGACGGCGCCTCCTCCGGCAGCGCGGTCGCGAGCTCGTCCTGCAGGCGGCCCTCGACGAGGATCATGGCGAGCACGACGAGCGCGCCGAGGCCCAGCGCGACGACGGCGGCCGTCGTGCCGGCGCCCGGCCGCGAGAGCGCGGCGAGCCCGTGCTTGAGGTACGGGTGGAGCGCGTCGCGGGGGATGGCGCGCGACGCCCGCATGAGGCCGCGCGCCCCGAGCGCGAGGAGCGCGGCGGTCACGACGAGCCCGCCGGTGAACCACGCGGCGCGCTCGAGGTCGTCGGCCTGCACCCACGCGCTGCCGAGCAGCCCGGCGAGGAGCGCGAGGCCGGCGCCCCACCGCACGAGGCGCGGCGCGGGGAGCGGCGCGGCGTCCGCGCGCAGCACGCGCGCCGGCGGCACGCGCCACACGGCGACGAGCGGCGGCAGGCTGAAGAGCAGCGCGACGCCCACGCCGAGCCCGAGCCCGCGCAGCAGCGGCGCGAGCGGCACGGCGCCCACGAGGTCCGGCGGCACGAGGTCCGGCGCGACGGCGAGCAGCGCGAAGGGCAGCGCCGAGCCGATCGCCGCACCCACCGCGCTCCCGACGAGCGCGAGCACGACGACGTTCGACACGTAGAGCGCGAGGATCTCGCGCGGCCGCAGCCCGAGGCAGCGCAGCACGGCGATCCCCTGCGTGCGCTCCGCGATCCACGCGCGCACGATCTGCGCGACGCCCACGCCGCCGAGCAGCAGCGAGAGCAGCGCGACGAGCCCGAGGTAGTCCTCGACGCGGCCGAGCGAGCGGCGCAACGTCGGCTGCGCCTCGTCGTGCGTCTCGAAGCGCAGGTAGCTCGCGTCGGGCAGCCCGTCGCGCAGGCGCTGCTCGAGGTCGGCGAGCGCCGCGCCGGTCGGATTGCCCGGCAGGTGCAGCAGCGCCTTGTAGCGCACGCGGTTGCCCACGCCGGTGAGCGCCGTGCGGCGAAACGCGTCGCCGCTCATGAACACGCGCGCGCCGAGCGTCAGCGAGAACCCCAGCAGGTCCGGCTCCGCGACGACCGTCGCGACGATGCGGAACGGCTCGCCGCCCACGAGCAGCTCGTCGCCGACCGACACGTCGAGCGCGGGGAGCAGCTCCGGCCCCACGACGACCGTGTCCGGCGCGAGGTGGTCGGCGAGCGTGCCGGGCGGGTCGAGGCCCAGCTCGCCGTAGAACGGGTAGCGCCCGTCGACGACCTTGAGCTCCGTGAGGCGGCTGCGCGTCTCGCCGTCGCGCCCGACGGCCGCCGAGACCGTCGCGAGCTCGCGGACGTCCGTGCGCTCGAGGCCGTCCTCCGCGTCGAGCAGCCCGTCGAGCTCCGCGGGCAGCTCGCGCCGCGCGCTCACGACGAGGTCCGCCGCGAGGAGCTGGCGCGCGTTGCGGCGGATGCCCTCGTCGAGCGTGCCGACGAGCACGCCCACGCCGACCACCGCCGCGACGCCCACCGACAGGCAGGCCGTGAAGAAGAGGAGGCGACCGCGGCTGCCCCGCGACTCGCGCGCCATCGTGACGAGGTAGGTGCGGAGGTTCACGGGGCGGGCGCCGCCCCCGTGCCGCGCGCGACGTCCTGCGCGACGTCGTCGCCTGCCATGCCTCCGCCCCGCGAGCCCGCCGCGCCGTCGTCCTCCACGACGCGGCCGCCCTCGAGCCGCACCCGCCGCCCCGCGCGCTCCGCCACCTGCGGGTCGTGCGTCACGAGCACGAGCGTCGTGCCCTCCGCCTCGCGCAGGTCGACGAGCAGGTCGAGCGCGTTCCTGCCGGTGTCGCGGTCGAGGTTCCCCGTCGGCTCGTCCGCCAGCAGCACCGACGGCCGCGGCCCGAACGCCCGCGCGAGCGCGACGCGCTGCTGCTCGCCGCCGGACAGCTGGCTCGGGTAGTGGTGCCCGCGCTCCGCGAGGCCGACGCGCGCGAGCAGCTCGTCCGCGCGCGCCGCCGCGCCCGCCTTCCCGCCGAGCTCCATCGGCAGCAGGATGTTCTCGCGCGCCGTGAGGTTCGCGAGCAGCTGGAAGTTCTGGAAGACGAAGCCCACCTTCTCTCGACGCAGCAACGCGAGCGCGTCCTCGTCGAGCCGCTCGAGCGCGACGCCGTCGAGCTGCACCGTGCCGACGCTCGGCCGGTCGAGCCCCGCGAGCAACCCGAGCAACGTCGACTTGCCGCTGCCCGACGGCCCGAGGATCGCGACGAACTCGCCGGCCTCGATGCGCAGGTCGACGTCGTCGAGCACGGTGATCACGTGCCCGCCGGACGGGAGGCGTCGGGTGAGTCCCTCGCAGAGCAGCCGGGGTGTCGTCATGGGGACCATCGTGCCTGATAGGATCGCGGCATGCCCGACCCGACACGGAGGCGCCGGAACCACGCCGCGCGCGGACCCGCCGCGCTCTCGCTCCTCGTGTTCGCGGTCGCCCTCCTCGCCGGATGCGGCGACGCGTCGGCGGGCGGCCCGACGGACGAACCGGCACCCGCGCCCTCGGCGCCCGGCGGCGCGCTCGACACCGGCCGCTCCGCCGTCACGGGCGACGGACCGCTCGTATCCTTCCTCGGCGACAGCATCACCGCCGGCCTGCACCTGCCCGCCGAGGAGGCCTTCCCCGCGCTGCTCGGCGAGCTCTTCGCCGCCGCGGGCCGGCCGATCCGCGTCGTGAACGCGGGCCTCTCCGGCGACACGACGGGCGGCGGCCTGCGACGCCTCGACTGGCAGCTCGCACAACGACCGGACATCGTCGTCGTCGAGCTCGGCGGCAACGACGCGCTCCGCGGACAACCGCTCGAGAACATCGAGGACAACCTTCGGTCCATCGTCCGCGAAGCGAAGGACTCGGGCGCGCGCGTCCTCCTGCTCGGCATGCGGATCTTCGCGAACTACGGCCCCGACTACGCCGCCGGCTTCGAGCAGCTCTACGAGACCGTCGCGCGCGAGGAGGACGTCGCGTTCATCCCGTTCTTCATGGAGGGCGTCGCGTTCGAGCGCGGGATGATGCTGCCCGACGGGCTGCACCCGTCCGCCGCGGGGCACGCGGTGCTCGCGGAGACGATCCGGCCCGCGCTCGAGGAGCTGCTCGACGAGGTGGAAGCGGACGGGGAGTAGGCGCGACGGGCGAGGGGAACGGGATCGCGTTTTCGGCCGAAGCCGAAGCCGAAGCCGAAGCCGAAGCCGAAGCCGAAGCCGAAGCCGAAGCCGAAGCCGAAGCCGAAGCCGAAGCCGAAGCCGAAGCCGAAGCCGAAGCCGAACCCGAAGCCGAACCCGAACCCGAACCCGAACCCGAAGCCGAACCCGAAGCCGAACCCGAAGCCGAACCCGAAGCCGAACCCGAAGCCGAACCCGAAGCCGAACCCGAAGCCGAACCCGAAGCCGAACCCGAAGCCGAACCCGAAGCCTCCTCTCGCTTCGCGAGAGCTTGGCGGAGGCTCACTTCGTTCGCCTCCCTCGCGACTCTGCAGGACGCGAGGTCGGTGGTCACCCGGCTGCGGCCCCGACGCACTTGGCGGGACTCCTTTCCTGGAATCGGGCGGGGCCCCAACGGGCGTAACCCCACCCGATTCCAGGAAAGGAGTCCCTCACATGTTCGATGTGCTCGAGATCGCGATCCGCATGGTGGCCTCGC